>CANLAV010000041.1 GCA_947487905.1 Bacteroidota bacterium | reverse complement strand
GTATAATTTTTGAATGCACTGCCATTTTCGTTCAAATTTTTTGGGTCAAATTTTGTGAGCCCCATATTTGTTGGTAGCCATAAATTTCCTGATTTGTCGGGCAAGACATCATATATGTAACTATTCGCTATACCATCTTGTTCAAAGTAAGATTTAAATTTTTTTTCTGAATAATCAAACCGATTTAATCCATTTGCAGTGGCAATCCAAAAAATACCATCATTATCGATGCGGATATTATTCACGACATTTGAACTAATTGAATTGGAATCTTCTTTATGCGTAAATGTATTTACATGTGAAATACGAGAATTTGCATCAAATTTTAAAATACAAAATCCAAAACCATCAGTTCCAACCCAAATGGTATTATCCTTTTTATTTTCAAAGATGCAATATATTTTATTTGAAGGTAATCCGTTACTTTTATTATAATTTTCGATTGCGTAATTCGATGGATTTATGGCATATAAACCATTTGCATAAGTTCCAATCCAAATAATCCCTTTTTTATCTTGAATAATTTTTACTATTGTTCCACTCTCTGCAGTTTCTCCGAGTAATTGCCTTGTGAGCTTTGTTTTAGGATTATAAACAATAACACCTTGTCCATAAGTACCTATCCAAATATTCTCTGAACGATCTTGATACAAAGACAAAACACCTTTTACTTGATATTTTTTTAATATATAATCAAAATTTTCGAAAATTAACTTTTGCGGATTATAAGCAGTTAAACCGCCTTCGGTTCCAATCCAAATATTTTTATCAAAAGACTGTATGATTGAATAAACAAAATCATTCTCTAAGCCATTGCTCTTATTTAATAAGGGAAATTTAATAGAGGAGGAAAAATATATATTGACACCTTTATCTTGAGTACCAATCCAAATATTTTGTTGATTGTCTGTGAGCAAGCACGATATCTTATTATTAGATAAAGAGTTACGATCAAGTTCATTGCTTTTAAAACTAACAGAGGATCCTTTCTTGATATCATATTTCACTAATCCTTCCCATGTTCCAATCCAAATTTGATTTGTATTTTTTTCCTTAGCAAAGGAAACAACCCTAGCCTGTGATTGATTACTTAAATTCAATTTTATTTCGTTTGAAATGAAATTTTTAGTTGTTGGATTAAATATTACAAGTCCATCGTCTGTTCCACACCACAATTTTCCTTCTACTTGCGTAATACATCGCATGTGATTTTTATTTGAGCTTAAACTAGATTTATTTTTTAACTTTTCTGGTATTGGAAAATGAGTTAAATATTTATTATCAAGCATAAATAAACCATTATCAAAAGATGCAATCCAAAAACGGTCATTACTATCCCGAAAAATATACTTAATATTACTAGCCTTAATATTTCCATTTACTTTTAAAGTATTAAATACTTTTTTTGTTTTGTCGAAAACAGAAAGCCCTTTATCAGTGGCAATTAATAATTCATTTTCATTTAACGCTTCAATGCATCTAACGGAATTATCAGGCAATTCTATTTTCCCTTCCTTTGTTATATAATTTGTAAACTGTTTCGTATATTTATTATAAACTGAAAGTCCTTGATCGTTTGTTCCAATAAATATAAGGCCATTTTTATCTTCAAATAGGCAATTAATTTCATTTGACGATAGTGAGTTTTTATTATTCTGATCCGTTTTAAATGTTTTGATGTGATATCCATCGTATCTATTTAAACCGTCCTGTGTTCCAATCCAAATAAATCCTTCTGAATCCTGAAATAAAGCATTTACAGACGCTTGAGACAATCCATCTTCTTGGCTTATCTTATTAAACTTTACGTTTTGTGAAACTGAAACCAGACTCACTGTACTTAATAATGAAATAAAAAATATTTTTGATTTCTTAGTCAAATTCATTTGTTCTATATTTATACTTGATAAAATTAAGCAAAAAATGAAAACAATACCTATTTTTTACTCCTATGAATTTTAGCAACAGAAAAGATATTGTATTCCTGGTATTAGCTGGTTTTTTCATAACAAACGCTATCATTGCTGAACTTATTGGTGGAAAACTCATTCAGTTTTTTGGCTTGTTTACTCAAAGTATTGGCATCATCCTTTGGCCCATCATTTTTATACTAACCGATTTGATAAATGAACATTTTGGAAAAGATGGTGTAAAAAAACTGACCTATATTACAGTTGGGTTAATCAGTTTTGCATTTATTGTTTTGTCCATCGCCATCAACATTCCAGCAACCTCATTTTCTCCAGTAAATAATGAAGTTTTTAAAACTGTTTTTGGCCAATCTCAATGGATTATTGTCGGCAGCATTATTGCTTTTTTAATTTCACAGTTAGTTGATGTGTACATGTTTTTATTCTTTAAAAAAATAACAGGAAATAAATTTATTTGGTTGCGAGCTACTGGAAGTACATTAATCAGTCAGCTAGTTGATACATTTGTTGTGCAATACATTGCGTTTGTTTTACCAGCAAAATGGACCTTCAATGAATTCATGACCAATGCTAGTTATGGCTATGTATTCAAACTTTTTATTGCCATTGCTTTAATTCCACTCATCTACATTGGCCATTTCTTCATTAATAAGTTTTTAGAAAAAAGTAAAACAGTACGTAATTAATTATTTAACTGAAACATTTTACCAGGTAGGGATTTCACAAGATTAGAAAACTCTAAAGTTAATAAGTGAGAGGATGTTTTACTAATTGGCAATTGAGTAAAAGCACAAATTTCATCAATGTGTAATAGTGATTTCTCTTTAAAGCAATCTATAATAAATTGTTCTTCATCACTTAAATTGATAAATAAAGGTATCTGACTTTTCCGTTGTTTTTTTTCTTCATTCCAATTCATAATGTAAAATAAATCTTCGGCGCTTTCTATGAGGTTTGCTTTATTCGATTTTATTAAACCGTTACAACCCTCGCTCAATAATTCGTCAGCTCTGCCAGGAAAAGCAAATACATCTTTATTATAAGCATTAGCAATTGTAGCGGTAATTAAACTACCTCCTTGTCTTTTTGATTCTAACACAATTAAGGCGTCACACATGCCGGCCACGATGCGATTTCGTTTCGGGAAATTTTCTCTATCAGGATTCGTTAGACTCATAAATTCTGTAAGCAATCCTCCTTGTTGAACCATTTTTTTGGCATAATTTGTATGAGCGGCTGGATAAAGGCGGTCCAGACCATGGGCTAAAACTCCAACTGTATTCAAGTTGTTTGATAATGATTCTTTATGTGCCAACACATCGATGCCATAAGCTAATCCGCTAACAACGAGCACGCCTGAATGAGCTAAATCTCGGATTAACTTTTCAGTCATGTGTTTACCATATTCAGATGGTGTTCGTGTACCTACAACAGAAACAATTTTCGAACTATTTAAATCTGCATTGCCTTTATAATATAATAAAATCGGGCTGTCATGACAATACTTTAACCTCTGCGGATACTTTTCATCTGTAAAAAATAAGGCTGAAACTCCATTCGCAGTTATGAATTCAGTTTCTTCTTCAGCACGCTGTAATACATGTTGACTTGCAATAATTTTATTTGCAACCATTGATCCTATTCCTGGTATTTTTTCTAAATGAGATTTTTTTTCTTTAAAAACTTGCTCCGAACTTCCACAATAAGCAATTAAGTTTTTTGATAATACATCGCCTACTCCATCAATTAAGGTCAATGCGATTTGATGAAGTAATTCTTGAGGCTGAGACATTTATTTCAATTTTATAATGTATATCAACAAAAATAAAGGAATAAATTGTGATTAAATGGCATAAACTAAATTTTAACTTTTCACAAAATTAACTGGAGTATTTTGGTAAAATGAAATCTGTGAAAAACTCAAACTTTAACTATTTTTTACAAATTACGTTTTGAATTTATTGTATCTTTATACTCAAAAAAACATCATGGATAATAATTTCAGAAAAACGAATATTGACAACATACAATACGACTCAGTTGTCACACAAAAAAATCTATTAGCAACGGTATTCGCTTGGATGTTTGCCGGCATGGTAATTACAACCGCTACATCTTTATCATTTGCTTATATTCCTAGCCTACTTGATTTAATGCTCACACAAGGCGAAGACGGCATGCTTCATAAATCAATGTTAGGTCATATTGTAACTTTTGCTCCATTAATCATGTTAATTGGAATGGGAGCTGGATTTAGAAAATTATCCTACTTAGCCATCGCTGGTTTATTTTTAGGATTCTCTGCTTTATTCGGAATCAGCATCAGTTATATTTTTATTATTTACCAAATAGGTTCTATTGTAAATATATTTTTATCTACAACTGCTCTTTTTGGTATTATGGCCGCTACAGGTTATTTTACAAAAACTGACTTAACTAAATTAGGAAGTATTTTAATGATTGGAGTTGTAGGTATTTTTATCGCATCTTTAATTAATTATTTTATGCATAGTGCTCAAATGGGCTATATTATTAGTGTGATAGCTGTTATTATTTTCACTGGATTAACTGCCTACGACATGCAAAAAATTAAAAACATGTTGGCAGAAAACGACGGATCTGATTCATTTAAAAAATTAGCAGTCATGGGAGCATTAAGTTTATACTTAGATTTCATTAATTTATTTTTATCACTTCTTAATATTTTCGGAAAAAGAAATTAATCTGGAAATTATTAGCAAATAACTTTAAAACCTTAGCTCAACGCTAAGGTTTTTTGTTTTTATAGCCTAAGTCAAACAAACTAAAAATCGTCTTATTTTTAAATTGCTTATCGATATAATATTTATAAATTTACATCGTATTTAAAAAGTTCAATTTTTATAAAAAACGAAATATGGCAATTGTAGAATTAAAAGTACCAAGTCCAGGCGAATCAATAACAGAAGTTGTAATTGCCCGTTGGGTAAAAAACACCGGTGATATCGTTGAAAAAGATGACGTTTTAGCAGAAATAGATTCAGATAAAGCAACACTAACGCTCAATGCTGAAGAAAGTGGTAAAATTGAAGTGTTAGCTGCCGAAGGAGATACTGTAAACGTAGGTCAAGTCGTTGTAAAAATTGATACATCATTTAAACTTGAAGCAAAAACGGAAACTGCAAAAGTTGAAGTGAAGGTAGAAGCTAAAAAAGAAGCCGCTCCAGTAGCAGCTGTAACTAGTAATCACGCGCCAGCATCAACAAGCTATGCTTCAGGAACGCCAAGTATTTCTGCTGCAAAAATAATGGCTGAAAATAATATTAATCCAACCCAACTAAATGGAACTGGTAAAGATGGCAGAATTACTAAACAAGATGTTTTAGCAGCCTTATCAAATGGATTGCCAACAGCAGCTGAAGTGCTTTCTAATTCATGGAAAGGTGGAAGAGAAAAGGAACGCGCTAAAATGACCTCACTTCGTAAAACAGTTGCAAAACGATTAGTAGCCGTTAAAAATGAAACGGCCATGTTAACTACTTTTAATGAGGTAGACATGTCGGCAATTTATGCTATCAGAGCAAAATACAAAGATAAATTTAAAGAAGTGTATGGCAGTAATGTAGGCTTCATGAGCTTCTTTACCAAAGCTGTCACAGAAGCTTTATATCATTATCCAGCAGTAAATGGAATGATTGATGGAGAAGAATTAGTGTATAATAAATATTGTGATATTGGAATTGCAGTAAGCGCTCCAAAAGGTTTAATGGTACCGGTTTTACGTAATGCGGAATTAATGAGTATTGCCGATATTGAAAAAGGAATTAAAGATTTAGCTGTTAAAGCGCGTGATGGAAAATTGACGATTGAAGATATGACTGGCGGAACATTTACCATCACTAATGGTGGTGTATTTGGTTCTATGATGAGCACACCAATTATTAATCCCCCGCAAAGCGCTATTTTAGGAATGCACAATGTTGTTGACAGACCAATGGCAGTAAACGGGCAAGTTGTAATTCGTCCCATGATGTATGTGGCATTAAGTTATGATCACCGTATTATTGATGGTAGAGAAAGTGTTGGCTTTTTAGTGAAAGTAAAAGAGATGTTAGAAAATCCAAGCCGAATGTTGTTTGGCGGAAAAATTCCTGAAGAAGTTTTATTAGGATTGTAATTAACATAAACATTTTTTTCCTTTTCTGTTTTATTTTTAGAGAGTAAGGACTGATATTTAAAAAACCTTCAAAATTATTTGAAGGTTTTTTTGTTACTTATTAAACGATTTAGCGTTAGATGATACTATGAGATTTCTTATCCTCCTTTTTGTTACAATCCAAATGTTTAGTCAAACTAAAAAGTTTGACACAGTGTTTTGCGATTGCAATAAGGCGCGAGTTATTAATTTAAATGGAAAAACAACCATAGGTAAAACTATGGCTCCTAAAGGGTCTGGAGAGGTAAAAGAAATTAGTCCTAGAAAACAAAAAACAAATTTTGCGTTTGAAAAAGAACATAACTCTGCTTGGTATAAGCTTATTATAAATGTGACTGGCGAATTAACTATGCATATTCTGCCATCTAAAGCAGATGACGACTATGATTTTATGTTATTTAAGGCGGCTAAAAATAACTTTTGTGATAGTCTACAATCATACAAGATAAATCCAATTAGAGCATGCATCAGCAGAGATAAGGAAGAATTAAATGGAAAAACTGGATTAAATTTTAAATCAACAAATGAATTTGTCAACCAAGGTATCGGCCCTGCTTACTGCAAAAGCCTAACTGTAAAAAAAGGAGAAATTTATTATTTAGTATTAGACAATGTATACGAAAAAGGTGATGGACACACCATTGAATTTGAAATTTCACAATCTGTTCTATTTAAAGGAACGGTAAAGGATGATAATAATAAAGCGATTAAAACAGAAATTGCTTTAACCAACCAAAAAGGCGACACTGTATCACTTGAAAAAACAACGGATGATGGCAGATTCAACTTTACTGCCCATCTAATCAAAAACCAACCTTATAATTTAAATTTTTATAATGATAGTAGTTTTAGTTTTACTAAAAGTATTACACTTGCTGATACTACACAATTAAAAATCCTTAAAACGGTTTTACCAAAACTAAAAAAAGGAAATAAATATTCGATTGGATCCATTAATTTTGTGAGCGGCTCAGTACAATATTTACCAAGAGCTGTTCCATCTATGTTTAATTTATATAAACTATTAAAAAAGAATCCAAATTTAAAAATCCAAATTATAGGTCATTCAAATGGACGTGATATGATGGATGAAAAAGGAATTATAGCATTTACAAAAGCAAGGGCAACCTCTATCAAAAATTATTTAACCATACAAGGCATAGATGAAAATCGCATAGAAATTAATGGAAAAGGAGACCACGAAATGTTATTTAAATTGCCAAAAGCTAATGAAAACGAACAAGAGCAAAACAGAAGAGTAGAGATTTTAGTATTAGAATATTAAAACTGGCTGGCCTAATTCAACTTCATTGGACGTATTTTACTTTTTACAATAAAAGCATAAGGAAAATCCACTTGAATTCTTTTTAATAATTCAAAAGCCTCTAACTTCGTTTTAAAATCCCCCACATTAATAACAAAATTAGGTTGTTGGTATTCTTCATAAGAAGGGATATTTGCAAACTTAGTTGTAAAGTTAGTTTGAACTTCTTTTGCTTTAGATTTGTCGGCACTAAAATGTATTTTTATACGATACCCTTCACTTTCACCATTCGTACGGCGATGAAACTCCGCTTTTTTCTCTTGTAAAGCGCGCACTTTCATCGAATTTTGAATCGCATTGCTATTCGGATTTTCTTGAGAGAAAATAGTTACGCTTTGCGTAAAAATAAATATACAAAACAATGTAAACTTCACTAAACAAAAATAAGGAAATTAGCTTAAAAAATTCTTAAATTAGCCTTTTATTTTATAAAGACTAACATGGACAAATTTTCCTTCGTGGGCACAAGCGATGTTAACGCTATCGAACAATTATTTTTACAATACTCTCAAGACAATAACTCTGTTGATGAATCTTGGAGAGACTTTTTTAAAGGCTTTGAATTTGCGCGAACATCTTATGAAGGTGATGGTGGAGCTATTCCCGAAAATGTTTCAAAAGAATTTAAAGTCATTAGTTTAATTAATGGCTATCGCCAGCGCGGACATTTGTTCACCAAAACAAATCCTGTTCGCCAACGTAGAACCTACGAGCCAACTTTAGATTTAGTAAACTTTGGTTTATCTGATAAGGATTTAGAAACTGTTTTTCAAGCAGGTAATGAAATAGGCATAGGAAATGCTAAACTAAAAGACATTATCAGTCATTTAGAAAGTACATACTGCCAAAGCATTGGTGCAGAATATTTATACATGCGCGAACCAAAAGTTGTAAAGTGGTTGCAAGAGCGTATGGAAAAAAATAAAAACACACCAGCGTTTAATACCATCGAGAAAAAAACAATTCTCAAAAAATTAACTCAAGCAGTTGTATTTGAAAATTATTTACATACAAAATTTGTTGGACAAAAACGTTTTTCATTAGAAGGTGCAGAAGCTGTTATACCAGCAATGGATACGCTCATGGAGCATGGTGTAAATTTAGGTATTGAAGATTATGTTATTGGAATGGCTCACCGTGGCCGTTTAAATGTGCTCACCAACATCATGAATAAAACATACAAAGATGTGTTTACTGAATTTGAAGGAAGACCAAGTGAAGATTCTTTATTTGATGGAGATGTAAAATACCACATGGGTTATTCGTCAGATCAAACTAGCGGTGGTGGCAAAAAAGTACACATCAGCTTAACGCCAAATCCATCACACTTAGAAACTGTTGCGCCTGTTGCTCAAGGAATCGTTCGTGCGAAAATTGACAACCGTCACAAAGGTAATAATGCAAAAGCATGTGCCATTGCTATACATGGAGATGCTGCTGTTGCAGGCCAAGGCGTAGTTTACGAAACTTTACAAATGAGTCAATTAGATGGCTATAAAACAGGTGGAACTATTCATTTTGTGATAAATAATCAAGTTGGGTTTACAACCAATTTTTTAGATGCTCGTTCATCAACCTATTGCACAGATATTGCTAAAGTTGTTTTAAGCCCTGTATTCCATGTAAATGGCGATGATGTTGAAGCATTATGTTTTATTTCAAAATTAGCAATGGAATTCCGTCAAGAATTTCATCGCGATGTATTTATTGATGTTTTATGTTATCGTAAATACGGTCATAACGAAGGTGACGAACCTCGTTTTACTCAGCCATTATTGTATAAAGCTATTGCAGCGCATGCTAATGCAAAAGATATTTATGTTGAAAAATTAAAATCAGAAAACTCTGAATTAGCCGACGAAGCAAAACAAATCGAAGTAGCTTTTAAAACGGAATTAGATTCTAATTTAGATGAAGCTAAAAAAGCAGAAACTGTAAAAATCACATCATTCTTAGAAGGTAATTGGAAAGGGGTAAAAATGGCTACTGACTCATCCTTTGATGAATCACCAAAAACGGCGATTGATGAAAAATTATTTTTGGAATTAGCAAACAAAACTACTGAATTACCAAAAGACAAAAAATTCTTCAATAAAATTCAAAAAGTTTTTGATGATAGAAAAGCGATGATTACTAACAATAATTTTGATTGGGCAATGGGTGAATTGTTAGCTTACTCATCTTTAATGAAAGAAGGATTTCCTGTTCGTTTCAGCGGGCAGGATGTAGAACGTGGTACGTTCTCTCACCGCCATGCAGTTGTTAAAATTGAAGATAGCGAAGAAGAATATACTCCGTTAAATAATATTGATGCAGAAGCAAAATTAAGCATCTACAATTCGTTATTAAGTGAATACGCTGTTTTAGGTTTTGATTATGGTTATGCATTTGCATCACCAAATTCATTAACTATTTGGGAAGCACAATTTGGGGATTTCTTTAATGGCGCTCAAATTATAATTGACCAATACTTAACTTCCGCCGAATACAAATGGCGTCGTATGAATGGTTTAGTGCTATTATTACCGCATGGTTATGAAGGACAAGGCCCAGAACATTCATCTGCAAGAATGGAACGTTTTTTACAAGCTTGTGCAGAAAATAATATGCAAATTGTAAATGCAACAACACCAGCACAACAATTTCATGTTATCCGCCGTCAATTAAAAAGAGATTTCCGTAAACCATTAGTGTGTTTTACACCAAAAAAATTATTACGTTACCCTAGTTGCATAAGTAAATTAACCGACTTTACAAAAGTAAATTTCCAAGAAGTATTAGATGATGTTTCGACAGGTTCAACAGCAACAATTGATTCAAAAAAAGTAACACGCGTTGCGTTTTGCTCAGGAAAAATTTATTATGATTTGATTGAACGCAGAGAAAAAGATGGTTGTCATGATATTGCGTTTATTCGATTAGAACAATTATATCCATTCCCTCAAAAACAAATTGAAGTTATTTTGAAAAAATATGCAAAAGCAACAGAGTTTTTATTTGTACAAGAAGAGCCAGAGAATATGGGGCCTTGGCGCTTTGTAGATAATAATTTACGTTCACTGAAATTAAAATACATTGGCAGAGAAGCTGCAGCTAGCCCAGCAACAGGTTTTTCTAAACGCCATGCGCAAGAAAACGAAGAAATTATGACTACTATTTTTAGTAAAGTTTTAGTAAAATAAAAACGATTCATGTTTATACTAAAAGCTCTTGTTTTAATTAACAAGAGCTTTTTTATTAAATCAATTACATACTCATTTTTACTTCTTTAATGTCAAAACTTAGAAAATCATTATGGGCGTTTTTTACCAATAACTTTCCGTTTTCTTCTACATTCATAATCTCAGCATATAAACTATTGCCCGAATTGTCTATGAAATGATGAATCTGATTTAATCCAAACAGATGTGATAAATAGTTTGAGTGAATATAATCGAGTTTATTTTCTTTTAACTTAAAATACCATTTTTCGAGTTTTGAACATATAGATTCCAAAATCAAAGCCATATCAAAATGAATGTTTTTCTGAAGCTTCATCGAAGTAGCTATTGAATTTAAATCTCCGAAATTCTCCTGATTAACATTCAAACCAATTCCAATCACAGCATGATGAATGGCACTTCCACTCAAATTATTTTCGATCAAAACACCGCCAATCTTTTTTTTATTTACTAAAATGTCATTTGGCCACTTAATTTTAATGTCAAATTGACTAGAATCAAGTATTTCCGTCAATACGTCATAACAAGCTAATGCTGTTATTTTACTCAAATAAAACGACTTATTGATGTCTAAAAATCGAGGTTGCAATATGACCGAAAGTGTAATGTTTTGGGCTATTTCCGATGTCCAAACCGCCCCTCTCTGGCCCTTCCCTTGAGTTTGATTATTGGTGTAAATAATGGTGCCATCCACAACGTTAACGTTCCTTAACATGTTAATGGCATAGGTATTGGTACTCTCTACTTCAGGCAGAAAAAGCACATTCTTTCCTATAAACAAGGTGTTCATTCGCCTAAAAAGATTAAATTTGTTACTTGTAGTGACTACAAAATTAATAAAGAGATTAGTATTAGCAATAAAATAAATATGGCAAAAATTACAGATAAAAAAGCAGTTGTTAAAAAAGCAGCAACAAAAAAAAGTCCCGCAAAAAAAAGTGCGGCTAAAAAAACGGCTGTTAAAAAAACACCTTTAACTGAAAAAGAGTTAGAGCAAAAAGAAGCTAACCGTATTGCAAATACAGAACAAAAAAAGAAACCAGGAAGCACAGCTCGTCGTCCTAAAAAAAATGCAACGAAAGCGCAAACTGATAATTTACTAGATGCCATTGTTGAAGGCATGAAAAACAAAAAAGCAAAAAACATTACTGTTATTAATATTTCTGCTTTAGAACATAGAGTGGCTGATTACTTTGTGATTTGTGATGCAGATAGTAATACGCATGTTAATGCCATTTCAAATGAAATTGAAGAAACAGTTGTAAAAGCTACTAAAGAGAAGCCTTTTCGCAGCGAAGGACAACAAAATTCTGAATGGATTTTAATTGACTACGTCAATATCGTTGCACATGTATTCTTAAGAGAAACACGCGAATACTATAATATTGAAGGACTTTGGGCTGATGGTGAAATTACAAATATTGAAGACTAATAAATAAAAAGTATAACTCGAATAAAGAGCAAACTTAACCTAGCAAAATACAAAATTGCCTTGAAGGCTATAAAAAAGAAAACATGAGCGATAACATAACAAATACAGAAAACGAAAACGCGCCAAACCCCGAATCAAATCCAACGCCAAAGGAAAACCCAACCCCTGAAGACGAAAGAAAAAAACAGTTTGATAAAATGAAAGAACGTTTTGGAAAAAAATCACAAACACCTTTCGGCGGAGAGCCAAATAATAATGGTAATAGTTTTTATTGGATTTATGGTCTTGTCATTTTAGCCCTATTAGCTTTTGTATTTATGGGTCAGGATTTTGAAGGAAGGGTGTTTCCTGCCGATCAAAATGAATTCGAGCAAAACATGCTTGCAAAAGGAGATGTTAGAAAAATTGTTATCGTAAACGATAAAATTGCTGAAATCACTATCAGTGCAGACAGTTTAAAATTAGACAGATATAAAATTCTGGATAAAAATAAAAGTTTAACACCTATGTTTCCAGGTGAGAGCGCAAAAAAAGGCCCACACTTCAGAATTTCAATTGCAGATAAAAAAGATTTTATTGAGCAAGTTCGTAATGTTCAAACAGCTGCAAATATCCCTCAATACTTGCGAGTGTCACCTTCAGGCGAAGAAAGGAAAGATTGGACTGAATATATGGGATGGATGTTTCCAATCATCATCATGATTGTATTATGGATTTTTATGATGCGAAGAATGGGAGGAGGATCAGGAGGAGGTGCTGGACAAATTTTTAATATTGGAAAATCTAAAGCCGTTCTCTTTGATAAAAATCAAAATATAAATATTACGTTTAACGATGTTGCGGGCTTAGATGGTGCGAAAGTTGAAGTCATGGAAATTGTAGACTTTTTAAAAAACCCAAAAAAATACACAGACTTAGGTGCAAAAATTCCTAAAGGAGCTTTATTAGTTGGACCTCCAGGAACAGGAAAAACATTGTTAGCTAAAGCAGTTGCCGGCGAAGCAAAAGTCCCTTTCTTTTCTTTATCAGGTTCTGATTTTGTTGAAATGTTTGTGGGTGTTGGTGCGTCTCGAGTACGTGATTTATTTAAACAAGCTAAAGAAAAAGCGCCTTGTATTATTTTTATTGATGAAATCGATGCTATTGGTAGAGCTCGTGGAAAAAACGCAGCGGCTGGTGGAAATGATGAACGTGAAAATACATTGAATCAACTCTTAACAGAAATGGACGGATTTGGAACGAACAGTGGCGTTATTATTTTGGCGGCTACAAATCGTGCTGATATTTTAGACAGAGCATTAATGCGTGCGGGTCGATTTGACAGACAGATTTATGTTGATATGCCTGATGTAAATGAACGTAAAGAAATTTTTGAAGTTCATTTAAAGAAAATAAAAATTGATGCCAGTGTTGATGTTGATTTTTTAGCCAAACAAACACCAGGATTTAGTGGTGCTGACATTGCTAATATTTGTAATGAAGCGGCTTTAATTGCTGCGCGTGCAAATAAAAAACAAGTTGTAAAACAAGATTTTTTAGATGCTGTTGACAGAATCATTGCAGGTTTAGAAAAGAAAAATAAAATCATTACTCCTAACGAAAAAAGAGTTATCGCTTTTCACGAAGCTGGTCATGCAACCGTTAGTTGGATGTGCGAACATGCCTCTCCATTAATTAAAGTAACCATCGTTCCTCGTGGTCGTTCATTAGGTGCTGCTTGGTATTTACCTGAAGAAAGACAAATTACAACTACTGAACAAATTGTAGATGAAATGTGTGCAACCTTAGGAGGTAGAGCCGCAGAAGAAGTTATTTTCGGAAAAATTTCAACTGGTGCTTTAAGTGATTTAGAAAAAATTACCAGACAAGCTTATGCGTGTATTGTGTATTATGGATTAAATGAAAAAATAGGTAACGTAAGTTATTACGATAGTTCAGGACAAAGCGAATATTCATTCAATAAACCTTATAGTGAAAATACAGCTAAGACAATTGACGAAGAGGTTAAAAAAATGATTGATATAGCTTACGCAAGAACAAAAGCTATTTTGGTTGCGAATAAAGATAAACTGACTTTACTTGCTGAAAAATTACTTGAAAAAGAAGTTATTTTTAAAGAAGACTTAGAAGAAATATTTGGGAAAAGACCATTTGATAAAGAGCCTTTAACATTGGAAGAAAAAGCTAACGAAAATATTTCCGAACAACCGACTGAATCTTAATACAAAATTTAATATATTTACTTAAATCTTTATTGAATATATTTCATGAAAACCATTATTTTACTTTTTGGAATTTGTTTAGTTGTTTCGTCGTGTAAAAAGAAAAGTGTAGCTGAAGAAGAAATACCAACAACTCAAGTTGATACGAAAATATATCCTGATTCAGTCTGGACCCCAACTGGAACTGGGCCAAGATTAATTTTTAAATTCAAATTTGATTCTACACAAGCTCGATTAGACGCTTTTGGAAACACTTTATCGGCTTTGCCTTCTGGACATGGAGCATTATCTCCTGTGTTCAATAAAATGGCCGCGCACTATTTAGAACTGGCACAGAATGATTATACTCTATTAGGCGCTGGTAAAGTTCTATATCATGCTCCGGAAACTACTAAAGGCGGGTCAACTGCCATTGACTTCGGACGTTCTGTTGTTGTAAAGGAAGCAGCAATCTTTTTTTCAAAAGCAATAAATGAAATAACTCCAGGAACTTACCAATGGCTTCGTTTATCACTATCTTATCAAAACTATGATTTACCTTTCTTGTCAAATAGTTTATCAGGAACACAATACGGAACTATTGCATCTTTTTTAGGCTATAAAACTTACGTTGAGAAATACAAAATAAAAACACAGGATTATATTCCATCGGCAAGTGTTGGAGGTCCAAATTCAAATCACCCTCAAGGTTATTGGGGCTTCGAAACAAATTATATTGTAGGTTATCCGAATAATAATGGACATTATATGTTGGATGGACAACCACCTGTTGGAGCAACAACTGTTGTTAATCCAAACTTCGCAAATTCTCCTATTCCGGCTGGTAGTTGTGTTGTTACAGCAAAATTCACAAATAACTTGGGAACAACTGCAAGTCCACTCATCATTACTGGAAGTGAAACAAATGACATTATAATAACAGTTTCGTTATCAACGAATAAAAGTTTTGAATGGCTAGAAGTTGGTGCTCCTGATGGCTATTATAAACCAGATGCGGGAGAAAAGCCTATTGACATGGGAATAAGAGGAATGTTGCCAAAAGTGCAATATTAAAAAAAATAGTGTATTTTTATCCAACTTGATATTAAACCGATACAATAATTATTAGTCTTAAGTATAAACCTAAAAAAATAAAACCATGAAAAAAATAATCTTAATTGCGGTAAGTTTAGTTGCGCTTACAAGTGTGTCTATTGCACAAGAAGCAACTACAAAAGCAGAAGCGAAAGCTAAAAGAGAAATGCGTCGTAAAGATCCTGAACAACGCGCTCAAAAGCATGTTGATCGTTTAAATAATATGGTAACATTAACTGATGCTCAAAAAGTAAAAGTTTTAGAAATAGCAAAAGTAAAAGTTCAAAAAGCAGATGCTATTCGTGAAAAATTTAAAAATGATCCTGAAAAAGAAAATAAAATGTATCCTGAAATGGATGCCGTAAAACAAGAGTATCATAAAAGCGTAAAAGCATTATTGACTGCTGAACAACTTAAGAAATTAAAAACAAAACAAGCCGAATTGAATTCAGCAGGACAACCAGCTGAAATTGAACACGAATAAAGACTTAACATAGTTATGAAAGGCCATCTAAAATTAGATGGCCTTTTTTATTTTAAAATTTTCAGAAAAGTTAAATCATTCCTAAATTTAAATAAAGACAACACAGACAATTTATTTTCTTTCATAAACATCACGGCTAAAACAAGTGAGGCAACAAAATAAGATAATGCTGTAGCGTAGCAAGCTCCATAAATTTGAAACTTACTAATTAAAAAGTAACTTGAAACAATAGTGGTCAACAAACCAGAAAAATTTGCAATTGCTATTAAACGCTGATTACCAATAGCGGAAAAATAATGACTGATGATCGTTGAAAAACTAATACATAAAATGCCGGGAGACAGAGCTAACATAATTGATTTTGCTAGTGCGTAGTCTTGACCAAGGACATAAACAAAAGCAGATGAAGGAATAAACAGTATAATTAATACTACTAACGCACTAAATATAAAACATACTTTTGAAAGTAAATATGTTATTCTAACATGGTTAATAT
>CANLAV010000040.1 GCA_947487905.1 Bacteroidota bacterium | reverse complement strand
GTTCCTTCAATAATGGTTCCACCTGGTTTTAAACGGCCGTCTTTTTCTGCGTCTTCAATCATTTTCAACGCCATTCTATCTTTAATAGAGTTTCCAGGATTTGTCGTTTCTATCTTTGCTAAAACAGTGCAAGGTAAATCCTTTGTAATATTATTAATACGAACCATTGGTGTGTTACCAATTGTTTCTAAGATATTGTTTGAAATTTTTCTGAACATAATTTAATTTTAAGTAAAAATAAAAAAAGCTACTTAATTATTTGTGAAGTGTTGTAAAATGTTGGTAACTCTTTATTTACCTAATATTTAAAAATTATCATACCATTGACGTTGTCGAGGTACTTTAATATCGCTCATCATACTGGTTTTTAAATTAATCGTTAAACTATAACTTTTTCTAAAACCAAATGGAACCCAATCAATACGAGCTTCCCAGCAATGTAGATCTCTATAAATATTTAAACTTGTGTAACTCAGATTTTTATTTGTAAAATCATAACCACTTGTTGCGCCAAATTTCCAATACTTAGTAATGTTGATATCGCCACTAAAATTAAGTGTTTGTACTTTTTCAATATTACTAGCAGTTAACCTAGTTAATCCAATATTGTAATACATATTTAAGGTCCAAGGCAATTGTTGTTGAGCTTGATCTGGTCTTTTAGCTAATGTATTTTGCTCTGCTCCATTAGTTAAATCAGGCCTTTTTATAATAGATTGTAGTGTAGATGAATTTAAATTAACATTAACCGCGATATTTCCATTGGTAAATCTTGCCAATTCACCAGTTTCATTATATTCAAATTGTTTGCTTCTGTATCTTTTAGTAAAGTCATAATGGTATGGATCAAAATTTGAATTAAAAACGATGTCAAAATAGTTGAATACTTTAGTTCTTCCTGTTACAGTTATGAGACTCATTTTAAAACTATCGGCTGCAAAGTTATAATTGCCAGCAAGACTTAAATTTTGAAGCATAACGACTTTCTTATTAACAAAACCTGTATCCGTTTGTTTTCGCATTTTAGCTTCTAAATTATTATTCAAATTTACACCTAAACTATTTTGTTTTCCTTGAGAAGGTCCATTAAACAAAGTATTTTCAAATATGGAATATTTTGTATATTTTTTTGTTGTTGTATCAGTTAGAATATCTTTCCAAAATCCAAATTGTTTGTCTCCGAAGTCTGGACGATAAGTATAATTTAGAGTAGGGATTAACAGATGTCTAATTTGTTTTATTTTATTAGATTTAAAAAAATAATCCATAAATAGTTTGGTTGTAAAAGATGTACTAAAGTTAGCGTAGTAACCTGTTTTAAAATCTTTTTTTATTGTGTTTGAAGTTGAGTTGGTGGTATAATTAAAATCTTTTTCAGTTGTTTTCGTATACATCACGGCACTTAAATTAATAGCTGGTGTTACTGTAAAATATTTAAATAAAGTTACATTGGTTGAAATAGGTAATGTGTGTTTAATACCGTATTTTAAACTATCTCCAATATTTCCTTTAAAGATTGTAGAATCTTTTCCTGATAAGCTATTGCGAGCTTCTAATAAATAACTAATTCCAATTTTATCTAATGGATTTTGTTTGATTCGACTTTCATTTTTAAAAGGATAAAATCGATTCACGTTAAATGTGACTTCAGGAAACGAAATATCCATTTGTCGAGTTGTTGTATTTTGGTTATGCCTTGCGTTTAAACTAATTGAAGCTAATTTGAAAGTACGTGTAAAATTAATATTCGACTGAAAGGTATTGGTTAAATATTGGCCCGTGTTTAAAGAGTTTAATGTATTGTATTTAGAAGTCCGAATATTAACGTCACTACTAAATCTCATGTTTGGATTTCTTTTTTGATCTTGAATGTGCCTCCAATTGATGGACATATCTTTTTGCGTGGATAATGAGCCTGGTATTTCTTTATCACCTGATTTAAATTCAGAATACCCCAAGGTTAAAGCTCCACTGTATTTATAGTTGATATTGTAATTATTGATGGTTCTTAATCCCCAGCTGCCATAACTATATATATCGCCACGAATTGTCATATCTGTTTTATCATTTATTCCCCAATAAAATCCTCCATCTTTTAAATAAAATCCTAGATTATCACTATTACCATAAAATGGAATCATAATACCTGAATGCCTTTTCTTAGTATTAGGAATATATCCAAATGGTAAACCTAATGGCGTTGGAACACCTCCAATTTCAAGGTATAACGGACCAGTCACAATTTTATCATCAGGTATTATTTTAGCCTTGTTTGTTTTAAACATGGTTCTAGAGTCTTCAAACTGACAAGGAATACAAATCAGTTTGCTAAAATAGGTTACATTATTACTATCTTTCTTAACCTCTTTCCCTCTTAAGATGAGATCGCCTTCTTTGGTTATAATGTCGAATATTTTCCCTTTTTTTGTTTTTAAATTATAGATCATTTTTCGGCAACTAGATTCTTTGTCTCCATCACTAAATACTGGGTTTCCAATCTCATTGCCTAAACTATCTTTTCTTCCAAATGCGGTAATTGTATTCTTTGTATTATCAATTTCAAAGAATTCAGCCTTTAATTCTGTTTCTTCGTATTTAACATAGGCATCTCCAAATAAAAATATTTTTTTCCCTTCCGTTTCGTATCTAATTGAGTCGCGGGCATTATATAAAATACGATTTTCTAATGATTCATCTTCATTAATAGAATCAACTGTTACGCGTTTTGAAGTATCTTTTGGTAATTGTGTAGGTTGATTTGTAACATCTTTTGATATTAATTGTTGTTTCGTCTTATTGCCTTCGTTTTGGGAAAAACAAGCCAATCCAGTTATTAACAATAACATCAGTAAAACAAATATGCGTTTACGTGAAATAATACAATCTAGGTTTTAAATTTACTAATCTGTAAAGCTAACAATATCGTTATTAAATGTCTAAATTTTTTAAATATTCAGTGCTAAAAAAATATAATTTATTTTTCTCCGTTTTATTTTTTTTTATTTTTTTTAGTTCATTTTCGAGCGCTAAGGATGATCCAAAACATAAAGTGAAAACGGTAGTTATTGATGCAGGTCATGGTGGCAAAGACCCAGGCTGCAGTGGCCATATTCATAATGAAAAAACAGTTGCTTTATCCGTTGCTTTAAAGTTGGGAAAATACATAGAAGAACATATTAAAGATGTCCGTGTCATTTATACCAGAAAAACTGATGTTTTTGTTGATTTAGAGGATAGAGCAAAAATTGCTAATGATAATAATGCAGATTTATTTATTTCAATTCATTGCAATGCAGCAGGTAAACCGGTATTGATTAAAGATAAGGTTACAGGTAAAATGAGACCTAAAACCTATAAAAATAAAAAAGGTAAAATGGTTATTGTTGAAACCTCTAATCCAGAGCCTTATGGTTCAGAAACGTATGTGATGGGTTTGAAAAATGAGGAAGGGAAAATGAAGGTTGCACAAAGAGAAAACTCTGTTATTTTATTAGAAGATAATTATGAATCAAAATACCAAGGTTTTGATCCAGATAGTGAGGAAAGTTATATTATTATGAGTAATTATACTTCTGCATACGTATTGCAAAGTGCTGGCTTAGCAATGAAAATACAAGATGAATATTCTAAAAAAGCCAGCAGAGTAAATAAAGGCGTTCATCGTCAAAGTATTTGGGTTTTATGGAGAACCGGCATGCCAAGTGTTTTAACTGAAATAGGATACCTAACCAACCCACAAGAAGAATTGTTTTTAGGGTCAGATAAAGGACAAACTTATATGGCCGCTTGTTTATTAAGAGCTTTCAGAAAATATAAGGATGAAGTGGAAGGCCGTAAACTGATTTATGACGACGAATTTGAAAATCAAAAACCTTTAGAAAAAGAAGTTCACAGGTCTTATAAGGAACAGGATCCAGTCAACACTGAATCAAATGATCAAATACTTAAGGATGATTCTAATACAGTAAAAGTTAAAGTAGTTACAGATGATCCACAATCTAATGAGGTCGTTAATCAATTAAATATTGCATTAGATGATGAAACGTACAAACAAAAAAAATACAAACAATTAGTTGTATTAGCTGATTTAAATTTTAGAAATAAAAATTATAATGACGCTAAATCATTTTATAATCAAGCCATTAATCTTAATATAAGTACTGACTTATATCCGTCTAAGAGAATTGAAATGCTCGATTCTATTGAAAATACCATGAAAAATGGCGTAGATTCTAACATTGAAATGACTCAACCTCCTATTAAAAAAGAACAAATCGTTTTTAAAGTTCAATTTGCAAGTAGCGAAAAAGAAATAGATTATTTAACTACTTATAAGCAAATTAAAAATCTTTCCTTTTATAAAGTTGGACAACTATTTAAATACACATCTGGTCAATTTCAAACGTTTGAAGAGGCTACTCAGCGTCAAATAGAATTGAGGGATGTTGGTTTTAAAGATTGTTTCGTTGTGGCTTTTAAAGATGGCTTACGAATGGATATAACGGAAGCGAAAAAAATTAGCGGAACAAAATAAAATTATTGAATTGTTATTTTAGAATTCAACTTTTTCTAATTGACTACAAACACGCTCAAGTAACATAGTTATAATGCGCTTAGTAACTTCCTTTTTATTTTGATTGTAAAACATAATTTCTTCGTGAGTGAAATGACCAATAATGACACCAAATAACATTTGTTTTTGCTGAATGTTGTTCTTAAATATGTCGTGAATACGTTCAATTTTTTTGTTTTCAGTTAGGTTTTTCACAACGACTTTGTGTTCAGCCAAGAAATTATTAATGAGTGCTAAAATAATTTCGTTTTGTAATTTTAAAATTGGACGAAGACTTACACTTTGAAAAATTTCTAAATCGGTTGATTTTGTATTGTCTACGTCTATTTTTGGACGAATACTTTTTAAAAGAGTAGATCTGTTATTCATTAGGCTAAGGTATTCAAAAATATGAATAAATCAGGTTTAATTTAACTTTGGTGAAATACAAATATGCTTTTTTCTGGTTCAAAATTATCAAGGTTCATTTTTTTGAAGCTAACTTTGTTTTTTTCATTAATTAATGAATAGACTAATTCAATTGGTTTTATTGATGTATGTAAATAATTACAGGCAATAACTTGATCATCAATGTGCTCAATATCTATTTTTTGTTGATTCACTATTTCACAGATAATGCCTTTTTTTAAAACCCTTTTGCCAAACGTAATCATTCTTACGCTTATCCCATTGATTCCTCTATTGTATTCTATTCGTTCAAATGTATTGAGATTATTAGTTTCAATGTATGTGCTAATCATTTTTTCTAAATCTTCTGATTTATCTTCAATTATTCGATAGTAATCATGATTAACAAAGTCGTTTTCAGATTGAAACAAAGCTTTGTATTTCATAAAATCTTTTTCTGTTTTAAAGACTTGAATTGTTTTTTGATTTAATTCCATCTCTTCAATATCTATCAGAAAATTATTAAATGGTTGATGGATTTTAGAATCATAACTATAATCTTCTAATATCAATGGTTCATCGAGCTCGTTAGGATTTTCTTTTACTTTATAATGCGTTAGGCTAATATTGTCCATACTATTTTAGTTTTTAATATATTTATTCATCCTCAGATTTATTTGCAGCAATATCTGTTTCAATAGGACCATCAATAGCAGCGTAAATTCTCCAAGTTGAATAAACACTTTTATTTAAGGTATTACTCAATACAATAATGGTTAAACTATCATTCAACCTTCGGTGAAAAGCAGTTCGATAACCATGCCACCATCCGTTATGAAAAACTTCTTTAAGTTGGTCATTCATATTTTTCATTCGCCAGCCGAACCCATAATTACTTAATTTTTTTTCCGCACTATATGGCTTGTAAGCTAATGCTTGCGTTTCAGGTTTTAATAATTTATGTTGATACAGAGCAGCACTTAATAAAAATAAATCATGTGTGGTTGTGTAAATGCCTTTGTCTCCAACTACACCATCAAATCGATCATTGCCTAATTGTTTAAAGTTAGTTGTATAACCAAAAGTTAAATTAGGATTAAAAAAATCAAGGTTAATTAATGTATGAGTGTGAGTCATTCCTAATGGAATAAATAATTCTTGAGTTAAAAAATCACTGTATGTTTTTCCAGAAAGTCTCTCGATGATTAAAGCGAGTAGGGCATAGTTTGTATTGCTATAATTAAAACGTGTGTCTTGATTGTGATATTGTTTGGGCTGATATTTAGCCATTAAATCGAAAACATCTTTATTACACAATTGTTTTGTTTCATCTTTTAAATAATCGCAACAAAAATAGGTGTAGTTTGGTAATCCAGAACGATGTGTGAGTAAGTGTTTAATTGTAATTTGTTTATAGGGAAATTCGGGTAAAATGTCACAAACTCTTTTATCTAAATGTAATTTACCTTGTTCATATAAGATAAGAATACCGATGCTAGTGATAACTTTTGAGACCGACGCTAATTGAAAAATAGAAGAATCGGTTAAAATTTTATTTTTTTCTTTTACAGCATATCCAAAAGATTTTTGATAGATAATTTGATTGCCTTTTGCTATTAATACATTGGCATTAAATTGATTTTGTTTATGCATTTTTTTAAACAAGGTATCGAGTCTGAAAATTTCTTTTTCAAATTTAATCGAATCAATTTCACTGTAAATAGTTGGTTTTTCTGGAGATTTGTAATTAATTATTCCTGCTGATGTTTCTTGTTGATTACAGTTTACAATGAGGAAGGATAATAGTATAGTTGATATAATGTATTTCATTAATTCGTTTTTGTAGAAATGTCAGTGTTATATTTATTGTAATCCAATTTGTTATTCCAATAATTCATTTGCTGTTTAACCCAGGCTTTCCTTTTTTGAATGTAATTATTTGCCGGATTTGCTTTGTAGTTTAAAGGGCTAGGTAAAATTGCTGCAATGGCGGCTGCTTCATCTTTTGAAAGATTTGAGGCTGATTTTTTAAACCAAAATTGAGAGGCGGCTTCAGCACCATAAATTCCATTTCCCATTTCGATACTATTGAGATATACTTCCATGATGCGTTCTTTGTTCCAGAAAAATTCAATTAATAAGGTAAACCAAGCCTCTAGTCCCTTTCTCACATAGCTTCGCCCTTGCCATAAAAAGACATTTTTTGCTGTTTGCTGTGTAATTGTACTGCCACCTCTTATTCTTTTTCCTCCCTCATTTTCTTTCAATGCTTTTTGAATCGCTCCAAAATCAAAACCACTATGTTTTAAATAGTTTTGATCTTCACTGCAAACAACAGCTAATTGTAATTGTGCTGAAATTTTCTGAAGTGAAACCCAATCATGCTTCATAATGATTTCTTTTCCTGTGCTTTTTTGTTCTATACATCTAATGATCATTAATGGAGTTATAGGTACTGGCAAAAATCTATAAATAATAACAAATGTTATCGATATTATAACAAACAGTAATCCTGTTTTCCAAATGATTCTAAATATTTTACCTAAAATGGTTTTCAATTGCATGTAAAAATATTATTTAATTTATTTTTTGCGTACCTTGTATTTTTATTTTAGCAACATCTCTTTCTTAATAACATGACTAAAAAACAAACCTATAATATTTTAATTATTGCCGTCTTAGGACTAATTGGTCTGTATTTATTTAATAAATATAAAGTTGCTCCAAAAATGGATGTTGTAAACTTATCGGTGGTTGATTCAACCTCAAAGCCTTTTGATATTCATTCATTAAAAGGAAAAAAAACAATCGTTGCTTTCTACGCTTCTTGGTGTCCCGATTGCATTAAAGAGCTTGACGTGTTGAATGAAATAAAAAATGAAAAATTAAACGACGTTGATGTTTTAGCGATTACTGACGAAACGATTGAGAAACTAAATGCATTTAAAAACAAAAAACAATTTCCTTTTACTTTTTTAAAATTGACAAAATCCTTCAACGAATTAAAAATATTTTCTATTCCAACAGTTTATTTATTGAATACTAAAGGGGAAGTCGTTTATCAAAAAGTTGGATATATCAATTGGAAAGATGAATCTGAACTATTACATTTAAAAACGCTCATGAATTGATTAAAAATGTATAATATTTGCGTTGTGCGTTTCTCGTTTCAAACAGTTTATTTACATAAAAATCTTTTTTCTTAAAAATTCTTAATTTGCAGGATTTCCATTTATTAAAGTCAGAAATAATAAATATATTTAAGCCTAGAAAAATTAATGGTTTATGGTAAAAATAAAATTTGGTACTGATGGATGGAGAGCAATTATTGCTCAAGATTTTACTGAAGAAAATGTAGCAAGAGTAACAGAGGCAACCGCATTATGGTTAAAGAAAAAGTTTGAAAATCCAAGTGTGGTTGTGGGACACGATTGTCGTTTTGCAGGAGAATTATTTGCACACACAACGGCAAAAGTTTTTTTAGCACACGGCATAAAAGTATATTTAGCAAAGGGTTTTATATCAACACCAATGATATCGCTTGGTGCTGTAAAATATAAAACTAGTTTGGGCATTATTATTACAGCTAGTCATAATCCCCCAGCATATAATGGCTATAAAATTAAAGCGCATTATGGCGGTCCTTTAGGTCCTGAATTAGTTCAAGAAATTGAAGATGCCATTCCTGAAATCTGTCAAGTTGATTTTAAATCAGTAAGTTTTGTTATTGCTAAAGCCGACGGACTATTATTAGACGCACCTTTAGAAGATATGTATATTAAACATGTTGAAGATAATTTTGACTTAAAAGCAATTAAGGATTCTAAAATGAATCTTGCCTATGATAGTATGTTTGGTGCTGGAAAAAATGTAATGAAACGTTTATTTCCAGAAATCTATCATTTACATGGTGATGATAATCCTGGATTTCACGGACAAGCACCAGAACCCATTCATAAAAATTTAGTAGAGTTTAGTAATTTCATTAAAGAGAACGGAAACATTTCTTGCGGTTTAGCAACTGATGGAGATGCTGATAGAATAGGGCTTTACGATAATGAAGGAAATTTTGTGGATTCACATCATATTATTTTACTGCTAATTCATTATTTAGTGAAATACAAAAAACAAACTGGTAAAGTTGCCACTGCGTTTAGTACAACTGTAAAAATAAATAACATGTGTAAGCATTATGGTTTACCATTAGATGTTGTGAAAATTGGTTTTAAATACATCTGTGGAATCATGGTTACCGAAGATGTTTTAGTTGGTGGAGAAGAGAGTGGAGGTATTGCTATAAAAGGTCATATTCCTGAGCGTGATGGTATTTGGATGGGATTAGTTATTTGGGAATTTATGGCTAAATCAGGTAAATCATTAAAAGAGTTAATTCAGGAAGTATATGATATTACAGGTACTTTTTGGTTTGAACGTAATGATTTAATAATTGATGAAACAATCAAACAAAAAGTTTTAGAAAATTGTAAATCGAATTCGTATGCTAAATTTGGTAAATACACAGTTTCTCGTGTAGATGATTTAGATGGTTATAAATTCTTTTTTGATGAAAATACCTGGATGATGATTCGTCCAAGTGGAACTGAACCTGTTTTAAGAGTTTATGCTGAAGCTGCAACGAAAGAAATAGCTTTTGATATTTTAGATGATACCATAAAAGTACTATTAGATAATTAAAAAAAGTTACACATAAAAAAGCCTTCTAACTAGAAGGCTTTTTTATGAAAGCTAAACTAAAAATTGCTCATAAAAACCACCAATTTCATCTTTCCTATCAATAAAATGAATTTCTAAAATCCATTCTCTATTTAATCCATTAACATCTGGGTCATTCATTAATTTTAAATTATCTGGATGAATGTAATTTTCAATTTCTTCGCCTTGTATTGTGTCATGAGGGAAGTTGCCGATTAAATGCCCACCAATTGGACCTGCCCATTCCCAGCCATATTTTGGAGCTAAAGTAGAAATGTAATCATAAAATTGTGCGCCAGTTAAATTTGAATGATTGAAATAGTAGTCTCTAGCCTCTTTCCAAGCTAATTCCACATCTTGTTTTAATTTATGTTTTTTGGAATTATTGCCTACTACATAGGTTCTGCCAACATCTGCTTCCCAATCTTCAAACACAGGGCCAAAATCAAAAAATAAAATATCATCCTCTTTAATCGTTAAGTTTTCAGGATTTTCTCGATAAGGCAATAATGTGTTTTTTCCAACCCTTACAATACGCTTATGCCAATATTTTTTTATTCCAAATAAATCGTATGCCAGATCAAATATTTCTTTATTAAGTTCTGTCTCCGTTTTTTTTGAACGAATTAAACCTTTATTTTCTATCTCATTAAATAACTGTAATGCTTTATTTTCCGCTTCAATTAAATTCTTTATTTTATTGTTAATCATGTTGTTAGTTTGTTTTATTGAAGTTATGCTATAAACAAGCTAATCGTAAAGCTTGCATATATTCTAATCCTTTATGTTGAGTAAAAGCAATATTTTTATGTGGAATGGCTTCTGGATTTTTATAAAACTCTAAAACTTTAGTAATACTATCTTCTCTTAAAAGATGTAACATAGGGTAAATTGAACGATTGGTGTAATTTGCTGGATCTAATTCGTCAGAACCTTCAAAACAATATTCAGGATGAAAACTTGCTAATTGATAAATGCCATCGTATTTGTTTTTCGAAATCCAACGTTCGGCTTTATTTATAAGTTTCAAATAAGAATCAAAATCTTTAAAACAATTTTCGAAAATAATAAAAGTAGTTTCTAAGTGATTGTTTTCATTTAAGTAATTTATTTCTTTTTCTAATATAGAAATACTTTCTTCTTCAGATAGATTTGATTGAACAGAATAATGAATTGTTTTTTTTAATAAGGCTTTAGCTGCAAATGGGCAAAAATTACAATCCACTACAACTTGCTTAATCCATTTTTCTGTTTGTTCTATTATATCTTTGTCTAGCATCTTTGTTTAAGCTAATATCCGTATTTTTGAATTTCAAAATAATATGCAAGATACAATAAATCATTCTATTGAAATATACACAGACGGAAGTTGTCATACACAGTTATGTGTTGGAGCTTGGGCAAGTATTATTTTAGCAAATGAAGATGTTATAAATTTATCAGGTGTGGTTGAAAATACAACCCATAATCGGATGGAAATTTTAGCGGTTATAAAAGCCTTAGAATTTGTTTTAGAGAAAATAAATCATTCCAATCTTAAAATTACAGTTGTTTCTGATAGTCAGTATGTTGTTGGATTATTACATAGGCGCCCAAAATTTATTTTAAGTGATTATAAAACAAAAGCTGGTAACGATATAAGAAACAAAGACTTAGTGTTAAGTTTGTTTAATTTTACAGATAATTTAAATATTGATTTTGTGAAAATTAAGGCTCATCAAAAACCAACAGGTGTAATTAATTACAATAATGAAGTAGATAAACTATGCAGAAGTTTGGTGCGGAAAAACTTGTGCAATTTATAGGGTTTCAGCTTTTAATTATTTCAGGCATGGTCTCATTGAATATCCTTTCCTTTTTGGTTTTATTATTGTTTTTAACACGTTGACATTTGTTTTTTAATCAGAAATAAAAAATAAAGCAAAAAAAAAGCTCAAACTTAGTTTGAGCTTTTTTTAAACTAGTTAAATACTAGTGTTTTTTAGCACCTTTAGTAGCTTCAGCAGCTTTAGCTAAAGAATCTGCAGCAGCAGTAGCTTTTGCTAAAGAATCAGCAGTAGCAGTAGCAGCAGCTTCCATTTCAGCAACTTTTGCTAAAGAATCAGCAGCAACTTGGTTAGCAGCAGCGATAGAATCTTCTTGAGCTTTAGCTTTAGCAGCTAATTCTTCTTTAGAAGGACCACAAGATACAAATGCAACTGACAATGCAGCTACAGCAACGATTGATAATACTTTTTTCATTTTTTAAGTTTTGTTAAGGTTTATTAATACGATTGCAAAATTACATGTTTTTTTGAATTAACGTTAAAAAAAGACAAAATATTTTTTTATTTTTTAACAATCACATTGTTAATAGTTATAAAAAGCCTATAAAACGTACATTTGCACTATGATTTACAAACTATTTTTAAGACCATTTCTTTTTAGAATTAGCCCTGAAAAAGCCCATTATTTAACGTTTGACTTGTTAAAATTGGCAATAGGACATGCTTTTGGTCGATTTTTTGCAACTTGTTTATATAGTTTCAGTAATCAAAAACTAAAAAAACAGTTATTTGGCTTAACTTTTGAAAATCCAGTTGGTTTAGCTGCTGGTTTAGATAAAAATGCTACTCATTTTAATGAATTGTCTTGTCTTGGTTTTGGATTTATTGAAATTGGGACATTAACACCGAAACCTCAACCGGGTAATGATAAACCTCGATTATTTAGATTACCAAAGGATAATGCACTAATTAATAGAATGGGATTTAATAATATCGGCGTTGATGAAGCTGTTATTAAGTTAAAAAACAGGAAAACAAATACCATTCTTGGAGGAAATATCGGAAAAAATAAGCTTACTTCAAATGAGGATGCCATTAAAGATTATGAATATTGTTTTTTAGCATTATTTGATGTAGTTGATTATTTCGTTGTAAATGTTAGTTCGCCAAATACCCCAAATTTAAGGGATTTACAAGATAAGGAACCATTAACTCATCTATTAAATCATCTTCAAAATATCAATAATGCTAAGTTGAAACGAAAACCTATATTATTGAAAATTGCACCCGATTTAACGAATTCACAGTTAGACGATATTATTGAAATTGTATCCGTCACTAAAATTGATGGAATTATTGCGACAAATACCACGCTTGCTCGCGAGCCTTTGAATTATTCTAAAAAATTTATTGAACAAATAGGTATGGGCGGCTTGAGTGGTAAGCCTTTATCAAAAAGAAGTACAGAAGTGATAGCTTATTTAAAGACAACATCTAAGAATGCATTTCCAGTCATTGGAGTAGGAGGTATACACTCAGTTAAAGATGCTATGGAAAAATTAGATGCGGGCGCTGATTTATTACAATTGTATACTGGATTTGTTTATGAAGGCCCATCTTTAATAAAAAAAATTAACAAAGCTATCCTATTAAGAAAATGAAAATAGTTGAATGTCCACGTGATGCCATGCAAGGTATCAAGCAGTTTATACCAAGTGATATTAAAGCAACTTATATAAATTCTTTACTGAAAGTTGGTTTTGATACCATTGATTTTGGTAGTTTTGTTTCACCAAAAGCGATTCCTCAGTTAGTTGACACAGCAGAAGTTTTAAATCAATTAAATTTATCAGCTACAAAAAGCAAGTTACTAGCAATTGTTGCAAATCAAAGAGGAGCTAAAGACGCATGTCATTTTCAAGAAATAAATTATTTAGGTTTTCCATTTTCAATTTCAGAAACGTTTCAGCAACGCAATGCTAATTCGAGTATGGCCGAGTCTCTTATTAGAGTAGAGGAAATACAAAATTTATGTATAAATCATAATAAGGAGTTGGTTGTTTATATTTCAATGGCGTTTGGAAATCCTTATGGCGATATTTGGAATAGTGAAATTGTTATCAATTGGACTAAAAAATTGAGTGATTTAGGAATAAAAATGATTGCGCTATCTGATACAATAGGTGTTTCAAATCCTGAAAATATCAATTATTTGTTTTCTAATATCATACCTGAATTTAAAAATGTAGAAATTGGAGCTCACTTACATTCCACAAAAGAAAAAGCGTCTGAAAAAATTCATGCTGCATATACAAGTGGTTGTAAGCGATTTGATGTTGCTATTCATGGTTTTGGTGGTTGTCCAATGGCAACAGATGATTTAACTGGGAATTTGGCCACCGAAGATTTAGAAGCTTATTTTTCTGAAAACTATATTGATTTGAATCTTAATGCTAATTTTTTAAAAGAGTCTTATGAATTGAGTTGGACTATTTTTAATAAATATCACTAATCCAAATTGTCTAAAAACAGTTCAGTAGCCTTGTAAACATTTTCTAATTCTTGTTTTGTAATACAATATGGAGGAATAAAGTATAAAATATTTCCAAGAGGTCGAACAATAATATTATGTTCCAAGAAGTATGTTGCTATATTTTCTGATGCGTTATTAAGATAATGCGTATGATCAGGAGTTTTAAATTCTAATGCTAAAATAGTTCCTAAGCAACGTATATCAATGAGTTTGGAATGTGCTTTATGCTTTTCTAAAAACTGTAGATGTAAATTGGAAATTAATGAAATTTGTTTCCAAGTTTCTTCAAGTTCCATTAAGTCTAAACTAGCTAATGCTGCTGAACAAGATGTTGGATTGGCTGTATAACTATGGCCATGAAAAAACGTTTTTGTTTTATCATCGCTCACACACGAATCATAAATAAACTGCGCACAACTTGTTACACCCATTGGCATATAGCCTCCAGTTAATCCTTTCGATAAACAGATAATATCAGCTTTATGAGTTAAATAATCATTTGCAAAAAACTTACCTGTTCTTCCAAAGCCAGTCATTACTTCGTCGGCAATAGTTATGATGTTATTTTTACGACAGATAGAAATTAATTCATCTAAATGGGTCGCCTCATACATTACCATTCCTGCTGCCCCTTGTACTAATGGTTCAAAAATAAAACCTGCAATATCATTATGATTCGTAAACCATAGTTGTAAAGTTTCTTTTATTTGCTCAATATTTTCTTTAGTTGGAACAGGAATATGAATAACATCAAACAATAAATTTTCAAAAGCGTTATTAAACACATTTCGAGCACCAACACTCATTCCTCCAAACGTGTCTCCATGATAAGCATTTTCCAAAGCAATGAATTTTTTTTTCGAGTCACCTTTGTTGTGCCAATACTGTAGAGTCATTTTAAGTGCCACTTCTACAGCTGTTGAGCCATTGTCTGAGTAAAATATTTTCGACTGATTGTTTGGTAAATGTTCAATTAACCGTTTTGCTAATTCAACCGCAGGTGCGTGCGTAAATGAACTAAAAATGGCATGCTCTAATTGAAATAACTGTTCTGAAACTTTCTGTGAAATATAAGGATGACAATGTCCATGCAAATTTACCCACCATGATGAAATCCCATCTAATAGTTTATTCCCATTTGCGTCTATAAAAAAAGCACCTTCACCTTTAACTAATTCTATTGGTAAAATAGCATATTTTAAATGCGTAAATGGATGCCAAACGTAATTTTGGTCGTTATTTAGAATGTCTGACAAAATATTAAATGGAAGCTAAAGCGTGTAATACATTTTCTTCAACACGTTTTGATAAATTATCGGTAGGGTGTTTTACAAATTTATCTCCAGTTACTTTTTCGTAAAGTTCGATGTAGCGTTCTGATATTTCTTGAATCCAGGAATCACTCATTTCTGGTATTTGCTGCCCATCTTTTCCTTGAAATCCATTTTCAATCAACCAGCGTCGAACGAATTCCTTACTTAATTGTTTTTGTTCTTCATTTTTATCTTGTCTGTCTTGGTAGCCTTCTAAATAAAAATAACGTGAAGAATCAGGTGTATGAATTTCATCCATTAAATATATTTTTCCATCAAACAATCCAAATTCATATTTTGTATCAACTAAAATAAGCCCCATACTTTCAGCAATTTCTTGGCCGCGGGCATATAATTTTCTAGTATAATCTTCTAATTGAATATAGTGTTCTTCTTTAACAATGCCTTGTTTTAATATTTCTTCACGACTTATATCTTCATCATGCCCCACAGATGCTTTAGTTGTTGGTGTAATGATTGGTTCAGGTAATCTGTCATTTTCTTTTAATCCTTCTGGTAAAATGACGCCGCATAAGGTCCGAATACCATTATTATAAGTCCTAGCAGCGTGCCCAGCTAAATATCCTCTAATGACCATTTCGATTTTAAATGGCTCACACATTTTTCCGATGGTTACAACTGGATCGGGCGAATTTAAAACCCAATTAGGCACAATGTCTTTTGTTGCATTTAAAAATTTAGCGGCTATTTGATTTAAAACTTGGCCTTTATATGGAATTCCTTTAGGTAATACAACGTCAAACGCACTGATACGATCGCTTGCAATCATAACTAATATATCATTACTAATAGTATAAACATCTCGTACTTTTCCTTTATAAAATTTAGTTTGATTTGGAAAATTAAAAGTTGTACTTGTTAAAGATTGAGTGCTCATCATATTTTTTTTTCAAAGATACTAAAATTGAAATTAATTTTAAATGATTACTTTATTTATGTTCGGAAACAACTAATTCATTTTCAATATTTTTCATTTTCAATGAAGCATTCGCCTGATAAGCATAATAATACAACCACATATAGGCCATAAACCCACCGAAAGTGTAATTACCTTGTCTAATTAATTGAAGTAAAATAACTACTAGTACAGCATTTGAAATTAACCAAATGTAAATAGATTCGGAATCTTTTTCAGTATCTTCATTTCGTTTTACGTAATTATTTCTAATAAATAGGATAATAAAAATAAGTCCGAAAAGTCCGGTTTCTGAGATAATACGTAATAGCATAGAGTTGGCATCCGTGTTATTATTTCTGTATTTTTCACCCATAAATGCGTTTAAGTTGTATTTTTCAAATGCAAATTGATGAGAGCCTAAGCCAGTTCCAAAAAACGGATTTTTATAG
>CANLAV010000039.1 GCA_947487905.1 Bacteroidota bacterium | reverse complement strand
GTTAGTTTTCCAGATATCAAAAAAATTGCTGAAGCCAATCACTTGCCATTTGAACGAATCACAAATGATGCAAATTTGGAAAAGGAAATTAAAGCTGTCTTAGCTATTGAAGGCCCAGTTATATGCGAAGTGATTTTACCAGTTCAATACAATTTCGCACCTAAATTATCTTCTGAACGCAAACCTGATGGAAGAATGGTTTCGAAACCAATGGAAGATATGTTCCCTTTTTTAAGTAGAGAAGAGTTTTTAGAAAACATGATAATACCTGTAATTAATGAGTAATGTAAGTTTATACCCAGGTATTGAAATGTTACGTAAATTTTCAACTGTTGATGAAATTAATAAGACTATTTTATCTTTTTGTTCTGTCTCAAAAAAAGACATAGAAACTAAAGGTATTTATGTTTTTGGTGTTGGGAAATTAGGACAACGTATTTTTGATTTTATGAGTGAGCGTAAAATCACAATTCATGCATTTGTTGACAATAATAAATCAAAACATGGTTCAGTATTTAATGGATTACATGTGATTGCGGCAAATGAAATTCCTAGTCATTCAATTATATATATAGCTTCTGCAACGTATTTTAATGCGATTTCAAATCAACTGAAAGATTTAGGATTCTCTCAAACTATTTCGCATAATCAGGCTAGTGTTTTATTTGAAGGAGATGAAAAATTTCCTATTGAAATGTATCAAGAAAATCTAGTGAATGATTTAATTGAAAATAAACAGAAGTATTTAAGTGTTTTTGATTTACTTGAAGATAATGAGTCTAAAGTTGTATTTGATAATTTATTACACTATCGATTTACATTGAATCATCAATATATTAATAATGTTCATACATCTTTATCTAAAGAATATTTTGATACGGATGTGATAACTTTATCAGACAATGAAACCTATTTTGATTTAGGAGGTTTTGATGGAGATTCGGCGGAACATTTTGTTAAGCATGTCAATCACAAATACAATAGCGTACATATTTTTGAACCTGATGCAGTCTTAATAGAAAAAGCAAAAAAACGTTTTGATAAAAATGAAAATATTGTTTTTAATACTTTAGGGATTTATGATAAACAAACAACTTTGTATTTTGATATTACTGGAGGACTTGACGGAATTATTTCTCAATCGGGAACCCTAAAAATAGAGACAACAACGATTGATGATTATAAAAACAATCCAACTTATATCAAATTTGATGTGGAAGGAGTTGAAATTGAAGCCATAAATGGTGGTGTAAACACAATTAAAAATCAAAAACCAAAATTAGCAATTGCCTCTTATCATTACCCTAAACATTTGTGGGAAATACCTTTATTAGTCAAATCAATTAATGCTAATTATAAATTAAAATTGAGACATTATACAGATTCTGTGTTTGACTCAATCTTTTATTTTATTTAAAGAAAAAAAATGAAAACAATCACACTTTTCACACCTTGTTATAACGAAGAAAAAAACATTGATGCATTGTATGCTCGAGTTTGTAAGGTAATAGAAAAAATTCCTAATTATAATTTTGAATACGTCTTTATTGATAATGCATCAACTGACGAAACACTTAATGTTTTAAGAAAAATCGCAGCCATTGATAATCGAATTAAAGTTATTTCTAATGTTCGAAATTTTGGACACATTCGTTCGCCTTATTATGGCTTGTTACAATGTACTGGTGACGCTGTTATTGCCATGGTTGCTGATTTGCAGGACCCACCAGAAATGATCCCTAAATTTATTAATGAATGGGAAAACGGAAAAGCTTTAGTTTTAGGTATTAAAACACAAAGCAAAGAAAATCCATTGATGTTTTTGGTTCGGAAGTTATTTTATGCGATAATAAAAAAGATATCTAGCACGGAACAATTAAAAAATTATACAGGTTTTGGTTTGTATGATCAAAAATTTTTAAATGTGGTAAGGATGATTGATGATCCATACCCATACTTTAGAGGGATGGTCACAGAATATGGTTGGGATATTAAAACCTTAGAATACACCCAAGATAAAAGGGGTGGAGGGAAATCAAGTAATAATTTTTTCACCTTATATGATTTAGCCATGCTTGGTTTTGTTAATCATTCTAAGTTACCTTTAAGATTATCCGCCTTTATTGGTTTTTTCTCTGCTATCGTTAGTTTTTTAGTGGCGCTTGGATACCTTATTTACAAGCTATTATATTGGGATAATTTTCAAGTAGGAACGGCTCCTATGGTTATTGGGGTATTCTTTTTCTCTTCTGTTCAATTATTTTTTATAGGAATTATTGGCGAATACATTGGTGCTATTCACACACAAGTGCGTAAGCGTCCATTAGTGATTGAGAAAGAAAGAATTAATTTTTAATGTTATAAAATAATAGTTTTTCTATCCGAATTGCCATCAATTTGTTCAATTTCTAACTTAATTGCTTTTCCATGAATAGCCGAGGCAATGATGATAGGCATTTTTGAATGCATCTTTATTATATATGGTGAAGTAATTTGGATACCATTTATTTTATTCCCTTGTTTGTTGCTGTCTTTATCAATGAATGAAATAATTTGGCACTTATTTAATAATCCATCTTCTAATAATCTTAGCGTATACATGCCAGCTCCCCAAACCAATACTGGTTCGTTGTGTTTAATTAATTCATTTAGTTCATGGTGTTCTGAATGGTGTTTTGATAAATCAAGATAGGTGTTTATACTCGATTCAACTCGAACATCTTTTTCAGATAAAGTGTTTGCTGTATTGCTTTTTACTTTTTTAAATACAGTTCTTAATACAGGGTATGATTTATCATCAGACACTACAATTGATTTTTCTTCGTAATAAATGCATTCGAAAGATTGGCTTAAAAATAAATTTTTTAAAGCTGTTATGTTTAAATGATTGATATGCTCGCAATCAAAATAATAATAGGGCACAAAAAAATAATCATGATAGTTTGAAGCATCGGGTACCTCTATATAAATTAATCCATCTTCATTAACTAATGAAGTTAAATTTTTGGCAGCTTCAGATAAATCTCTGATATGCTCCATCACATGCGAAATGATTAAACAATCAAATTGTTTTCCTTTTAAATTTTCTAAATTAAAGATACCGCCAAATATGCTATCGTAACCTAACGCTTTTACATTATCAACGCATTTTTGACTAATATCGATGCCAATTAAATTTGAAAATCCTTTTTCATGAAAGCAATTAAGCATCCCACCATTTGCGCAACCAATATCAACTATGGAATTCGATTTTTCGGGTATAAATTGAGTTAATAAATCAACGACGGTGTCCATTCTTAATTTATCTAAGGGTGATAAACCTCCGCCTGTCCCAGTATTTTTGTCTTCATACTTAGACATTTCATTGTAATATTTATCGTAATCAGCTTGTGTGGCGGAAGTATCAGCAAAACAAAAACCACAGTTTTCGCAACTGACAACGTCGTATGCATTTGGTAAAATAGATTTGTCAGGTAAAGAAAAATATTGAGTATGAAGTATTTTACCATTTGTTTGATTACAAATCGGGCAATTTCTTAGTAGTTTTTTCGATTTTTCCATAGCATATAAATTTAAGTTTTTTTTGTTTAATTACATACTTTGCAATCACAATAAAAATCGCTTTCTTCGTATAAAAAAAGAATGAAAGTAGTAATTTTAGCAGGAGGCTTAGGAACCAGAATTTCTGAAGAAACTGATACTCGACCAAAACCAATGGTTGAGATTGGAGGTAAACCTATTTTATGGCACATCATGAAAATTTATTCTCATTACGGATTTAATGAGTTTGTTGTTTGTTGTGGTTATAAAGGTCATTTTATAAAGGAATATTTTTCTAATTTATTTTTGCATCACTCAGATATCACATTTGATTTAGCAAACAATAAAATGGAGGTTCATAATTCTTCATCAGAAAACTGGAAGGTTACCTTAGTAGATACAGGTAAAGATACCATGACTGGTGGCCGTATAAAGCGAATTGAAAAATACATAAATAACGAAACATTTATGTTGACTTATGGCGATGGTGTTAGTAATGTAGATATTAAAGAATTGCTAAAAACGCATCATGAACATGGCAAAAAAGCAACAGTTACTGCTGTTCAACCAAGTGGACGTTTTGGGGCTTTAGGCATTAATACTGCTAATGAGGTGGAATCCTTTTTCGAAAAACCAAAAGGAGATGGCAGTTGGATAAATGGTGGTTTTTTTGTGTGTGAGCCAGATGTATTTAAATACATTGATGGTGATTCAACGATTTGGGAACAATCACCACTAGAGAATTTAGCAAAGGATAATCAATTGGTGGCTTATAAACACAAAGGATTTTGGAAACCGATGGATACTTTAAAAGATAAACAAGACTTAAACGAGTATTGGGAAAAGGGGCAAGCAGATTGGAAAATTTGGAAATAACATAAATTAAAAAAATGCTAGATTTATTTAATAATACGTTTAAAAATAAAAAAATACTTGTAACAGGAGACACAGGTTTTAAAGGCTCTTGGATGTGTATTTGGCTTAAAGAGTTAGGTGCGGATGTTTACGGATATGCTTTACCTCCAATAACAAAAAAAGATAATTTTATTACTTCTAATCTTTCCGAAAAAATAAATCATCAAGATGGAGATGTAAGGAATTTAGAGCATCTAAAAAATTATTTTAATACAGTACAACCGGATATGGCCTTTCATTTAGCGGCTCAGCCTCTTGTTATTGAATCTTATCAAAATCCTCATTATAATTTTGAAACAAATTTAATGGGAACTGTTAATTTTTTTGAAGCTGTAAGAAATTGTTCCTCAGTTAAAGTTGCAATTAACGTAACTACTGATAAGTGCTATCAAAATAACGAATGGCTTTGGGGATATAGAGAGAATGATGCCATGGGAGGTGATGATCCATATAGCGCGTCAAAAGGATGTTCAGAATTAATAACCAATTCTTACATAAAATCTTTTTTTACCAAAGAAGGTACTGCCCATGTTGCATCTGGTAGAGCTGGCAATGTTATTGGTGGTGGCGATTGGGCAGATAATCGAATTATACCCGATATCATGAGGGCTTATGAGTCAAATCAAACTTCAGAAATAAGAAATCCAAATTCTGTTCGTCCATGGCAGTTTGTATTAGAGCCCATTTTCGGGTACATGAAGTTAGCAGAAAAATTATGGGCCGATGGTAAAAAATTTGCAGGTGGATGGAACTTTGGGCCTTCAGCTTTCGAGAATTACAGTGTTGGAGATGTTGTAAATGAAGTTGAAAAAATCATTCCATCCATTAAAATAGATGCGCCTAAGTCTAATGAAAAACTTCATGAGGCAGGTTTATTAAAATTAGATATTACTAAAGCAGTTAATTATTTAGAGTGGAAACCAAAATTAAATTTCGAAGAAACGATACAGTTTACAATTCAAGGATATATGGAAGAAGCTAATTCTTTAAACAATATTTACGACTGCCGTGTTAATCAAATAAAATCATATTGTAACAAATAATCTATGTCAAAATTATTAGATATCAAACATCAAATTCATGCTCTTATTAAAGAGTATCATGATGAAGCTTTTAAAAATAAACCATTTGTAGCAGGTGAATCTGCCGTTCCGGTAAGCGGAAAAGTCTTTGATCATAAAGAATTAACTAATATAACAGATTCGGCTTTAGATGCTTGGTTTACAACAGGAAAATTTAATGCTGAGTTCGAAAAAAAATTAGCAAAGTTTATAAATGTAAAATCTGTCCTTACAGTAAATTCAGGTTCTTCTGCTAATTTAGTAGCTTTTTCAGCCCTTACAGCTATTGAGTTAGGTGAAGATAGAATTAAGCCAGGAGATGAGGTGATAACCGTTGCTGCATCTTTTCCAACAACCGTTAACCCTATCATGCAATATGGCGCGGTTCCCGTATTTTTAGATGTAACGATACCTGGTTACGAAATAGATGTAACCTATTTAGAAAAAGCATTGACGAGTAAAACGAAAGCGGTTGTTATAGCTCATACTATGGGTAATGCGTTTAATTTAGATGCTATTACTTCATTTTGTGAAAAACATGATTTATGGTTAATGGAGGATTGCTGTGATGCTTTAGGTGCAACTTATAAGGGGCAACACGTTGGTACATTTGGAGATATTGCTACTTTGAGTTTTTATCCAGCTCATCATATCACCATGGGTGAAGGCGGAGCAATCTATACGTCTAATTCTAAATTAAAAAAAATAGCTGAATCTTTTAGAGATTGGGGAAGAGATTGTTGGTGTGAGCCTGGAAAGGATAATACGTGTGGGTTAAGATTTTGCCAAAAGTTAGGAGATTTACCGATGGGTTACGATCATAAATATATTTATTCTCGCCAAGGGTTTAATTTAAAAATTACGGACATGCAAGCCGCATTAGGGTTAGCACAATTAGAAAAATTAGATGATTTTATTAAAATTAGAGTGCATAATTTTAATTTAATAAAAAAAGGTTTAGAAAAACATACGAATAAATTAATTTTACCTGAGCCAACGCCTTTTTCTGAGCCATCTTGGTTTGGCTTTGTAATCACGGTTAAAAAAGATGCCGGGATCACTCGAAATGATTTAGTTCAAAAATTAAATGATAAAAACATTGGTACTCGTTTGTTATTTGCTGGCGATATCAGGAAGCAACCTTATTTTAAAGATGTTAATTATCGGACAGTTGGAGATTTACCTAATACAGACATTATCGTAAACGATACATTTTGGATTGGTGTAACGCCAATGATTAATGATGAAATGATTGTTTATATGCTTAAGTGTTTTGATGATATTTTAAGTTAGGTTACTGGTTTAAAAGATGTAATTAAAAAAATACTAAACTGTTCAAATTACTCTTAGATTTGACACATGTTAAAAAACACCAAGTTATATTCTATATTATTCAATAAATGTCCTAAGTGTTGCGTAGGTAATTTTTATGTAGATAAAAATTCTTATAATCTTAAAACGTTTGTTGATTCTCCAAATAAATGCGAACATTGTGGCGAATCATTTGTGAAGGAGGTTGGCTTTTACTATGGAGCCATGTATGTCAGTTATGGTTTAAATGTAGCTTTGGGAGTTGGATTATTTATCTTAACAGTTCTTCTCTTAAACTTTAGCTTAATCGCCTTTTTAATCACATACGCTGTGTTAGTGCTCGTTTTATTTCCTTGGATGATGAGAAAATCACGCTTAGTTTACATCAATATTTTTGTCAGATTTGATAAATCAAAACAATAAAATCTAAAAAGTTTTTGCTGGTGTTAAATCATTACACCTAATAGGATTAATAATCCAATGATCATCATGAACATTGTTACAAACCATTTTAAAAAAGAAATAGTTGTTTTCTTTAGTAGTTTATTCCCAATAAATGCACCAATAATTGCAAACTCAACACTAATTAGTAAAATGTTATAATGCGTTATAGCGTGCGAGAAATCGAGTGTGAAGGCATACACACTCATTCTTGAAATATCCACTAAACAAGCAATGGCAGTTCCTGTTGCTACAAACATTTCTTTTGGTAATCCGAGTCGTACTAAAAAAGCACTTCGTAACGCACCTTGATAACCACTTAGTCCGCCAAAGAAACCACTTAACAAGCCACCTAACATTAATTTGTTGGATGGAAAACTTAAGTTTTTTAAAATTGGGATTACTTCAAATAAAGAGAAAATAATAATGAGTGTACCTATTATTAAATTAAATAAGGTAACAGAAAAAGATAGAGAACCAATTCCATAAGTGAAAAGTAAAATAGGATTGGAGAATAAATGCTTTAAAAGATAGGCACCCATTAAAGCTGCCACCATAGATGCTAAACCAAATTTGAAAACTAAATTCCAATTTATGTTTTTGTAAACTAAGCCTATTTTAAACATATTATTGCTAAAATGAACCAAAGCAGTTAACAGAACAGCAATGGGCATTGGATAGTATATTGCAAATACAGGTAATAAAATAGTTCCTAAACCAAAGCCTGAAAAAAACGTTAGCAAAGATGCGATTAAGGCAGTAAGTGGAATTAAAAAAAATGACATCAGCTATGGTATTTTATCAAACCATCTATGGGAGATTTTATAACATTCCCTAATTTAAATCCTTGTTTATTTGCCGCGAGTTCCAAAAATTCTTTATAGTAAAACCCTATTGAACCAACTGAATTTACTGGTAGTTCTCTAGCGTTGGTGTATTTTGACACTTGAGCTTCAAAAAAATCAATGAAACAATGCGTAATTAAATCTTTTATAAATGTGTCGTTTGCGAAGTTTGTTATAAAACTAGACATACTTGCTAAGTATTTGCTTGGCAATGGTTTTTTATAAACATGTTCAAGAATTAATTCACGGTGAAAACCAGCTTTTTCAAATTCTACAACTAAGTGTTGAGGTAATTTACCATCAAAATAATGTTGTATAAAGGCTTTTCCAATAGTTGCGCCGCTTCCGTGATCTCCAAATAAATAACCAACTGATGGTACATTTTCTACAACTTCAATTCCATTATACAGACAGCTATTGCTTCCGGTACCTAAGATACAAGCGATGCCTTTTTCTTTACCGCACAACGCCCTTGCTGCAGCTAATAAGTCGTGATTAACTTCCACTTTAATATTTGGAAACGCTAATCCCAATCCTTGAGCCACAACGTTTTTTTTATCCTCATTGGAGCAACCTGCACCGTAATAATAAATAGATGTAATGGTATTTAATTCAATTTGCAATACAGGCAACAGTACATTTTTTAATTCATTAAAAATGGTTTCGCTACTTTGAAAATAAGGATTAAAGCCAATCGTTTGGTGTTTTAAAACAACAGTTTGTCCGTCAAGTAAAACCCAATCTGTTTTGGTTGAACCACTATCAGCTATTAGTATTGACATAAATGATTGAGCTTATGTTTTTATTTTCTTGCGATTACTTTTTTTGCAGCTTCTATAATGTTGATGGTATCTAAGCCATATTTAGTCATCAATTCATCAGGTGTTCCACTTTCTCCAAAACTATCATTTACAGCAACAAACTCTTGTGGGGTCGGTGTATTTCTTGATAATAATTGCGCAACGCTATCACCCAATCCACCATGCATTTGGTGTTCTTCAGCCGTAACAACGCATTTTGTTTTCGCGATTGATTTTAAAATAGCTTCGTTATCCAAAGGTTTAATCGTATGAATATTGATGATTTCTGCTGATATTCCCATTTCAGCTAATTTCTCACCAGCCTCGATAGCTTTCCATGTTAAGTGACCAGTGGCAATGATTGTAACATCAGTTCCTTCGTTTAATAAAATAGCTTTTCCGATTTCAAATGTCTGGTTTTCTGGAGTAAAATTTGGAACTGTTGGTCGGCCAAAACGTAAATACACTGGACCATGATAATCAGCAATAGCTATGGTAGCTGCTTTAGTTTGATTGTAGTCACAAGGATTAATAACGACCATGTTAGGTAACATTTTCATTAAACCAATATCTTCTAAAATTTGATGCGTTGCGCCATCTTCGCCTAATGTTAAGCCAGCATGTGAAGCACAAATTTTCACGTTTTTATCTGAATAAGCAATACTTTGGCGAATTTGATCATAAACACGTCCAGTACTGAAGTTAGCAAATGTACCAGTAAATGGGATCTTACCACCAATGGTTAAACCAGCTGCAATACACATCATGTTAGCTTCGGCAATACCAATTTGAAAAAAGCGTTCAGGATTTTCAGCTTTAAAAGCATCCATTTTTAAAGAACCAATTAAGTCAGCGCATAAGGCAACCACATTTGGATTTGTTTTTCCTAATTCAGCCAGGCCAGCGCCAAAACCAGAACGAGTATCTTTTTTTTCAGAATAGGTGTATTTTTTCATAATGTAATTTTGTATTGTAAAAAGTCGAGTGCTAAACTACAAAAACAATTAATTTTTTTAATCTATTGATGTATAATTTATCTCATTTGTTATGATAACTTTTGCACAGTTTTTAAGAGGTTCATTTAATGTATTTTATTCAATTATATAGTTAGTTCCAAGGTTGGGTCCCAGTAATGATTATTAAAATCTTGTACAGTATCATTTTTAATAATGATATTTTCTTTTTCAAGTAATTCTTGCATCATAAATGGATTAGAGAAATGATGTTTTCCAGTAAGTTGTCCGTTTCTATTTAAAACGCGGTGAGCGGGCACTTTTTCTTTTTGCGAATGCGATGCGTTCATGGCATAACCAACTAAACGGGATGATGATGGTGCTCCCAAATATTTTGCAATGGCACCATAAGATGTAACTCTACCTTTAGGTATCAAACGAACTACTTGAAACACTTGATCAAAAAAATCATTTGTTTTTGCCTCCATGATTTATTGAATTAATAAATTACAACCTCTTAAGTCACTGGCATCAAATCTTCCAACAATTTCGAACGAATGATCCGCATAGTATTTGCCTAAATCTTTTGTTTCAATAAATGAACAAGAATGTAAGTTAGCTAAATCAATGACATTCACTCCTCCTGTTTTTCCCTCTAAAACATAACTAAACGGGTCACTAATATCTCTTATTAAAATGCGTTTCCATGGCACCGATTTAAATATACCATTTGATAAAGCGTAAGACTGAGAAAGTAATTCAGTCATGCCATATTCACTTTGAATGGTTTTTATTTTGAATTTATTTTTTAGAGTTTGATGTAGTTCCCCCTTCGTTAGTTCTTCTCGTTTTCCTTTCATGCCGCCAGTTTCCATAACAATAAAATGTTCATTTAATATGATATTTTTTTCTGCTAAATCAAGCAACGCATAACTAACGCCTAGTAAAATTGTTTTTTGATTTCGTTTTTTTAATTCTGAAATAGTGTTCACAAGGTCATCTAAATTATGAAGATAAAATCCGCTCAACGGATGCCCTGAATCTTTTATTAATTGATTAGCCATATATACTAAAGAAGATCCACCCTTTTCTAAATACGATGGAAGTAATGCTAAAATGCAATATTCTTTAATATCTCCATAAAAGACTGTGAACCCTTTTGAAAAAGAATCTTCGTATAAAGAGATAGAATTAACATAATGTTTGGAAGTGATTTGTCCTGTAGTTCCGCTGCTTGAAAAGCAAATAGAATCCTGATTTGCGTTCCCACAAATTACTTTTTTCGATTTAAAAAATTCAATGGGTAAAAACGGAATGTGTTTGAAGTCTTTTAATTCATTCACGTTTATCTTAAGACTATCTACAAAGGATTTATAAATTAAATTAGTCTCGTATTGATATTTAAATATGGTTAAGGCTAATGATTGAAATTCAGGCTCTGATTTAATATCAAATATTTTTTTTTCTATGGACTTAATATCTTTCAAGTTGTGAATTTATTTCGTAAATTTATACTGAATTTATGATGAAAACATATTTTAATAGACATTTATTTATTTTTTTTATAATCATAGGATTAAGTTATTCTTGCATTAAAAAAAACACATACACGCTCACGCCCGCCATTGAATTTAGTGATTTTATTCCCTATACGGATGAATCAGCAGATTTGAAAATTTTATTTAATGATGGGGATGGAGATATTGGCGTTGATGCCAATGATACGACCTTAAGTTTATTCACAACCTATTATTATTACGATACAGTTGCTCTCAAGTACAGAGCGTTTTTAAAAACTTCTCCAAATGACACTTTACGTAGTAACTATATCGTGAAAGCACCTACAGATGCCTATAAAGGAAAGCCAATTAGTGGCGAAATTAGTGTTAGATTGCAGCAATATCGACATAGTACTAAAATAAAGAAAATCAAATATGTCGTTTATTTACTTGATAAGGCAGGTAATAAAAGTAACGTCATCACAACCCCCGAACTGAACGTTAATTAGCTTTTTAGCGATACTTTTATTTTTGATTTCCTTTTTAAAATACATTGTTATTAACAGGTCTTTTTAAATCGTTGAAATAAATACGTTTTATTTGTTTGTTTAGAGCTATTTAATTACTAAAATTGTGCTTTATTAAAAATTACACTTATGGCAGATATTCACGTATTAGGAATAAAATTTATTGAACAAAATACTCAAGATGGTTTAGAATTTACTTATAAGCCTGATGTACCAAAATTAAAAGTAATTGGCACTATATTAATTGCAGCTGAAGAAGAAGAAGATAATGGTTGTGTATACCTTACTCAAAAACAATTAAATCAGTTACTCATAAATAAGGACGTAGATTTGAAATTAATTGATGAAACTTGGACTCCATCTAAACCTTTATCTAAAGAGCAAATTAAAAAGATTGGTTTAGTAACTATTGACGCTGAATACCTTGGTACTGCAGGAGAAGTTAGATGTTACGAAGCAATTAAAGTTTCTGAATAATTTTAATTTAAAAACAACTATCCCTTTCTATAAACGAAAGGGATTTTTTTTATGGCATTAAATCTAAAAACATTTTTAACAAGAACGACTACAGCTATTGTGTTCGTTGGTGTTTTATTAACTGCTATTTTTTTTAATTACATATCGTTTGTAACACTTTTTTTAGTTGTATCTATTTGGGGTTTAATTGAATTTTATCAAATTTCTGAAAAACTGGGCGCAAAGCCTTATAAATGGATAGGTATTATTTCTGGCTTGAGCTTATTTATGTACAGCGCTATTTCTAATTCCTATTACAGTCATCTTGTTTCGCCAACAGCCATGTTATCAGTAGTTATTGTATTACCTTTTTTTGTTTTTATAGCAGCTTTATTTAATAATACATCCAACGCTATAACAAATTTAGTTTTCACTTTAGCAGGAATCATATACGCCGTTCTTCCATTTAGTTTACTTATGCATATTGCCTGTATCGATCAAGCATTTGCAGGTGTAATGGCACCTTACAATTTTCATTATGTACTTGGTATTATATGTTTAATTTGGATAAGCGATGTTTCGGCTTATTTAGTTGGAAGTTTGATTGGTAAACACAAATTGTATGAGCGTATTTCACCGGGTAAAACATGGGAAGGAACCATTGGTGCAACCATTTTAACCATAGCTTGTTCTTTTTTAATTCATCATTTTTTTCCTGAATTAGCTTTAAAACATTGGGTAGTTATCGCTGTTTTGGTTTCTATATTTGGTACTATTGGTGATTTAGTTGAATCAATGTTTAAACGCCAGGCTGGTATTAAAGATTCTGGTAAAATAATGCCTGGCCATGGTGGTATTTTAGATCGATTTGATAGCCTTTTATTTGTTGCGCCTTTCGTTTATGCTTACCTTATCTTAATTAAATAAATCAATCTATTTGATTGAAAGAAGAAAAATTTGATTCAAACCTCATTAACATGCTATTGAACGAATAGACACATTTAAGAGATAATTTTATTAACCAAAAAACGCTTAATATCTTTTATATAAAAACAAACTCTCTATGAGTATTTTTATTATTTTTGCTTCGCTAAAATTTTAAGTAAACACAAATAAATTAAAATAATATGTCAGCACAAACCTCAAATGAAATAGCACACGAAAGTATGTTTGAAGCCGTATTGGCTCGCTTAGATGTTGCTTCAAAGTTAATGAACATGTCAGAAGACGTTGCCACTATACTTCGTAGCCCAATAAAACAAGTAAAAGTTAGTTTACCAGTTATGATGGATAACGGAAAAATTCAAGTCTTTGAAGGATACCGTATCGTGCATTCAACCGTATTAGGACCTTCTAAAGGCGGTATTCGTTATGCCATGGATGTTAATCAAGATGAAGTAATGGCCTTAGCTGCTTGGATGAGTTTTAAATGCGCTGTTGCAAACTTGCCATATGGCGGAGCTAAAGGTGGTATTAAATGTGATCCACGTACAATGAGCGTTGGTGAATTAGAACGTATGACGCGTGCTTACGCATCTTCTATGAAAGACGTATTTGGTGTAAATAAAGATATTCCAGCTCCGGATATGGGTACAAGTGGAAGAGAAATGGCTTGGATATTAGATGAGTTTAATAAAGTAACAGGTGAAGATAGCCCAGGGGTTATTACAGGTAAACCAATTGTAATTGGTGGTTCTTTAGGTCGTGATGCAGCAACAGGAAGAGGCGTCATGGTAAATACATTAGCAGCTTTAAAGAAAATGGGTTTAAATCCTAAAGAAGTGACAGCAGCTGTTCAAGGTTTTGGAAATGTTGGTTCTCATGCAGCTCGTTTATTAGCGGAACAAGGCATTAAAATTGTTGCTATTGGAGATCACACAGCTACTTTTTATAATGAAAATGGAATTGATATTCATGCAGCTTTAGAATTTGCGTCTAAAAATAACCGCGTTTTAAAAGGATTTACAGGAGCTACTGAAATTGGTTCAAATGATATTTTAACTTGTAAGTGCGATGTATTAGTTCCTGCAGCTTTACAAAATGTAATTACTGAAGAAATTGCTCACGGTATTCAAGCTAAATTAATCGTTGAAGGTGCAAATGGACCTACGATGCCTGATGCTGATGCTGTTTTAAATGGAAAAAATATTATCGTTGTTCCAGATATTTTAGCTAATAGCGGTGGCGTAACTGTTTCTTATTTTGAATGGGTTCAAAACAAAGCTGGTTATTACTGGTCAGAAAATGAAGTAAATACGAAGCATGATGAAAAAATGGAAATAGCATTTGCAGATGTATGGAATAACGCTTCAGTATTTAAAACGTCTATGCGCATTGCGGCTTATATTACAGCTTTACAAAAAATTGAGCAAGGTGTTAAATTAAAAGGTAACTATTAATAGTTTACATATTATTAATAAAAAAACCTGTAAGAAATTCTTACAGGTTTTTTTATTTAGTTAAAAAAATAATGTTGATTATACTTCTTGATTAAAATCGCGAGCTCGTTTAATTCTTCGCTCTTTAATATTAAATAGTTCAATCATCATGGCAAAGGCTAGTGCGATGTAAGCGTAGTTTTTATTTAATTCAATATGCTTGCTTTCTTCTATGGTGGTATTATAACAATCAATCAAAGCCTCTGCAATTAAAATACCCCCAATAACCAGTAAAAATGAAAGTGCAATCATTTTTATTCCTGGATTTTTATTGATAAAATCAGCTACAACACCAGAAAATAAAATCATTAAAACCATTGATATAACAACCGCTGAAACCATAATTAAAATAACGCCCGATAACCCAACTGCGGCTAATATACTATCAAATGAAAACACAAAATCAATGATGATAATTTGCATGATGATAGCATTGAAATGTGATTTTTCACTTTTATGGGGACCAATTTCATCTAAGTCATTATGAACATGTTCGTGTATTTCTTTAGCTGTTTTATATAACAAAAAAACACCTCCGCCTAATAAAATCAAAGCCTTTCCTGAAACACCGTAGGCTCCAAGATGAAAAAATGCCTCTTTTAATCCTGCAATCCAACCAATACAAAACAGTAAAATGGTTCTAACAACTAATGCCAATAAAAGTCCAATGGTTCGGGCTTTACCTTGTTGCTCTCGTGGCAATTTATCAACGGCTATAGAGATGAAAATGATATTATCTATTCCTAAAATAATTTCTAATATGGTAAGCGTCAACAAACTAATTAATCCATTTATTGATAATAAAGCGTTGAAATCGTTATCCCAGCTGTGCATAGTTTTTATTATAAAATGTAAATATAATCGCTTTTTAAGTTCTATCCTAAAAAATATATTACCTGAAAATCAACAACTTGTAATTATTTAGTACTATGCTTAACATAGTACTAAATAAATAATGTATCTTTGTGTTGTAAACTAAAAAAGAGTTAAATAATAAGCTTTTCGTAAAAACAAATAGTATGATACAGACAGAGAATGCAAAAGCACAAATGAGAAAAGGCGTTTTAGAACTTTGTATTCTTTCTATCCTTTCTCAAGGCGAAGCATATCCAACTGAAATAATTGAAAAATTAAAAAAACAAAAATTAGTGGTTGTAGAAGGTACATTATACCCCTTGTTAACGCGTTTAAAAAATACTGATTTGCTTACTTATCGATGGGAAGAAAGTAATTCGGGGCCTCCAAGAAAATATTATTTTTTAACCAAAATAGGTAAAACATATCTAAGTGATTTACAAAGTTCTTGGTACGATATGGTCAGTAGTGTCAATAAAACAATTCAAAATAGTAAATAAATTATTTCATAAATTAGAATAACATGAATAAAACAGTAACCATAAATATCAGCGGAATTATTTTTCATATTGAAGAAGACGCCTACCTAGTTTTAAATAATTATTTATTAGCCATTAAACGTTATTTTAAACAGAACGAAAGTGGAGTGGAGATAATGAGTGACATCGAATCTCGGATTGCTGAAATGTTACAATCGAAAACAAGTGCCATGAAGCAAGTTGTTTTAATGAGCGACGTTGATTTTGTCATGCAAAGTATGGGTCAGCCTGAAGAATTTGCAGACGACCAATCCAATTTAAATTCATCCAACTCTCAAGAGGATCAAACAGATAATGCCGCTCAACATCAAAAGAAACGCATGTATAGAGATGCAGATAATAAAGTGCTTGGAGGGGTGTGTTCGGGAATTGGACATTATTTTGGATTTGACCCTGTGTGGTTAAGAGTTGCTTTAGCATTATTATTGTTTTTTGCAGGAACAGGCTTTTTAATTTACATCATATTATGGATTGCTATTCCAGAGGCAAAAACTACGGCAGAAAAGTTAGCGATGAAAGGCGAGAAAGCTGATATCAATAATATTTCAAAAGCTGTAGCAGAGGAAGTAGAGCAATTAAAAAAGCGCATGGAAAAACATGGGGATGAATTTAAAGATATGGCTCATAAGAATAAACATGTTCCAAGAAATGTAGCAGAAAAAATTGTTGATTTTATTTCGGATGTGTTATTGAATATTGGAAAAGTATTATTAAAAATAGTTGGTGTTTTTCTGATCATCATTGGAGTTGTTTTTTTTCTCGGTTTATTTAGTTCTGTATTCGGTTTATCATTTATGTTGGATAGTGTAAATGGAAAAGATTGGATTGATTTGGTATTATTAGAAGGAAAAGATTTGTATTTAGGAATTATTGGTATCGCTATTTTTGTTGGAACACCAGTAATAATGATGATTTACGGAGGTGTCAAAATTTTATTTAAAGTACATTATACAAATCGTTGGGTAAATTTAGGCGCTGGTATTTTTTGGTTATTTGGTTTTGCATTATTACTATATGTTGGTGTTAGAACTGGAAATGATTTTAGTAAAGATGCTAAAGTAAGAGAAAATATTTCTATAAATACATACGATACCTTGTATGTAAAAATGGCTGAAACACCTATTGATTTAATTGAAGTTGATGAGGCTGTTGATTACACTGATGATGAGAACTATGATTCAAAACATCATACAGAAAGTGATTATATGATTGGTAAAAATGCAAGTGGAAGGTATTTGTTAGGACATACGCAGTTAGATGTTATTAAATCACAATCAGATGTTGTAGAATTAGTTGTTGTCAAAGAGGCAAAAGGCAGTGATAGAAAAATGGCAAGTGAACGCGCAAAAAATATTGATTATAAAATGGTAGTTAGCGATAGCTTGATTTTGTGTGATCAGTTATTCAGAGTTAATCATGCTGATAAATTTAGAGTTCAAAGTGTGAAGGTCATTTTAAAAGTCCCGGTTGGTAAGGTTGTTTACTTGGATAAATCATTAGAAAACATGCTAAACGATGTTGATAATACCACAAATACTTATGATGGAGACATGATTAATCGTCGATGGTTGATGACTGAAGAGGGATTAAAATGCATTGATTGCAATGGCTTAGAAGAAGAGGGAACTCAAATAGAAGTTGAAGATACTTTAAAAGAGAAAAATGTAAATATCACTGTTAATGGCGTTAATATTAACGCAAAAAATTCTCAAGT
>CANLAV010000038.1 GCA_947487905.1 Bacteroidota bacterium | reverse complement strand
TTTTCTGAAGGCTTGGCAAGTGTCAGTAAAAATGATAGTTGTTATTTTATAAATAAAGATGGACAAAGAGTCTTTTCTTCTTTTTTTGACGAAGCTGAAACATTTAAAGCTGGAATAACGATAGTTAAAAAAAATAATGCGTATTGTCTTATGAATCGTATCGGACAAATTGTTTCAAAAGAATATCAAGAAATAAATTCACAGTCCGAAAAATTATTTGTTTGTAAAGACAAAGAAAAGTATGGTGCTATAAACGATAAAGGCCAAGTTGTTATTCCGTTTGTATATAATAAACTAGGAGATTTTAAAAATGGTTTTGCCTATTATTTCACTTCTTATTTTGGCTTGTTAAATAAAAATAATCAACAGTTAAATGCTCAATGGGATTGGGTTTCAGGTGTTGATACCAACCATATAATTATTGTTTCGAAGGATAAAAAATTTGGCTTAATAAATCCTAGTGAGCAGCTGGTCTTAACACCTCAATTTGATTATATATCTGTTTGTAAAAATGGAATATACCTCATTGTTAAAGATAACAAGTATGGTTTTTTTGATATTTTAGATAAGTGCTTCGTGACGGAAATTGACTTTAATTATAATCCAATGTACGACGCAAATTTTTACACAAATGGAAAATATTTTAAATTAGTAAGAGAAAATGATATTTCCCTTATTGATGCAAACGGAAGATCTAGTATACCTTTCGGAATGTATACTAATTTATTTTTTGCGAAATGTGATTTAATTCGGATTCAGAAAAATAATAAGTATGGTTTTGTTGATCGAAAATTGAAATCAGTTACGTCAATTGAATATATTCAAGCTACAGATTTCGAAGATAATTTAGCGATTGTAAGAACAGAGAAGGCCTCTCGAATTATTACAACACAAGGAAAATCAGTTTATGAAACTCCGAATGGAACTATTTCAAAAGTGAATTCTTTTATGTATAAAGTTTGGGTCGAAGTAGATAAAATAGGTTTAATTAATCACAAAGGCGAAATAATTCTTAAGCAAGAGTTTTCTGAAATAGAATCGATAACATCTTATTTATTTAGATGTAAAAAAAAGGATGATAATGAATTGTATTTATATAATGCTTTATCAAAAAAAATAAAAAAAATGTAAATTAAAATTTTGGTAATGTTATTTTAAAAACGCTACCCTTTTCTAACTCACTTTTGAAAGAAATAGTTCCATTAAAATTTTGAATGCTATTTTTTACCATGGCCAAACCCAATCCAGTGCCAGAACTTTTTGTTGTAAAGTTTGGTAAAAAAATGTTTGAATAAAATTCTTTTGCAATGCCAATTCCATTGTCTTCAATTTTAATTTCGATGTTTTGCTCTTTGGTTTGAGCAGACAATTTTATGACACCATGTCTATTTTTTGGAATGGCTTGTTCAGCATTTTTTATTAAGTTGATAATTACTCTTAAAAATTGTTCTTTGTCAATCATGACAAATAAATTAGGTTCAATATCTAATTCAATACTACAATCCGAACTTATTTTAAATAATTGAGTTTCTTTTTGCAATATTTCATTTAAATCAATTCGTTCTAATTTTGTTTCAGGAAAATTTCCAAAGTTAGAAAATTCAGTTGCAATGTTTGATAGTATGTCAATTTGTTGAATTAAAACATTAGCCACACTATCTACTTTCTCTGAAATATTTTCAGGGTTAGTTTTTACAACACGCTGTAAATGTTGGATATTTAGTTTCATTGGTGTTAATGGATTTTTTATTTCATGTGCAATTTGTTTCGACATTTCGCGCCATGCTTTTTCTTTTTCTGATTGAGCTAGTAGTTCTGAATTCTTTTTTAATTCAATAATCATTGCGTTATATTCGGTTACCAAACTTCCGATTTCATCTTTCGATTCCCATTTAATAGGATTAAAGTGTTTAACGAATTTCGTGTTTGAAATTTGTTGTTTGATAATACGCAAAGGCTTTGTCAATAAATTAGAAACTAGTAAAGCAAATAGCGTAGTAATTACAAATAGAATCGTATAAATATTTAATAACGTTGTTAAATACGCAGATAACTCTTTTTCTAAGTCTTTTTGCCTCGCAAAATATGGTAAGTTTAAATAGCCAAGCAGTTTGTCTTCAATATTATAAAAAGGAATGTATGTTGACACATAATTTAAATTTCCTATGGCTTCTCGATGCGAAAAGTTGCTTGTTTCATTTCCCAACAAAACAGAATATGCATTTGGATTCATATATTTCGAAACTAACCCTTGATCGTAAATCGCAGGTTGAGAGGTAGAGAATAAGATGCCGTTTTTATCGAACAATGAAACATCGCTACTGGTCACTTGAGATAATTTTTTCAAAGTAAAATTAAAGTATTCTTTATAGCTTTGATCTAGTTCGTTTTGTTGACCAACATTTTGTTTTAATTCATTTAAAATTGTTTGTGATTTTTGAAGTAATTCATTGACATTTTTAATCTCAGATTGACTACTGACAACCCAAATAGTACCTAAAGTTACAGCAGTCAACGATAAAGCAATGATAGATATAAAAATAAATTGAATTCGATTGTTTAATGTTTGGAAATTATAATTCCCTTTTTTGAAAAGGGCATATAGCCATGTTCCAAACATAATCAGTAAAGAGAAGAAAACAAAAATGTATGAACTCGAAGTGAAATAATTATATAAGCTAATTTTTTTGTCGGAAATAATTATGGTTGTGTTATTATGTTTCGGGTAAATATAATGTTGAACGCCATTACGATTATCTATATTTTTATTTTTAAAATAATAAGCAGGGTAGGTGTAATTTCCAAATGACATTTGTAACTTATTGTTATCATATACCGCATATGATATATGTTTATTTTCGAATCTATTTTCTAAGGTTTTATTCAATAATAAATCGGGAAAAACGCCAATGTTATTAATGAGTTTCGGATCTAGTTGAAAGTATAAGCAGTAACTCGAATCTTTATAAAAGTCATAACTTGATAGGTTTAGTTTACCAATGTATCTAATCGGTTTATTTTTTTTGTCAATAAAATATAAACTTTCACAAATTGTGGGTTGACTAGAATGTTCTATTTGGTTTTCGAAATAATTAATAGAGGCGTATTTTGGTTCATTGAATTGAAATACAGATTGCGTTTGCTTAAATAAAGACAATACAACATCATATCGTTCGAAATACCCACTAAAATGTATCTGTTTAATACTTTGTTCTATTTGTTGACTACTTAATGGGAGCAAAGAAATTAGATTTTTAAGTTTAGAATCTTTTTTTAAGTTTTGAATAATTTTCGAAAACTCATTTTCTGCAATAGCATCTTGTCTATCCGTTAATATGTAAGATAGTGCCATGAATGTATTTCTTTTATTTGATTCTTCATATTTATTAAAAAAAACAGACATGCAAAACGCAACAATTAAAATCTTAAGCCCAGTATTCATAAAATTTGCAGAAATTTTTAACTGATTTAATAGATAGCTTGTAATGGCTAATGGCATAAACCATAGGTAGAAAAACACATCAGCTTTTAGAATAATTAGAAGGAAAATAATAAGAATTAGCGAGCTTCCCCAAATAAATAAATGGTGCTTCCCAGTAATAAAATTTTTAACATATAGTATAATAAGTTTTTCTAAGGCAAAGTAAAATCCGAGTAAAGTAATACTGATGGAAATAATACCAATAAGTGAAAAATAATTAAAGTCAAATATTCGATTTATATTAAATGTAATGTGTGAATTTGAAATTAAACTATGAATTAAAGATGGCACTAACATCGCGTAAATGAATAGTAAGATTAAGTAAACGATTACAATTGTTAGCTTTTTTGAAAACGTAATGTGGGTTAAATTAATTTTTGATGTTAATAAATAGAAGCTGAAAAATAAAAGTAAAATGGAATTTAGCATCACGTCTCCAAGTAACGAGAAATAAAATGAATCGGCGTTTGCAAAAATTGTGGCATTGTAAAAGTTAGTCAAATAAAAGCAACTTGGTATTTTAAAATAAACCATCCCTGTTCTAATAAATAAAACACTCATAAAAATAAACACACTTTGCAACCATTTATTTTTAATGAATTGTTTGGAGGCATTGTAAATACTAATAAATAAGAACAAAAAACAAAGTAAAAAAAGGGCGCAGCATATTAAATTGATATCTAAATTTTTGTAGTATGTTTCGCTTCTTTTAATTTCGAATAGTGTGTGTCCATATTTTGATGAGATACTATGTTCTGCTATATTTGCAGGGATAACAATGTCTGTATTAACTGGAAGGTTTAACCATTTACTAAATTCATTTTTTAAATATTTATTTTCAAATTCGTATTCTGTTTTTAGTTTGATTAAGGCAAACACAGCAATGTTATCGGATTTCTTTTTATTGATAGTTAAACATTCATACCAACCATTTCGTAATTTTATAATTTCCGAAAATGATTTTATTTTTAAATTAATTAAATCTATGGCAGGTTCGTTATCCGACCAGTAAATTAATGTATCGTTTTTATATGCATAAAGACCAATTCCTTCCGTTTTGTATAGCTCTCTTGAAATGTCATTTTCTAGTAGGTTTATTTTTTTAGGTGGATTATTTTTTATAGAATGTAGTAATTCTGCTAATTTTTTTTCCGCAATGACTTCTTTATTTTGTAAATTATATTCGGCAATCTCTGCTAATTTTTGTGTAGAATAATGATTTTTTAGATCAATAAAATAAGCAATAGCACCAACCAAAAAGGCTAGTAATAGATAGCGGATGGCTTTATTTGTGCTTGTTTTTTTCATTATGGATAAGCAATTTAGGTATTTTTAACTAAATTTTTTAAATCAAAAATCATTTTTTTATATATTTAAGTATATTTGTAATATATCAATATTTTTTATGGCAAAACAAACGACTACAAACAAGCAACCTGTATTTACTGAATTAAAAAACACGTTTCGTTTTTTTCCTTTCAAGAATCAAACAGCCCCATTTATTGTAATTATTTTATTGGGTTTAATTTTTAATCTCACTTCTTTAAATAATGAATACGCGCTTGATGATGGCATTATTATTCATCAAAATGACCATGTGATTAAAGGTATCAAAGGTATTAAAGGCATTATGACAAAAGACGCCTACGAAAGTTTTTACCGTCGAATGAATGCTACAGATCAGTTGGCTGGAGGTCGTTATCGTCCTTTATCTGTTGTTAGTTTTGCGATTGAGCAGCAATTTATTGGCGCTTATGATAATGGTTTGTATCCGGCAAGATGTTGGGATCAAAATAAGAATAACTTGGATGATGCGGAAGAAGATGTTAATCAAGATGGTATTTTTAACGAGGTCGATTGTCAGGTAAAAGATGCTTGGGTTAGGCATTTAGTCAATATTCTCACGTTTATTATTGGTATAATGTTGTTATTTCTGTTTTTTAGAAATTATATTTTTAAGGATAACCATGATATTGCTTTTTTAGCAGCCATTTTATTTTTAATGCATCCCATCCACTCAGAAGCCATTGCAAATGTGAAGAGTCGAGATGAAATTTTTTCATTGATATTTATTTCACTCACCTTTTTCTATTCCTTTAAATACATTACTGAAAAAACACCAAGATCCTTATTTTTAGCATCATTTAATTTCTTATTGGCCTTATTGTCTAAAGAATATGCTATTGTTTTAGTTGTATTAATTCCAATAGCGTTTTATGTTTTTCATACATTTGATTTTAATCCTAAAACATTTTTTCAATCTAAAGATTTTAAACAATCTTTGTATGTATTTTTTGTATTTTTTGGTTGCGCTTTATTAATGTTGTACCTCAAAAAACAATTTGATGTTACTGCACGACCTGGCGCAAAACCGAATTTATCTTTTTGGATTTTTCCAATTATTTATTTAGTGTTCGGTGTATTTATTTTAGGTTCAAAAAAGAAAGATTATGGAACCTTAATGAGTTGGCATTTTTTCATCTTGTTGTTTTATTTAGGGATGCGTTTAGTGGCTGTAAAATTAAAGCCAGGCGTGCCTGATACTGAAATTTTAAATAACCCTTATTTATTAGCGAGTCAGCAAGAACAATGGGCAACAAAAATTTATGTGTTGTTTAAATACTTTAATTTGTGTTGGTTTCCTCATCCTTTATCTTCTGATTATTCTTTTAATTCGATTCAATTCAGAAACTTCAAAAGTTGGGATACACTTGTTTCTTTAGTGTTGCATTTAGGTTTAGTGTATGCTGGAATAAAATTAATTTTAAAACGTCATGCACTTGGTTTTGCAATCGCCGTGTATTTTGCTTTTTTATTAATGATCGGAAATATTTTAATGGATATTGGAGCTACAATGGGCGAACGTTTATTGTTCCATTCAACCATTGGATTTGTGATAGCATTAGCTTGGTTAATTGTTAAAGGTTTTGATAAAATACCTGAAAGTGTTAATTTAAATTTTAAACGTTTTGGTTTTTTAACACTGATTTCAGGCATGGCATTTTTATATGGATGCAAAACATGGGAACGAAACTGGGATTGGAAAAATGATGTTACTTTATTTTTAAAGGATGTTGAAACTATGCCAAACTCTGTGTTATGTTTAGGTAACGCGGGAGCTCGTTGGATTGACTTGGCTGACACCAAAGAAATTACAGGTAAGTTAAGGCCAGGCCAAACGGTTGATAGCTACAATGATTATAACGGAACACTGCACATTACCGATGAAGAAGTAAAGGCTGGTGGTTATAAGGATAAACGCGAAACAGCATTAAACAAAGGAATTAAATTTTTGAAACATGCTGTTGAATTGCATCCACGTTATGTTAATGGGTATTTAAATTTAGGTTTAGGAAGTTTTAAATTAGGTAACACACGGGACGCTCTTTTTTATTGGAAGCATGCCGAAAATTTGTATCCAAACAACCCGTATTTAGCAAGTTATTATCAGGTATTTTATAATGATTTATTAAATAAAGGTTATCAGATGTCTCAGCGTGGACAATTAGACAGTGCCATTTATATTCTGCGTCATACGATGTTACTAGTTAAAAGTAATCCAGAAGGTTATTATAATTTAGGTAGTGCTTATTATCAAAAGAAACAGTACGATAAAGCAAAATATTATTGGGAAGAATGTTTGAAAATTAATCCTAATCATACAAATGCAAGAGCTGGGCTGTCAACAATCATTGTTGTTCCGGCTTCAGTTAATACCGTTAAAAAATAATGATTCAATAAAAAAATTGGGAGATATTTATCTCCTTTTTTTTGAATTGTCATTTGAAATAAATAATAATTCACAATGAAACGAATAAAGAATATAATATTCATTTCTTTATCAGCTTTGATGGTAGCTTGTAACGCAGGTGAAAAGAAAGATTATTTATCTAATACAGAGAAAAGTAATGGTGTAACGACATCAACATTCAAGGTGTGGGGAAATTGTGATATGTGCAAAGAAACCATTGAAAGTTCATTAAAACTGAATGGCGTTATTAATTCGGATTGGAACGTTGAAAGTAAACTCATGACGGTTTCTTACGATGATAAAATAATTTCTCTTGATAGTATTCAAAAAAATATTTCATTGGTAGGCTATGACAACGAGAAGTATAAAGGCAATGATTTGGCATATGATAATTTACACACCTGTTGTCAGTACGACAGAAAGTAGATTCTTTTCAAATAATGATATCTTTGTATCGTTATTCTTTTAAAAGTTAAATACGATTTATGGTAAATATAAGAGTTGGTTTTGGTTTTGATGTACATCCATTAGGTACAGAAAGAGAGCTTTGGTTAGGTGGCATCAAACTAGAGTTTGATAAAGGTTGTGTAGGGCATAGCGATGCGGATGTTTTATTACACGCTATTTGTGATGCATTATTAGGTGCTGCTAATTTAAAAGATATTGGCTTTCATTTTCCTAATACCGATGAACGCTTTAAAGGTGCAGATAGTAAAATTTTGTTGAAAGAAGTCGTTGCACTTTTAGATAAAAATGGATTCGCTATTGGTAATGTTGATTCTACATTGAGTTTAGAAGCTCCAAAAATTAATCCCCATATTGAAGCCATGCAAAATGTATTAGCTCCAATTATGAATATTAGTGTGAATGATATTTCCATTAAAGCTACCACCAACGAAAAACTTGGTTACGTTGGACGAGAGGAAGGTGTTAATGCTTATGCAGTCGCATTAATTTATAAAAAATAATTTTTTATTTTAAAGGAGACATATCAATTTCAATCAATCTTTCCTCTTGTCTGTTAGGAGGTAATCCTTGTTTTAAAAACATCATTTGTCCAACAGGACCAGCAATAAATGTTTCAATACCTTTGCCTAAGGTAAATTCTGAACTCCGACGTATAATGCAGATATTCCTTAATAATGGATAGTCATGCGTTGCAATATTTGATTGATCAGGCATATAGGCTTTTTCAAAATCTTTTTTAGAAACAGCTAATATTTTAACCGTTTTTAAAAACGCTTTGGTTGTTATATCATCTTTATCACTAAGCCAAGCAAAATCGCAAATGCCTATAGACAAAGAGTTTTGAGATATGGAGGTAATGAGCTCAGATGTGTTTTTTACAGCCGAGCAGTTTTTCCCAAAGTTGTTTTTTTCAAGTATAGAATCTTTTAATTGACGGATACTTCCGGAATTTTGATTATCAAAAACGACATGGATGTGTTTGTCTTTTACATAATTACTATCATTACCACTTAGTAATTGTTTTAATTGTTGAATGGAAATAGTTGAGTCGCTGAAGTTTGTATTGACAATAATTGCAATCGCATCTTGTGCTACTAAAGATGTATTTACTGAAATATTTTTTTGTTTAAATTTTTTAATTTCGTCTTCGCTTAGCATTCTTGAAATACCAATAACTTTTGCACTATCATTAAAAAGTGCCTCAATACAAGTCTTTTCATCAGTTGACACCAAATTAATGTCGGCGTATGTATAGGTTGTTTTAAATGTTGACATTTGATTTTGGATATGGAGTGTTAATCCTTCATCAAAATAAAAATTTACTTTTCCAGTTGTTGGCGAATCTTTTTTGGTGATGTCATCCGTTAATCCGCACGAAATGAATAGCGCGGATAAAAAAATACATGAAATTATTTTCTTTAGCATAATTTTAAGTTTAAAAATTAACTCAATAATCTAATGGATTTATTAAGTGCATCTAAAAAGTAATCAATTTCTTCAATGGTATTATAAAATGATAAGGATGCTCTAATGGTTCCTGGAACATGATAAAATTCCCAAAGCGGTTGAGTGCAATGATGGCCGGACCGAACGGCGATGCCATATTTATCTAATAATGTGCCAATATCAAAAGGATGAATATCTCCTACATTAAAAGAAACAACGGTTGTTTTGTTTTTTGAAGTTCCGTAAATTGTAACTCCATCTATTCCTAATAATTTTTTGGTGAGGTATTGTAATAATTCATGTTCTTTTTTTTGAATTTGTTCAAAGCCAATATTCGTTACGTAGTTAATAGCTTCAGCCAAACCAATCCCTCCTTCAATGTGTGGTGTCCCTGCTTCTAATTTTAATGGTAAATCGGCAAATTCAGTTTTTTGTAGCGTAACTGTTTTTATAATTCCACCACCACTTTGGTAAGGTGGAAATTTATTTAGCCATTCTTCTTTTCCATATAAAATACCTACACCTGTCGGACCATATAATTTATGACCACTAAATACATAAAAATCACAATCTAAATCTTGCACATCAGGCTGTAAATGCGGTACCGCTTGCGCTCCATCAACTAAAATAGCAGCATGAGATAAATTTCTAATTATATGTATTATTTCCTTAACTGGATTAATCGTTCCTAATGTATTTGAAATATGAGTGAAGGCTACTAATTTTGTTTTAGAAGTAATCAATTTAGGAAGTTCATCTAATAGTAATTCGCCTTCTTGATTAATAGGAATAAACTTTAGTATCGCTTTTTTTTCTTCACATAATAGTTGCCACGGAACAATGTTACTATGATGTTCCATTTGCGTGATAATAATTTCATCGCCAGACTCTATATTTATTTTACCAAAACAGTGTGCTACTAAGTTGATAGAATCTGTTGTTCCTTTTGTGAAAATGATTTCATGAGAAAACTTGGCATGGAGGTGTTTTTGTATTGTTTTACGTGCTTCTTCGTATGCAATGGTGATTTCTCTACTTAAGGTATGAACGCCACGGTGAATATTACTATTTTGATTAGTATAATAATTAGTGATAGCATCAATAACTTGTTTTGGTTTCTGAGTTGTTGCTCCGTTGTCAAAATAAATTAATGGTTTACCATTTACTGTTCTCGTTAGTATTGGAAACTCATCGCGTATTTTAGTTATATCGAACATGTTTTAAAGTGCTTTTTCAAATAAGTGTAATACTCTTTCTTGTAATGATTCGATTTCTAATTTATTAATGAGCTCTTGAGCAAATGCTTGTAATAACAATTTGCGAGCATTGTCGTCGCCAATTCCACGCGCCTTTAAATAGTAGAGTGCATCTTCATCAATTTTCCCCGTTGAAGTTCCGTGCGAGCACTTTACATCATCTGCATAAATTTCTAATTGTGGTTTTGTATTAATGGTGGCGCTATCACTTAATAAAATATTTTTACTGCTTTGATACGCATTTGTTTTTTGAGCATCTTTTCTTACAAATATTTTTCCATTAAACACGCCCGTTGATTTATCTTTTGCAATGCCTTTATAAAGTTCATGACTCTGGCAATTTGGCACTTGATGGTCAATTAAAGTATGGTTGTCAACTAATTGATTTCCATTTGTAATAAATAAACCATTTAAACTTGCTTCACAATTTTCTCCAACTAATTCTACATTGTGATTATTACGAACCAATTCGCCTGACAAGGTTAATGTTGTGTTTGTGTAATTAGCATATTTATTTACGCTAACTTGATTTGTATTAACAGAGTAGGTTAATTCATTTTCTGTTTGAATTGTGTAACAGGTTAGCTTAGCATTTTCATCAATTAATTTCTCGCTCACAAAATTTGAAAATACTTTTCCAGTCCCTAAGTTGTAAAAACTTTCTACTATGGTTACTTCTGCATTTTCTCTTACATGAATAAAATTACGCGTATTTACAACGTTGTTTTGTTTCCCACTATTTATGTATATAATGTGTATAGGCATTGGCAACACTGCATCTTTTTCTATTTCTAAAAAAAAGCCATTGCCTGTAAATGCAGAGTTTAAAGCAATTAAGGCGTCTGTTTTAGATTTTGCTAAAGACGCTATTCTATTTTTTTCTGCAGGAAATAAGTCATTTAGTGGTAAAATATTAAATCGCTTTACAACCATTTTTTCACTCAAATCTAAATGATAATTCCCATTGACTACTACCATATTTATGGCTTCATCTAATTTAAGTGGCGCAATATCATCGTGCGTTAATTCATTAAAAGATTGTTCAACTGTTTTAAATTCTTTACGTAAGACAGATTCAATATTACAATATTTATAATCTTCATGTTTGTTGTTTGGAATTCCTTTGTCTTCTAAGAGCCTTATGGCGTCAACAATTTCATTGTTCGGCATAAACTCCACTTTTGAGGCATGTTTTTGCAGTTGCTCTAATAGAGTTTGAGTGACAGCGCTTTTGGTATCTATTTTTATTGACATAATTAGTCTGCTATTTCAAATTCTTTTTTAATTTCATCATATCCTTTAGCTTCCATTTCTAAGGCTAATTCTTTACCACCACTTTTTACAATTCTTCCTTTATATAAAATATGCACAAAGTCAGGAACGATGTAATCTAATAAACGCTGGTAATGCGTAATTAAGATGGTTGCATTGTCTTTTGATTTTAATTTATTTACACCGTTTGCAACAATACGCAAGGCATCAATGTCTAATCCACTATCTGTTTCATCAAGGATCGCTAATTTTGGATTCAACATGGCCATTTGAAAAATCTCATTTCGTTTTTTTTCACCACCACTAAAACCCTCATTAACACTCCGATTTGTAAGCTTTGCATCTAACTCTACTAAGGCTTGTTTTTCTTTTACCATTGCTAAAAAATCTTTAGCAGAAATGTCTTCTTGTTTGTGGTAAGCTCTAATTTCATTTAAGGCTGTACGCAAAAAGTTAATATTACTTACGCCAGGAATTTCTATAGGATATTGAAATGCTAAAAATAATCCTTCTCGCGCTCTATCTTCAGTAGACAATTCCAATAAATTTTTCCCATTAAAAATAACTTCACCGGCCGTTACGTCATAATCTTCTCTTCCAGCTAAAACACTTGATAATGTTGATTTTCCAGAACCATTTGGCCCCATAATGGCGTGAATTTCTCCGGCTTTTACTTCTAAATTTATTCCTCTTAGAATTTCTTTTTCGCCAATAGACGCGTGTAAATTTTTAATTGTTATCATTTTTTTTATTTAACTATAGTTATATATTTTTACTTTAAAATTGTCAATACCAAATATTTCTTTGTTCTTATTCCAAATAAATACACTTAAATTATCACTTGGTATTACATTTAAATTTATGTTTACTGAGTGTTTAAACGTTTTCCATTCAGCACATTTTTTTGTCGGTGGTGTATCATTTAATTTATATAATTGATAAAATTTACAATTCTTATTTCTATCAGTTATGCAAATGCCTATAAGCGCATCTTTAGAGCTATTTTCATTTAAGGCAAGTCTATCCAAGCCAATTGTAAGATGTAATTTATTTGAGAAATTCGTAAGGTTTGAATTAATCTCAACGCCATAGTCAAACTTATTAAATAGAAAAAACGAGCGATTATTTATATTATTGAATTTTTTTGTTTGTGAAAAAATAGGTTTGCTAATTTTTTCTGAATATGGTTTTAAATCATACATGCCCCCTAATTTTTTTATGTAGCTGGAATCTGTTTTTAAAAACACATATTTATATTTTTCAAAGTTCATTCCACATCTTTGAATTATTTCGTTTTTATATTGGAAAGAAATTACAAGGTTGTAAAACAAGACTATATATAAGCTTCCTTTTAAACTGTTTTTTATTATTTTTTTATCAGTGTATTGATAAATAAAAGCAATACTTAAGGCAATTAAACTTAAGTAATCAACTAAAACACGTGTTCCAATACCATCAAAGTAAGTATATCCCCAATATGATGAAAGTACGTATATTAAAATACTAGCAAATAAAAAGATGATTAATGATTTAAATTTATTTTTTTTAATACCAATTATGAAGGCAATAATCGCAAAAATATAGATTGGAGTATAAATAAAAACTCCAGAATTAAAACCGAATAGTAATTTTAAAATTTGAGGATTTGTAAAATAAAATCCATTTCCAGCATAGCTATGTTGAACAAATTTTCCAGTTTGTATAAACCAAATAATAGATTGAATACCACAAATACTTATAAAAATGAGCATTGAAGTAAATAGTATTCTTTTATTTGATAAAATTTCACGAAAAAAATATTGAAATTTTTCTATAGAATTAAAAAAGAATGGAATCATTATCATTACCAATATGTTTGCTTGTCTTGTTAAAACAATGCATGCTAATGTTAAAATGAGGATATAAAAGTTTTTTGTAGAATAGATGTGTGCAATTAAAAAACCATAATACATAAATATACTTATGAGTGCAAAAGAATACACATGCGACATAGATGGCTCGTAAATGGTGTAATTAAGTAAGGTACTACCAAAATAAGTAATTAATAAAACGAGTGATATGATTTTGTTAGAATAGTTTTTTAATAATAATGTTTTATAAATAAACCATAATCCAATGAGTGCATAAAATAGTGCTGCTAAGGAAACTGAAAATTGAAATGGCCAAGAATAGCCATCAATTGGTGCATTACCTATTTTAGCAACGGAATATCCACTAATAAAAAACGGCAATTGCATTAATGCAACCCCGCACCAATGCGTATTTATATTGCCTGTTTCAGTTTTTACAACACACGATGCGTTATCGTTTAGCAGAGATAAATTATGATGGATGATACTATTAGGGAGGTATGAGTAATAATCTTTTCCATCACCATCAATAACTGAATAATTCTTTATAGAATCGAATTTACATACGTTGAGATAAATCAATATTAGACTCGTAATTGCAATAAATGCAATACTTACGTGTGGTAATTTATTATGTGTAAAATTAATTTTCAAAACTATGGTTTACCCTACACTTCCTTCTAAACTAATGGCTAATAATTTTTGTGCTTCAACTGCAAATTCCATGGGTAATTTATTTAATACTTCTTTACAATAGCCGTTTACAATTAAACCAATGGCTTTTTCATTATCAATGCCTCGTTGCTTACAATAAAATAATTGATCTTCACCAATTTTACTCGTTGTGGCTTCGTGTTCAACCACAGCTGTTTTGTCTTTTATTTCAATGTACGGAAAGGTATGCGCTCCACATTTATCGCCCATCAATAAACTATCGCATTGCGAAAAGTTACGAGCATTGCTTGCTCCTTTTTTTATTTGCACTAAGCCACGGTAACTATTATTACTAAAGCCTGCCGATATACCTTTTGAAATAATAGTTGAGCGTGTGTTTTTCCCAATGTGAATCATTTTGGTGCCGGTGTCAGCTTGTTGATAGTTATTTGTTAGTGCAACTGAATAAAATTCACCAACAGAATTATTTCCTTTTAAAATAACGGAAGGGTATTTCCACGTAACCGCAGAACCTGTTTCTACTTGTGTCCAGCTAATTTTAGAATTATCTTCTAAGCAAATACCACGCTTCGTTACAAAATTAAATATACCGCCTTTCCCATCTTTATCCCCAGGATACCAGTTTTGAACGGTGCTGTATTTTACTTCTGCATTTTTATGGGTAATAATTTCAACAACAGCAGCATGCAATTGATTTTCGTCTCGTTGAGGAGCGGTACAACCTTCTAAATAAGACACATAAGCGTCCTCATCGGCAATAATTAATGTCCGTTCAAATTGACCTGTACCACTTGCATTGATTCGGAAATAAGTGGATAATTCCATAGGTGAGCGAACTCCTTTCGGAATGTAACAAAATGAACCATCTGTAAATACAGCCGAATTTAAGGCAGCATAAAAATTATCAGTTGGTGGAATAACCATTCCCATATATTTTTTTACCAGTTCAGGATGTTCTTGAACTGCCTCACTAAAGGAGCAAAAAATAATTCCTTTTTCTGCTAAGGTTTCTTTAAACGTTGTTTTTACGGATACGCTATCAAATACAATATCAACAGCGATATTACTTTGCACACCTGTTAGTCGCTTTTGTTCTTCTAATGAGATACCAAGCTTTTCAAATGTTTTTAATAGTTCAGGATCTACTTCATCTAAACTTGCTAATTCTTTTTTTGGTTTAGGTGCTGAATAATAAATGATATCTTGAAAATTTGGTTTTGTATAATGTACGTGAGCCCACTCAGGTTCAACCATATTGAGCCAATTGCGAAACGCTTTTAATCTGAATTCAAGTAGCCATTCAGGTTCATTTTTTTTTGCAGAAATAAACCGTATAATGTCTTCATTCAATCCTTTTGGAGCTTCGTCGGCTTCAATGTTAGTTGTGAATCCCCACTTATAATCGTTTTGTAAATGTTCTTCTATTAATTCGTTTGCCATGATATTTTTTCTTTTACACGTATTTTAAACCGAAAAACTTTCGCCACAACCACACGTGCGCTCAGCATTCGGATTTTTAAACACAAAACCTTTTCCGTTTAATCCTCCACTATAATCTAATTCAGTACCAACTAAGTACAAGAAACTTTTACGGTCAACGACTACCTTCACACCGTTATCTTCAAAGAGTTGATCGCCTTCTTTCATTTCATGATCAAATACTAAATTATACATCAAGCCCGAACAACCTCCGCCATCAACGCCCACGCGTATAAATGTATTTTCAGGTTTATTTTCTTCTTTTATTAAATTAATCGCATGTTCTTTTGCTGCGTTGCTAACTGTTATCATCTCTGTATGGTGTTAGTTGTTAGTGATTTAACCCTTATCTTTAATTAGATTAATTCTAATATAAATACAAAAGTACCTTTTTTACGGTATATATGCAAATATTTTAATCAACGCTTTTGGTGATTTATTTCATCATTCAACCAATTCATTCTAATTAAGGAAACCAATACCCGTAAATTTTGTTTTAGACGTTTTAAAATTTTATTTGATGCGTATCAAGTTTCAGATAATAGGATTAAAGCTTATTTAAAATAGTTTTTTACTACATTTGCGACATGTTTTTCTAATACCGAAAAAAATACACTAAAATAAATAGCGTGAAAAAAAACACTAAATCAATTATTCAATTTTTAGTATTGCTTAGTGTCGGTTTTTTACTTGCCTGGCTTTCCATCAAATCGGTTTGGGCAGAAAAAGATAAAATCATTCAATCTTTTCAAACAGCTAATTATGTTTGGGTTTTTATTGCTATCCTCATCTCTTTGTTGAGCCACTATTTACGTGCCTTTCGTTGGAATTATTTATTAAAACCACTTGGGCATCACGTTAAACCATTCAATGCATTAGGTGCTGTGTTAGTTGGGTATTTTGCAAATTATGGTATACCTCGCATGGGCGAAATTACACGTTGTACTTTGGTTACCAAATACGATAAAGTTCCATTTGAAATCGCTTTAGGCACTGTGATTACCGAACGCATTGTTGATACCTTATTACTCTTAGTTATTTTTCTGTTAACCTTATTTGCACAATTTTCTCAGTTAGCAAGTTTATCTTCTCAATACCTATTCAATCCGTTGATGTCTAAATTACAAGGTGTTTCAGAGCATCCTCTTAAATTAGTAGTACTGATTTCGGTGATTGGTTTAATAAGTTTGTTTTTATTTTTAATGAGAAAAAAAATATCGAACTTGTTAAATTCTAAATTAGGTTCTATTTTAAAAGGCTTTGGAAAAGGCTTAAGTTCAATAAAAGACATTGATAAAAAATTTCAGTTTATTGCATTGAGTATTGCTATTTGGCTGGGTTATTTTTATAGTTTGTACGTATGCTTTTTTGCCTTTACAGGTACGTCTCATTTAGGACATTCTGAATGTTTGGTGTTGATGTTGTTTGGCACATTTGGAGTTGTCTTTTCTCCGGGAGGTTTAGGGGCTTATCCTGCTATTGTTACCAGTTTATTATTGTTTTACGGTATCGATAAAATTTCTGCTGTTGCATTTCCTTGGATGGCATGGACATCCCAATTTGTTTTAATAGTGGTACTTGGTGTGTTGAGTTTAATTTTATTGCCTTTACTTAATAAAGAAAAAACAGATGTCGTATCATAACCAATTAGTTTCAAAATTGTATACCAAAGAATCTATCTCAACGGTATTAGAGGAATGGAAAAACAACAAACAAAAAATTGTATTTACCAATGGGTGTTTTGATATTTTGCACCGAGGCCATGTAGAGTATTTAGCAAAAGCAAAAGATTTAGGAACGAAATTAATTATTGGTTTAAACACCGATGATTCTGTAAAGCGATTAGGTAAATCGCCCGAACGCCCAATAAACAATGAAGAATCACGCGCTGTTGTATTAGCAGCTTTAGCCTGTGTGGATGCCATTGTTTTATTTAATGAAGACACACCTTTGCAATTAATCGAAAGTGTTTTACCACACGTGCTTGTAAAAGGCAGTGATTATAAATTAGAAGACATAGTGGGCTACAAAGCCGTTACCGAAAATGGGGGAGAAGTAAAAACCATTGATTTTGTAAAAGGCTTTTCTACTACATCTATTTTAAATAAGTTGTAAAATTTCTTTTTCACCACTTGTCATGATTTAGCATCTTAAAATACACTGAATCGAGTTCAGGGTGACGGAAAATAGTCAATGAGAATAGTTTAAATTATTTATTTTAGGTTTGTTATTATACACAACCCACTTGCTTAGGATTAATAGGTGAGTATGTATTTAAAAAATCACTTTACTAAAACACACTTATCTGGTGTGTAATTTAGTTTCCCGCTTTGCATATAAGCTTCGCACCTTTTTTTTGCTTGGCGTTTGGTATCAGTTATTTTAAATCCCTCAATATCTATGTAAGGATTGGAACACATACATGTGTATTCTTTTTTACAGCTCACTAACATACATAATCCAAACACTGCTAATAGTACTTTTATTTTATTCATGCTTGTTTTTGTTTTATGTTTTTTTAGTTAAATTTTTGCATATAAATTATCATGCTAATATCACAAACTAATAATTAAATCTCGTTTTATAAATGTTAAAAGTTGAGTTGTCGGCAAAAATTTTATTATTTATAGAAAATAAAAAAGCCTTAGTAAAAAATTACTAAGGCTTTGTTTTAAAATGATAGTATAAATATTATACTAATGAAATATCAAATTGTACAAGGTCAATAAATTCTTGAACTCTTTCTTTTACATCACTATCAGATAAACCAATTAAGCGTTCTGTTCCAAATTTTTCAACGGTAAAACTTGCCATGGCAGAACCAAAAATAATAGCACGTTTCATGTTTTCAAAACTAATATCGCCAGTTTTTGCTAAGTAACCAATAAAGCCACCAGCAAAACTATCGCCAGCTCCTGTTGGGTCAAATACGTCTTCTAAAGGCAAGGCTGGTGCAAAAAACACTTCTTCTTTATTAAATAATAAAGCACCGTGTTCTCCTTTTTTAATAACCAACACTTTTGGTCCCATAGTTAATATCTTTTGTGCCGCTTTTACTAATGAGTATTCTCCAGATAATTGGCGCGCTTCAGAATCATTGATAGTTAACACATCAATTTCTTTTAATGTTATCATCAATTCTTCCATGGCAATATCCATCCAAAAATTCATCGTATCCAATACAATTAATTTT
>CANLAV010000037.1 GCA_947487905.1 Bacteroidota bacterium | reverse complement strand
GATTGTATTATATACAGAGTCTTTATATAAAATAACTGAAGATGATGGATAAAATGTATACGTTGTATTTGTCGACGTCTTATCGATGTTTGCTAATCTAAATCGGTTAATATGCATATTATTCCCATCTGTAGTAGCTGATGCAGTGCAATAATTAAATGGTTTTATTTTATACATAAATTTATATGTTTCGGTTGTATCAGCGTTACTTCCTACTGCAAAGACTTTAAAAAACAACGTTGATCCGACTGGTCCGTTTGGTAATGGCGTTGCCGATTTCCAATTGCCGCCACCAATTGCATTCATAACAATACTACTTGTAAAAGTTGGAGCGCCGTAACTCCATTTTACATATACACTTGTTAATGTACTTCCTGTATAATTTATAAATGAAGTAACGTATTGATTAACGGTTTCTTTTGGTGTTAAAAAAGTTACACCAGACGTTATACTTGTTGTTACAATGGCAGGAAATGTTACTCTGCCTGATAAAGCGTATTCCCATAACCCCCTGCCCCAGGTTGCTGCTTTAAGTGTATTAGATCCATAATTTATTTCAAGTTCGTTAATGGCTACGTTTGGTAAATCTGCATTATATAATTGCCAAGTCGTTGCATTCATTGATTTTTTGTAAACACCTATTGTTGCACCAATATAAATAGTAGAAGAGTCTGTATGATCTATCACAGCCGATTTAATAGGCATATTCCCTAAATTGTATGTTATGTTTTGCCAAGTAAGGCCTAAATTTTTTGTTATGTAAATTTTTTGTCCATTGTTTTGGTAGGAATCGTATGTAACAATTATTGTTGAATCTCTATTTGGATCAAATACTACATCAGTAATCCAATTATTTGGTAATGTATTTTTAATACTCGTGAAAGTAAGTCCACCATTCGTTGATAATTCAATTTTTTCAGAACGTGTAATGACCATGATATTACTGTTATTTTCAGCAATACTAGCATACTCAATAAGGTCTGCAGAAAATGTTGAAGCTGCTCCCAACATAGTCCAAGTGCTGCCAAAGTCGGTGCTTTTAAAAACGTTTTTTGCAAATGAATAAACGGTCATATGGTCGTTAGGATCATAAACCATAGGTGCAATCCAAGACCCTGATTGGGGTTGAGTTACACCGCTAGTTGTTAAACCTCCGTCAAATGTTCTGCGCCGTCCTCCATTTTGTGTACTGCCTATAATCCATTTATCATTTAATGGATGAATGATTCCTTCCATACCATCAGCACCATAAAATTCAGTCCAACCATTTTCTGTTTTAAGACTTAAACCATTATCCTGTGAACCACAAATAGTTCGATAATGGTTAGACTGTGACACACCTAAATTGTAATTTTCTCTGATACCAGTACTCAAACTTAATTTTTGCCACGTTAAACCATTATTAATAGATTTACATAAAAAAACCATCTGTACAAGCATAGAAGGCGCCATTCACATTGGTTAAGTAATTGCAATCGGCATGAACATATACATTGCTTAAATTATACGCAGACTGGTTATCAAAACCTCCGTGATTTATTGTACTGCCTAAACTCCACCAAGAACATTGATTTGAAGTAATGCCGCCATTATTACTTTTAAATAAATCTACATATCCACTCACATATTTACTTGTATCCAATTCATTTGGCGTAGCATAAAATAAACTTACACCTGTTGGTGCTGGACTAACTGTTGTGTTAAAGGTTACACCTTCATTAAACGACTTCCATATTCCATTATCAGATGATGCAAAAATACAATTTGGCAATGAAGGAACAGTAACAATATTGATAGAAGCATTTGCATTTCCAGGTAAATCGATTAAACCAATATAACTTACTCCTTGATTAGTTGACTTAAATATTTTGTTTCTATTAGTTCCCCAATAATAATTTTCATAAACATAAATGATATTATTGTTTGTTGGATGAAATTCAATATCCTTAACGTTCCATGCTGTATTCGTTCTTACCCAAGTTTGTAAATTATCCGTGGAGCGATAGATTCCTCTATCTGTTCCGACAAAAATTAAATTTGGAACACGTGGATGATATTTAATGACACTAATTTTAAAATCCGAACCTAAGCCGCCAAAACCCAAACTTGGATTTGTTGGATTAAATGGTGTAACAGAGAAAGTTGTTCCTCCGTTTGTTGAGCGATAAATTCCAAATGAAGTTCCATTGCTAGCATTTCTAATATTAATTAACACAGAATCAAAATTAGAAGGCGAAGCAGAAATAGCATTAACCCCAGATGCTGGCAAAAAATCAGTATTATGCGACCATGTAGAGCCACCATTATTCGTTCTCCATAAACCACCACTTCTTGATCCCATATAAATATGTTGTGAATTAGCTCTGTTCACTTCAACATAAATAACTTGACCTAAGCCTGCTGAATAATGACCCGTTATAGCGCCCATTGTATCAGGCCCCATTGACTTCCAACCACCAACTAAAAATAGTCTATTGGAAATACTTGAAGGCTGAGCCCTTTTTATTCGTGTGTACTCTTTAAAAGGCAAGTACTCATCTACCTATCTATTACCAGTTGGATAATATTTTGATTCATTTTCAAACTTCCATCTTAAAAAAGGTTTGTAACCTGAACCTTTTCCTTTATCTCTATTTTTAAAATATGCTTCTGCAGAATCGCAAACTTGATAAAAATTAAAATGATAGTCTTCCATCATAGCCTTATAGATTGGGCTTTGTGCATCAATCAACTGAAATGAAATTAATGCGAAAAATAATAATACGTTCTTTTTCATAGAGTGAATTTTTTAATTTACAAATAACTGTTTAGCTAAAATATAAATAAAAAACATTCGACATGAAAATTTAACAATTCTATTTTTTATCCTCTGAAAAAATAAATAACTATTTACTCATGCGTTATTTAATTTTAACATTTACAAACTATTTTATAAATGATTCACCCAAAATATAATGTTGTTTTATTTTAACAGTGTCTACGGGCATCTTTTTCGGCTGCATTACTTTACCCATAATTATATTTTTATCTGGCGTTGGGTTGATGAACTTTTTAGTTGTATCCTTTTTTTCGTGATGGTATTTCACATCTCCTTTTACATTATCCATCGGTTTCACTTGAGCCATTGCGTTATTGCTTTCAAATATCCAAGTTCCAAATGTGAAACAGACAATAATGGCTAAACGTTTTGAAAAATGAAAACGATTAAACTTTGCGTAAAAATGATCGAAGCTTAGGTCGGATAATTGTTCACTTTCAAAACGCCCACAAACTCTTTTATCTTGTGTAGCACTAAAAAATTCTTTGATTTCGCTAACTGATTTTGAACTAAAATCAACAACGGTTCTTAAACATTTTCCGCAAAATGCGCCTTGTTGATTTGGAGTCATTTGTGTCCAATTTTCGTGGCATGGTTTATTAATTGAAATAGTCATAGTTTCAGCTTTTATATAGAGATGCAGTAAAACTAAAATTCCATAAATATTTTTAATAAAACTTTTTTAATAGCGCTACAATTTCCTTTAATTCTGAGTTATCGATGTTTTCATTCGCATTAATTCTATAAATTTTCATTTGCTTTCTTCCTTCACTTAATAGGTTTGGAAATTCGATTTTATTTCCTAAAACAAATGATATGTATGCTTCATCTTTCTTTTTAATATAAATTAAATAACAAAACCATTTGTTTTTATAATAATAGAAAGGCGTATTAAACTTCCAAGCTTCCGTTAAGCCCATTTCATACATAAAAAACTGACGAAGGTATAATAGGGCCGATTGGCTTGGCTCGGGAAGGGTTAAAAAATAATTATCCGTAATACTTTGCAAAACTAAAAATCACGATAAAATTGAAGGATACTTGTTTTTAAACCAAAATAAATATACGGCGCTTGCATTTCATATATGAAATCATCTTTTATACTACGTTGTATATACCCAACTTCAGCTCTTAAATTTAATTGTGGGATTAAATAATAAGTAAAACGAATGTCACTTTGCATTAAACGCACTTTGTTTCCTTGCGCCGTTTTATGTCCATATTCATAAGGACGAGTTGTGTAGCTCGAAAAAATATTCTGTCCCATATTAGAACCCATTGTATCGGTTCCAATTACAGCGGATAAGCCTTGCACGCTAAGCATCCATCGGTTAGCCCTATAACTTATAAATCCTAACGTTTCTTTAAAGTTTGCACCGAATGGATGCGCTAATGGCTGATTGAAATGGGCATAATTTTGTTGTACACTACCATGTGAATAAGTATAAGGCCTCACTACGTTATATTCAACTTGACAATTCAATCCTTTAATATTAAACACATTTATATATTTAGCACCTATCTGCAACCCTTGTTTATTTGCCCACCAACCTTTCCTCGCTCTTATTTCTTTTAAAAAAAACTCGTCGGCCACAACTTGAATGTACAATTTGACTGTATTAAATAATTTCCCAGATATATTAAATCCCATCATTGAGTTATCAGACGATCCAACAGAATACTCTTGTGGACGATAAAACACAATCGGATTTAAATAATTTACATCAAAATCTCTAACTCGATTCGTATCTGTTCCTTGCCAAATAATATTTTCGAAGAAAGATAAACTTAACTCTTTAATTGGGTTAAAACTTAAATAATGAAATGTTCCAAATTTATTCTGTAACGATTTTTGCAATCCATTATACTTCGAAAAATCTTGTAGCCAGCTATACCATACATTATACTGTATTTTCCAGACATTAACATTAATCCCTAAATAAGGATTATTATTTGCTAAATCAGAGAGTAATAAAGATCTGTATCCATCACCAATAAAGTGTTTGTCTTTACCTAATTGAAAATTAAAAACTGAATTTGGACTGTAAGATAAATAGCCTGTTAAATTTGAAAATTGATACGAACCATCCGAATTCTTATACGCTCTTCCTAAGCCAGATATAACGCCAGTAGATTTTATAGATGAATCGTTAAACTCTGGCAAAGAAATACGGCCACCGATAGCGGTTAAGGCAAAGGTGAAATCATTATTAATATTTAGCTTCGCGTGTGCCCCGCCATACGTTTCTGAAAGAAGTTTTGAATTTAATAAATCATACCCCAGTTGTAGCTGGGCGATTGGTAATACTTGAAAACTAAATTGATTTATTTTACTCGGGCCTTCATTAAATGTTTTGCTTAAAAATTTATTCTTAATTGGAAAGTGCGCATATGATATTGAAGAATCAGAAAACGAACTGAGTGTAGAGGATAAATAAGGCTTAAATGAAGCGTGAAATTCAGTTGTTGGTTTAGAAACATGCCATAAATCAATGATTTGCTGAGCATCATCATTAATAAATATATTCTGCGATTGAGGATTATCTTGAGCTAATAAAGATTCGCTTGTTACAAATACAAAGACCGTAAAAAAATAATATTTTAAATAATGCTTAAACAATCTCATTATTTTGTTTCTTTTTTATTATTGAGTTATACCTCAAGCTCACCATTCCGATAAACAAACCACTGCATATAATTACAGCACCTAAGGCTAGGCTTGGACTCAAAAAATAACTTAATAAAGAAGCGCCTACAGTTAGAACACTGTAAACATAAATAATGCAAACTGTTTTTGTTTGAGAAAAGCCACAATCCAAAAGTCGATGATGGAGATGATTCCTATCTGCCGAAAAAGGTGACAACCCTTTCATGGTTCTTATAATAAAAACGCGCAGTGTATCAGTTAATGGATACGTTAATGTAGCAATTACAAAAACAGGTTTAGAAATTTTAACCCAGAAATCATCAAGTTGTGCTATTGGGTATTCAATTAATTTAATACTCAACACACAAATAAGCATGCCTATTATGAGCGAGCCGCTATCTCCCATAAAAATTTTTGCAGGATAAAAATTAAACAATAAAAAACCTAATAAGGCACCAGAAAGAGAAAAAGATAGTGAAGCCATTTCATAATTATTAGCAAAAATAAACCAAGTACCAAATACCGTAGTCACAATAAAACCAACTCCTGCTGCCAAACCATCAACACCATCTATTAAATTCATTGCATTTACAACAACGATGTATGTAAACAATGATAAAAAAATGCTCGCCCATTGTGGAATTTCTTCCAAACCAAAAACTCCATGAAGTCCAGTTATTCTTATGCCGCCTATCAATATTAAAATTAAACCAACTACAATATTTGCAAATAATTTTTTCATTGGAGCAGTCCCAATAATATCATCTTTAACGCCAACAAAAAACAACACTAAGCTCGTAGCAATTAAAATTTTAAATTCTTTTACTGACTCATACACCTGATTAAATTCACTAAGGTTGTCGATATTATACCACAACGAAAAAGAAAATAAAGTAGCCGCATAAATAATAATACCTCCAATTGTAGGTACAGCACGTGTATGTATTTTCCGTTCAGACGGAAGATCAATTAAATTCTTTAAAAAGGCAACCTTAATCAAAGATGGCGTTGCTAATAAAACAATAAAAAATGATGTAAAAAAAACTAATATTAAAAGGCTCATAATGTATATTTTAAAAATCGTAATATGTGTTATATAAATTTGATTTAAGACTTAATGTGTAAAATCTTGTTATGTTGTTAGATGCATTAAAATCAGTAAATACTTGCTGACGATTAATATAATTTAAAGACACATTAAAATTATACGATGGATTAATCGTATAACCTAAACCAAAATTTGAAAAGGTATTCGTGTAAAAATCGTAACCATTTATGGTTAGCTTTTGTACGTTCAATTTAGCATTCATAAAAAACCGTTTGTATTTATAATCAAATATGCTAACAAGTTCTGTGCCGTAACCTGGCGTAAAAGCTAAATTTTGATTATAATGAGAATAGCTTTGATTGTTAATTGTCCCAATTGGACTAGTGTAAGAGCCTTCAGCTACATGATTGTATTCAAGTTGAAGCATTGAATTTTTAAGTTTTAAAACATCAAAATATTTTATTCCAACTTGATAACCTATGCCATTCTGTGTTTTTTTCATACGGCTTAAATCATCTGCCATAAATTGTGCATAAAGCATAAGGCGTGATGATAATTTTACGCTCATATTAGCGCCTAACATGATATTATTCTTATTGTTCAAACCATAAAATCCTAGGTTTGAAAAAATAATTGGATTAATGTATTGCCAATCTAACTGCTGCCGATTCATGCTATCTGAAGCATTCCAAACCATACTCTGAAACAATCCTAAATTAATTCGTTTGGAAATATTAAAACTTAAATATTGAATAGCCATTGCTTTTTTCTGAAAAAGAGGTTCTGTAAATGGTGGTGTCTTTGCGCCTCCAGTTTCTAAATTCATTAAAGCAGCATAAATATTGGTATATTGAATTTTTCCTTTTAACCATTGCGATGTAAGTCTAATGTAAGGATAATTAAAAGCGTTGTCACTTAATAATAGTGAACGGTATCCGTTTCCTATTTTTTGTTTCCCGTGACCCAATTGAATATTTATATTTTTTGTTGGTTGATAAGAAACAAATCCAGAAGAAAAAGCGTAATCGTAGCCTGTCGTTTTAAAAGGTTTAAATCTCCCTTGCCCTGGCACTACATTGCTTTGTTTATTGAAATTAGAAATGTAGTATGGAAAAAAACTTTGATTTTCTGCAAACATCGTTTCAAAATAAAAATCTTTTCCAATCGTGCCACTTGCTATAAAACCACGTGTGTTTGTTGACGTTTTCAAATAGTTTGTTGTATCACTGTAAGCTCTTCCTAATTCAATGTTTAAAAGTGGGTCAACCTTAAATTCATATTTATTTGTCTTAGACTTGATATGAATTAAATGATCATAAAATACTTTATCTAACAATGGATCGTCTGTTATGAATTTAAAAATTTTATAAGAGTCGGCAACAAATTTATAACGTTTATTATAAAAAGGAATATAGGGCTGAATAGAAGAATGCGTTTGAACTGAATCCATTTTCGAAAGATTCTTTTCCGTTAATAGGTTAAAAAAATAATTATTTGGAAGATTATAAAACTGAGACATACCCATTTGGACTTGTGTCAACAAAACTATAATAAACATTACTGCCTTCGGTTTAATTATGTTTTGCTTATAATCCACTATTTATTTTATTATTTTCAACTACATTTTAATTTATGTTCAATCTATAAAAACTACCAAGCCTTAACGCCTTCTTTATTCTTAAAGTCTTCATAAACCATTTTTATCCCTTCCTCTAATTCAATTTTATGTTTCCAACCCAATGAGTGCAAAAAAGAAACATCCATTAACTTTCGAGGAGTGCCATCAGGCTTTGACAAATCATGTTTTATTTCTCCACCATAACCAACAATCTTTTTTACTAATAATGCTAAATCCTTTATGGTTAAATCAGTCCCTGAACCAATATTTACAAATTTTTCTCCATCATACGTTTTCATTAAATACACGCACGCCTCCCCTAAATCATCCGCGTGCAAAAACTCACGCATCGGTGTTCCTGTTCCCCACATTTCAACAAATGGCAAGTTATTTTCTTTTGCATCATGAAATTTTCTAATTAACGCGGGTAAAACGTGTGAATTAGTTAAGTTATAATTATCGTTTGGCCCATACATATTGGTTGGCATCACTGAAATAAAATTACAACCATATTGTCTTTTGTATGATTCGCACATTTTAATGCCAGCGATTTTTGCAATTGCATACGGTTCGTTTGTTTCTTCTAATAAACCTGTTAATAAAGACTCTTCTTTTAGAGGCTGTGGTGCAAGTTTCGGGTAGATACAAGAGCTTCCTAAAAACATTAATTTTTTTACGCCACTTAAATAAGCATTATGAATGACATTATTTTGAATCATGAGATTCTCATAAATAAAGTCAGCTCTAAAAATATTATTAGCTTGAATGCCTCCCACTTTAGCAGCTGCTAAAAAAACGTACTCCGGTTTTTCTTCATCAAAAAACTCACTAACGCTTTGCGAGCTTCGCAAATCTAACTCCGCTGAAGTTCGTGTAACGATGGTTGTAAATCCTTTATTTATGAGATTTCGCATAATAGCAGAACCAACCATTCCGCGATGTCCGGCTATATATATTTTTGAATTTATTTCCACGCTTTATTCTTTGTAATTTAAAACTTTGTGTCCGCCATCAATCAGGTATTTATCGCGTTTAAATAATTCAACGTCAGCTGCGACCATTTCCTTACAAAGCGATGCAACTGTATAAGTTGGCATCCATCCCATTTTTTCCTTTGCTTTTGTTGCGTCACCCACTAATAAATCAACCTCCGCTGGACGGTAATACTTTTCATCAATTTCAACTAACACTTTATTTGTTGCCGCATCAATTCCTTTTTCATTTTCAGCTTTTCCTTCCCATTTCAGTATAATACCAACTTCAGCAAATGCCATATTTATAAATTCTCGGACTGTTATTTTTATTCCAGTAGCTAACACAAAATCTTCTGGCTCGTCTTGTTGCAACATGCGCCACATGCCTTCTACATAATCTTTTGCATGGCCCCAATCCCTTTCAGAGTCAATGTTGCCCATGAATAACTTTTCTTGTAAGCCTAAGCTTATTTTTGCAACAGCTCTTGTAATTTTTCGAGTAACAAAAGTCTCTCCTCTTAAAGGACTTTCGTGATTAAATAAAATACCATTACAAGCAAACATACCGTAGGCTTCTCTGTAATTCTTTGTAATCCAAAAAGCATAAAGTTTGGCAACGCCGTAAGGACTGCGGGGGTAAAATGGAGTTGTTTCTTTTTGGGGAATTTCTTGAACTAAGCCATATAATTCAGAAGTCGAGGCTTGGTAAAACCGTGTTTTCTTTTCTAAACCTAAAATACGAATGGCTTCCAAGATTCTTAAAGTTCCTATTCCATCAGCATTTGCAGTATATTCAGGCGTGTCAAAGCTCACTTTTACGTGAGACATGGCAGCTAAATTGTAAATTTCGTCAGGCTGTACTTCCTGTACAATTCTGATTAAATTGGTGCTATCTGTTAAATCACCATGATGTAATTTAAAATTAACGTGTTGTTCATGTTGATCTTGGTATAAATGATCTATTCTATCAGTATTAAACAAGGAAGATCTACGCTTAACACCATGCACGGTGTAGCCTTTATTTAATAATAATTCTGATAAATAGGCGCCGTCTTGACCCGTTACACCTGTAATTAATGCTACTTTGCTCATAAAAAATATATAGTGTAGCAATATTACAAAAAAAAGACCAAATTATAGGCAAAACGAGGTCTTTTTTACCGACTAAAAACAAGTATTTAGATAGTTTGTTCTAACATCTAGTTAGTTATCGTAAACAATTTTATGTTGCAGTTGGCTTTGTAATTTTCCGTATGAAAAAGAAGTGTGTGTTATAAAAACAATTCTAGATTTAGAATCATATAAAACTTGATCTTTAGACACTAACTCTTTACCATCAAACATTTTAATGAGCGTTAATCGATTTTGTTTGTCGTAATAATGTCTTTATCATCCTAACTAACAATTTATTTTGGCCTGAACAAAAAACTTGATAGTCTAATTATGGTTGATAAATTGCTTCCATCAAGTAATACGTTGTAAAACGACTAAACTAAAATAATTATAGATAAATAGATTTAATTTGACGACAAATCTAAATTTTTCTTTGATATTTTAAAAAAACACATTAATTTTGTGCCGCAGATTAAAAATCATTTAACAAGCTCTACGATTTTTAATGAAATACAAAATGAATTTTTAGAGCCAATTTAACCCAAACAATGACTACTATGAATCGAACAAAATTACTTTTAACAGGCTTAACATTTTTATCTTATTGTACTGTTTTTGCACAGGATAGTACTAAGCCAAAAATCCCTTTAACTATTGATTATTCATTCTTAGATTTGCCTTCTCAGAATTTTTCATCACGCATTACTGAAGGAGTAATATCTACTCAAAATCAGGCAAGTAAAGGAACATTAAACAAGGCTTTTTCCATTCAAAGTATGGAACAAAGTTTTCAAATTACAAATGCCATTACGCAAACAATGCATTGGGGAATCGCTCAAATTCCTGTATTTAAAAAAAGGCCTGTACTTCAAAAAATAACTCAAACGTTAATTACTATTCCATCTGAGTTATTGATTGGTAAATATTATGGAAATGCTTGGAGACATGAAGAAGGACATAGAGCCATACTAGCAAATTCTTATGTTTACAGTTATAATCCATTAGTCATGTTTAATAAAAAATCTTCTAGTGGTTCAAAAAGCGTCGCCTCAGTATCCTATATATTAGACACCAATCTTGTAATGATGAAGGAAAATAACAACGCGAACTTTGTTAGAATGTCGACTGTGGGTGTTGAAACAGAAATTTCTGCTTTAAACAAAATGCAACGAAACACCTTTTTTTATGGACAAAAAACAATAAATAGTATTATTTATTTAATAAATGCATTTAGTGTTACTAGTTATATCCAAACGTGTGCAGATAAAGATAAAGGGACTAAGCTCACTTTAGAAACCATGGCAAAAGAAGGGTATAATCAAAATTTAAGAGATTTTACTGGATTAGATTTTACTGCTTGGGCTTATGATTTATTTAATCCAACTGCAAAATATTCGGATAGAGGTTTAAATCCATACGGAAATGGTTATGACAGATATATTTATGGAGATAAGTTGACAACTGGAGAATATGATTGGTTGAAAAAACAGGCGAACTTATCGTATTTAAATTTCATTTCTCCAACAATGGTTTTTATAAATGAAATTAAAATTAAAAATGGCGCTTCCTTTAACTTCTCGGGAAGGTATTATCCAACGTCTTTTGGAAATCAAATTGGGATTGATCTTTTCTTTAAAAATTCAAAATACAATATTTTTGTTTCACCACATTTAAATCAAAATTATCAACATAACTTCTTCGGTATTGAGGCGATGGTTTTTGAAACCCCAGTTAAAGTAAATCAACATCAATTTTTAACTACTACACGTGTTGTTGCCGATTTACAACCTAAGAATCAAAGTTTTAAAACAAGTTCAGCAGATTTTACTGGCTTAGTAGAATTACATTTAATTTATAAAGCTTCCAAACATCTGTATCCTTATATTTCCTTTGAAGCAAAATCAAAAGGTTGGATTGCAGGAAATGCATTTTTAGATGAGCGTTATAGCGTAAAAGCAGGTTTATCCGTTCGATTTAACTATTCAAAATAAAAATAGCATATAATATAGATAACCGTAAATACACCAATAAATTTATTGGTGTATTTTGTTTTAACAGCTCTTTTTTATTTAGTAAGCTGTATTATGTAATTACCTAATCTCATTTCAAATTTAAATTCTAACGAAGAATTTAAAAAAATTGAATTTGATAGATTTACATATTACGTCTATACTGCCCACCAACCTCAAATAAGGCTTTTGTAATTTGTCCGAGCGACATAAATTTAACCGCTTCCATTAATTCATCAAAAATATTTTGATTTTGAATGGCGGCATGTTGTAGTTTTTTCACAAACTCATCGTGTTTTTCCTTGTGAGAATTGTGAAGTTCATTAAGCATTGTAATTTGATATTCTTTTTCTTCAGGTGTTGATCGAATAACTTCTGAAGGTATTACAGTTGGGCTTCCTTTGCTTGATAAGAATGTGTTTACACCAATAATAGGGTATTCGCCATTGTGTTTTAATGTTTCGTAATACAAACTTTCTTCTTGTATTTGTCCACGTTGATACATGGTTTCCATGGCGCCTAAAACACCACCACGTTCCGAAATTCTATCAAATTCGGTTAATACAGCTGCCTCAACTAAATCAGTTAGCTCTTCAATGATGAACGCCCCTTGTAATGGATTTTCATTTTTTGCTAAGCCTAATTCTCTATTGATGATTAACTGAATAGCCATTGCTCTACGAACAGACTCTTCTGTTGGAGTTGTAATTGCTTCATCGTACGCATTGGTATGTAATGAATTACAGTTGTCATAAATAGCATACAAAGCTTGTAGGGTTGTACGAATATCATTAAAATCAATTTCTTGAGCATGCAACGAACGACCAGAAGTTTGAATATGGTATTTCAACATTTGACTTCTTTCATTTCCATTGTAACGCAACTTCATTGCTTTAGCCCATATTCTGCGACTTACACGTCCAATTACGCTATATTCAGGGTCGATGCCATTACTAAAGAAGAATGATAAATTTGGTGCAAAGTCATCAATATTCATGCCTCTGCTTAAATAATACTCAACAAAGGTGAAACCGTTAGCTAATGTAAATGCGAGCTGTGAAATAGGATTTGCACCAGCTTCAGCAATGTGATACCCACTAATACTTACTGAATAAAAGTTACGTACTTTTTTATCAATAAAATATTGTTGCACATCACCCATCACGCGTAAACTAAATTCTGTACTGAAAATACAGGTGTTTTGCGCTTGATCTTCTTTTAAAATATCTGCTTGAACAGTTCCACGAACTTGTGTTAAGGTTTTTGCCTTAATGGTTTCGTAAACATCATTTGGTAAAACTTGATCGCCAGTTACACCTAATAATAATAAACCTAAACCATTATTTCCTTCTGGTAATTCGCCTTGATAAGTTGGTCTAACGGTTCCGAGCTTTTTGTAAATTGCAGCAATTTTAGTTTCAACTTCTTTTTCTAACTTATGCTCTCTGATATACACTTCACATTGTTGATCAATAGCTGCATTCATAAAAAAGGCGGCTAAAGTTGGAGCTGGTCCATTAATCGTCATAGAAACAGATGTTTTTGGATCAGCTAAATTAAATCCACTGTACAATTTCTTTGCATCATCTAAACAACAAATACTTACACCGCTGTTACCAACTTTACCGAAAATATCTGGACGATAATCAGGATCGTTACCATACAATGTAACACTATCAAAAGCTGTACTTAAACGAGCTGCAGGTAATCCTTTACTTACATAATGAAAACGTTTATTCGTTCTTTCTGGTCCGCCTTCACCAGCAAACATGCGTGTTGGATCTTCTCCTTCACGTTTAAATGGATAAATTCCAGCTGTGTATGGAAAGTCTCCAGGAAAGTTTTCTTGTAAATTCCATTTTAAAATATCTCCCCATGATGTGTATTTTGGTGAAGCAATTTTTGGGATCTTTGAATGTGATAAAGATTCGTAATGCGTTTCAATTTTTAAAACTTTGTCGCGCACTTTAAATTCATAAAATTCATTAGAATATAATTTTTTCTTTGCTTCCCAATTTTCAATCACTAATAAATTACGTGGATCTAAATCTAACTTTGTTTTTTCAAATGCTTCTTGTAAGCCTTTTATTAAACGGTCTTTATCGTCCATTTTAGATTCAGCAATGGTTTCAATTGTTTTTTGAATACCATACAATTTTTGAGCCACTTCACTTTGTTGATTTGCTCGCTTATCGTAACCACGGTTGTTTTCAGATATTTCGCTTAAGTAACGTGTTTTAGAGGGAGGAATAATATAAATTTTTTCACTCATTTCTTCTGTGATAAAAAATTCGGAAGCTAAATTTTTATTTCCCGTTTTTTCGACCATTTTATTCATTACTGCTTTATACAAACGATTCATGCCAGGATCGTTAAATTGTGAAGCAATTGTGCCAAACACAGGAATATCTTCATCGGCTGTTTCCCATAAGTTATGGTTACGCTTGTATTGCTTTTTAACATCGCGAATCGCGTCTAATGCACCTCGCTTATCAAATTTATTTAATGCAATGATGTCAGCAAAATCTAACATATCAATTTTCTCTAGCTGAGTTGCCGCTCCGTACTCGGGAGTCATAACATATAAACTCATATTAGAGTGTTCAATAATTTCTGTATCTGATTGACCAATACCAGATGTTTCTAAAATAATTAAATCAAAGTTGGCTGCTTTACAAATATTAACAGCGTCCTGCACATATTTGCTAAGAGCTAAATTACTTTGACGAGTTGCTAAGGATCGCATATAAACACGGTTGTTATTAATCGCATTCATACGAATTCTATCGCCTAACAAAGCACCACCTGTTTTTCTTTTTGATGGGTCAACAGAAATAATTGCAATCTGTTTGTCTTTAAAATCAACTAAAAAACGACGAACTAATTCATCTACTAAACTTGATTTTCCTGAGCCACCAGTTCCAGTAATTCCAAGAACTGATGTTGTAGAACTTTCTGCCTTAACTTTTAATTCATTTAATAGTGCTAAATTATCTTCGTTAAAGTTTTCTGCGGCAGAAATAATTCGTGCGATTGATTTATAATTTCTATCAGCAATTTTAGCAACATCCTCCTTGATATTTGTTCCTGTCGCGTAATCACATTGACGTAATAAATCATTAATCATTCCTTGTAAACCTAAAGAACGACCATCGTCTGGTGAATAGATGCGTGCGATACCATATTGATGTAATTCTTCGATTTCTTCCGGAAGAATAACTCCACCGCCGCCACCAAATAATTTGATGTGTTCACAATTTTGTTCTTTCAACAAATCATACATGTATTTAAAATACTCAACGTGTCCGCCTTGGTAACTTGTTACAGCAATAGCATTTGCATCCTCTTGAATAGCGCAATTTACAACCTCTTGCGCGCTTCTATCGTGACCTAAGTGAATAACCTCAGCTCCACTTGATTGAATAATGCGTCGCATAATGTTTATTGCTGCATCGTGGCCGTCAAATAAAGCTGCTGCCGTTACGATTCGTATTTTATGCGTTGATTGATATGGTGTAGTTTCCATAGGAAAATAATTTTAATTTAAGTTGGCTAAGATAACAGTTTTTATGCGTTTTTAACAAGAAAAATAAAGGGGTTTTGCGTCAAAAAATTATAACTAGAATAACTGCTTTAATTTTAAATATTTAAAATAATACAGTCCTGTAAAAACAAATCCTAATGCAAAGGGAACTATCGCCCATAATTTAAACTCACCGTTTGTAAAAAACTCCACAAACATCCAAAAACTATTAGCCGAAATCCAAAACAGAATGGCTAAATTCAGAAATACGTCTATTGATTTTCGAGAAATATAAACAATGATAATAGCAATCGTAATAGTTGGAATAACCATTAAAATGCCCATCCACCGACAATCAAGCATCCAACAACTGTCTTTAATTAACCAAAAAACAATGTGTAAGCTTTCAAATTTTTTTATTTTTTCAAACACTTCCATTTTCTAATTTTAAAAATACGCTTTTTTGAAACTATTAATCTGTTTTTAGTATCTTTAAGCATAAATTTAGTCCTCAAACCATTATATGATTCAGTTCAAAAAATTCAAACTTAAAAATAACCTCACAGTCATTGTTCATCAAGATAAAAGTACACCCATGGCTTGCCTTAATATTATATACGATGTTGGCGCGAGAGATGAAGATGAACATAAAACAGGATTTGCTCATTTATTTGAACATTTAATGTTTGGAGGAAGTGTGAATATTCCAAATTACGACGAACCATTACAAATGGTTGGCGGCGAAAACAATGCCTTTACAACAAACGATATTACTAATTATTATTGCACCGTTCCGGCTGAAAATTTAGAAACAGCTTTTTGGTTGGAAAGTGATAGAATGTTGAGCTTAGCATTTGATAAAAAAAGTTTAGAAGTTCAACGCAGTGTTGTTATAGAGGAATTTAAACAGCGTTATTTAAATCAGCCTTATGGCGATGTATGGTTATTATTACGTCCTTTAATTTATAATGTGCATCCATACAAATGGGCCACTATTGGTAAAGAAATAAAGCATATTGAAGACGCAACAATGGAAGATGTAAAAGCTTTTTTTAAAGCACACTACAATCCAAGTAACGCTGTGTTAGTAGTTGCGGGCGATGTTGACATTGATAACGTAAAACAGCTTTGTGAAAAATGGTTTGCTCCTATTGAAGCCGGAATCAAATTAAAAAGAAATTTACCCGTTGAACCAGAACAAAAAGAATACCGTAGTTTAACTGTTGAGCGCGATGTGCCAATCAATATCATATACAGAGCGTATCGCATGTGTTCCCGAGTAGATAAAGAATACCACACTATTGATATGCTTTCTGATATTTTATCGCGTGGTAACTCATCCCGTTTATATAAAAATTTAATAAAAGACAAACAGTTGTTTAGTGATATTCATGCATATGTAATGGGTGATTTTGATAAAGGATTATTCGTGATATCGGGAAAAGTAAATGATGGGATTTCAATTGAAGCCGCTGAAGCTGGCATTGATGCAGAGATTTTAAAAATGCAAACTGAATTAGTAAGCGAAGAGGAATTACAAAAATGTAAAAATAAAATAGAATCAACGGTTACCTATAGTGAAGCAGACGTTTTAAATAAGGCTACAAACCTTGCTATTTCAGAGCTTTTGGGAGATGCTAATTTGATTAATTTAGAAATTGAAAACTACCAAAAAGTAACCGCAGAACAAATTAAGGAACAAGCAAACCTGATTTTAAGAAAAACAAACTGCAGCACCTTGTTCTATTTAAAGAAACTTAAATAACAACTCTTTCGGAAACTGTTAGACAAAAACATAAAATAGAATGAACCCATTTTCTTCCATAAATCCAAATAGCACATTTGCTGAATTGCTTGAGATAGAGCAAAAAGAATTTGTGTTACACCAACACGTTGATTATTTAATATATAAAAAAGAACGCTTGACGTTTATTGAACAGCAGTCTGATTTTAAAAACAAAGACGCGCTTACAGATTACATTACAACAAGAGTGCCAAACATCGCTGTGTTTGCTGGAAGTTTCAATCCTTTTCATAAAGGACATTACAATGTGTTACAAAAAGCAGAAAAATTATTTGATAAAGTCATTATTGCTTTTGGTAAAAACTTGAGTAAACATGAACGAACGTGGAACCTTCCTACAACAATCGCGAACAGACAGCATGCAGAATACAATGGTTTACTTACTGATTATTTAGACTCTTTAGCATATAATGTAACGGTGGTGAGAGGTTTAAGGAATTCAACAGATTTTCAGTACGAACAAAATCAATACCGTTATTTACAAGAATTAAAGCCTGACATTAAAATTGTAAATATTTTTTGTAATAAAGAGTTTGAACACATTAGCTCTTCGGGCATTCGCACCTTAGAAGAATATAATAAACACAGGGGTTATTTGTTACCATAGATAGTAACCGTTTAGTTTACAACTATCTTTCTTACGACTATTTTATTTTTTAAATTAATTTTTAAATAATACAATCCAGAGGTAATATTATTTAATACAACGGTATCACCTTTATTTTCTATTAATTTTTGACCACCTGTATTATATAATTCTATTAATAAAATGGTATTAGAAGAAAGCACTGTTAATTTTTCATTTTTATTTAAAGGGTTTGGAAACACCGACATTGAATGTTCTTGATCAGACATTTCGTTTAATTCGGTGATGCTATTTTGATGAATAACGCCAACTGCATCTAAATCAAATCCTGAATTAGCAAACGGCGTTGGCCATGGATCGTTTATTTTATTTCCATGGCTGTCTCGAGAAGCATATTCATTATTAATAGAACCAACACAATCAATTATTTTTACATGGGTAATATTATTTTTATTTAACAATACATTATTTGGTAGGTCACTCAAATCAAAAGGCGTTCCATAGCCATTGATGTATTTACCTGCCAAGTTGTTTAGTTTAGTTGCATCCAAATAATCAAATGGTCCAACCTGAAGTAGAGTGTCTGTTAATGAATGCGACGGAAATCGAAAAAAATGAACGCCATCGCTACTCACTTCAACAAATGCCAACTCTAAAAACAAACCATCAAAACTATTTTCAAATACAGCAAAATCATTCCCTAGCTCATCTTTTATTGGATAAGGAAATTGGCAAATAGCATAACCGCCATC
>CANLAV010000036.1 GCA_947487905.1 Bacteroidota bacterium | reverse complement strand
GCCCTTGGCCTGATACCGATAAAGATAGCGTAATAGACAAAGAAGATGAATGCCCACTAATTGCTGGTTTAATAGAATTAAAAGGCTGTTTGCCAGCACCTGTTTTAAAAGTAGAAGAACAAAAAATACTGGAAAAAGCGTTTGCAAGTTTAGAATTTGCTAGTGGTAAGGACATCATTAAAAAAACGTCTTTACCTTCATTAACAGAATTAGCAGGCCTTATGAAACAACATGCTGATGAATGGACCTTGAAATTATCAGGGCATACGGATAACCAAGGCGACTCTTTAAAAAACACCTTGTTATCCGAAAAACGAGCCAAAGCGGTTAAAAAATACTTAGTGAGCAAGGGTATCATCAACGATAAAATTATCACAGAATGGTTTGGACCAACTAAACCTATTGAAGATAACGGTACCGAGCTTGGCAGACAGAAAAACAGACGTGTAGAAATGAAAGTAGAATATAAAAAATAAAAAAAAGACTAACGGTTTCGTGCTGATATATCTTTTTACATCCGCTTATAAATAAAAAAAGTTCTCGTAAAAACGAGAACTTTTTTTTTACTCACAAAACTAAACCAATTAATTAAATGTAAGCTCAGTACAAAAATACACAATATTTTGTATTTATCTAATTTTTATGTAAATTTATCTATAAAATATAACAATTAGTCATTATATTTGTTTTTATAAAAAATCTTTTACTATGAAACGTATTTTATTAATGCTCCTAACGGCTCTATTACCATGTATCACAGACGGTCAAACCCAGAACGACGATATCCTATCTTTTGATAGCAAAACTGTAGAAGTTAAAAAAACAAAGCTGAATGATAAATTTGGATTGGCTGATAGCACTGGTGCTGAATTGGTAGAACCAAAATACGACGATATAGGAGGCTTTGATGTATATACGAAAGATTGGGCTTTGGTAAAATTAGATGGCAAATATGGCTTCATTACCAACAATGGCTTTGAAGTGGTGCCACCAATTTATGACCACATAGAACCCTTTGACCTCTTATGCGAAAACTGGGCAGAAGTAAGTATTAACCATAAAAAAGGATGCATTGATAAAAATGGCATTGAAGTGGTGAAACCAAAATACGACCACATTGAAACTTTTGATACCCGACGATTGGGCTGGGCGCAAATACGCCTTGGTAAAAAAATAGGATTTATTGATAAAGAAGGCCACGAAGTATTTAAGTAAACCAAGCCATTATGAAACACCGTTTTTTACATTACATCCTATCCACTTTATTAGCACTCTTGAGCCTTGCCGCAAAAGCACAAAACAAAACACCTAACAAACTCGACACACTGTTTCCTGCAGCGCAAAAAGGCTACAAAAAAATAACCGTGTCTGTGCCCAAAGCCAACAAAGAACAAAACTTAAAACTAGAACTCTTGGTAGGACTTACCAAGCAAGTAGATTGCAACACGCATATACTCATAGGCAACATACAAGCGCAAACGCTTAGTGGTTATGGTTACAACTACTACACCGTAGAAAGCGATGGCACACTGGCAAGTACCAAAATGCTCTGCTTAAATAATACCACCACCAAAAAATTTATACCCCTTGCACCCTACTTTACTAATTACAACAGTGCGCTTCCCCTTGTGATTTACCTACCCGAAACCATGGAACTTAAATACCGCATATGGAAAGCAAGCGAAATAATGCTAAAACCAAGTTTGCCCAATGTAGTCCAACAACCTACATGCCACAAAAATGATAACCATCATCACATATTACCTTGGTGAAATGATATACGAAGAAACTAGAAAAGAGACCCGAATCGCTAATAACAGCTACAAGAAATTGGTGGTTCAGTGGTTACTTGAAATTCTTTGCTTTGTATCAATTCAGTTGCTAAGAAATCGCCAACTTCGCCAAGCCCGAAACCGTTATATTACAATAGACTAAACAACAACAATTTAAAAACAACATCAAAAAAATAATTAAGGTTTAACTCTTAATTACCGGAATATAAATCAAAAGCAAAACTTAAAAGCTTAGATAACTCATAAAAAAATTTCATTTTAATACAAATTTTCGTATCTTGAAAAAAGAGTTGAAGAAAATAAAAAATGGAGGCCAGAAACCATTGTAAAACGGGGCGGATTTGAAAAGCCAAACGAGTAAAAAAAAATAAAAATTAAAAAAAATGGAAGCACAAAAAGTCGACATGTTCATTATGTCAAATTCAAAATTTTTCGAAAGTCATAGTCTTCATGTTATCAGAGAAAGACTATTAGCTATCGATGATTCGAAATGGGCATTAATTTCAACGGTTCAGTTAAAAGATCCTACAACAAGTTTAATCGTTTCCATTTTGGCTGGTTCAATGGGTATTGATCGTTTTATGATTGGAGATGTAGGTTTGGGAATTGGTAAATTACTAACCTGTGGTGGTTTAGGCATTTGGACAATCATTGACTGGTTTATGATTCAAAAATCGACAAGAGAAAAAAATATGCAAAAAATTCAACAGTTTTTATACTAATGACTTTTAGCAGGAATAAGCTTTATTTAATCATTTCTCTAGCTTGTGCAGCAGGGTATATGTGGCTTTATTTGAATGCTTCAAATTATGTATTGGTTAAGAACAATACGTTTGAAGTGTGCATCATAAAACATGTAACACATATACCCTGCCCTTCCTGTGGTTCAACAAGATCCGTTTTACTATTACAAAATGGCGAATTTTTAAGAGCATTTACTACAAATCCCTTAGGTTATTTAATTTCAATCATATTGATTTTCGCGCCATTATGGATGATGATTGATGTATTGGCAAAGAAAAACTCTTTACTGCATTTTTATAAAAAGCTAGAAACCTATTTAAAAATTCCAACATACAATGTACCATTGCTCTTGCTTTTGATACTAAATTGGATTTGGAATATCACAAAAGAATTATGATTCATAGTAATCCATTTAATTATCAACTTAGCGAAGAAGAAACAGAATCAGCTTCCAATAGTTATTTAATGTCCCTCATCGCAATAATTGCAGGGCTGCCGTTACCAATATTAAATTTATTAGCAACATTTATTTTTTATTTAGGAAATCGCAACTCTACTTATTTTGTGCGTTGGCATTGCACACAAGCATTACTATCACAACTATCCATGCTATTTATAAATAGCTTTGGTTTTTGGTGGACTATATCGATAATCTTTACAGAAGAAAATATTACAAATTCATACATCGCTTACATGCTCACTGCAATCCTTTTTAATATCGTTGAATTTATTGCAACCATGTACATTGCCATTCAAATAAGAAAAGGAATTCATATTGAATTGTGGTTTTTTGGCCCATTAACAAACTTAATTTGTAAATCAAAATCATGAAGAAATCAATCATTCAAGGCGTTATATCCATAGGTTTATTTTTCGGAATGTGGTTTTCATTAAAAGAAATAGATTGGGTAGGAATTTTTAAAGTTGAACAATTAACAGATAAAACAGAACAAAAATTAGGAGATCTTTTTTGGGAAGGAATAAAAAAAACAGAACAAGAAAATAAAAATACAGATGTTACTCATGCCATTGATAGCATTGTGAATCATATTTGCCTATCCAATAACATTGACATTGAAAAATTAAACGTTCATGTCATTATGAAAGATGAAATTAATGCATTTGCACTTCCTAATGGTCATTTAGTTATTTATAGTGGGTTAATTTTAAATGCTGATAACCAAGATGAATTGGCTGGAGTTATATGTCACGAAATAGCGCACATTGAACTCAATCATGTGATGAAAAAACTAACAAAAGAAATTGGACTATCCGTTTTAATATCAATAACAACAGGTAACGGAGGTACAGAAGTTATTAAACAAACCCTGAAAACATTATCGTCATCGGCCTTTGACCGCAGTTTAGAAAAAGAAGCCGATTTAAAGGCAGTAGATTATTTAGTAAACGCAAACATAAACCCCACTAACTTTGCGAATTTTTTGTATAAAATATCAGAGACTGATTCTAACATTGAAAGCTACATAACTTGGGTTAGTACTCATCCTGAATCAAAAGAAAGAGCTAAATATATTATTGAACAAAGTAAAGGTAAATTGACACATTTTAAATCCATATTATCAAATGACACTTGGAACAAGTTAAAAGAAGAGTTGAATGACTTTGATTATCAGGAGTAACTGCTCCATGAATTCAATTGTAAATTGATTTCTTTGTTAATCAACTCATACCGCATCGCACTGCTAATTTAACTCAAGATAAAAAACTTGCATTAAAATAAAAAAATCAAAAACAAACTTATTGTTTTACCTTTGCTACCTGAAAAGACTTTGATAAACAAGCAAATTGAAACAGGCAGATAGAGAACATAGCCATTGGGCCATGTGCCAAGAGTGTGTGGGAAGTGGTAAAAAACGCCATAAGCTCGGCAATAAGGCGCGCATCCAATACCAATTGGCTTGTGATGACTTTGCAAAAACAGATGGCTCGGGCCCGGCTCCTATTCGCCCTAAAGGTCACCCTTACACGTGTCCCACTTGCAATCGATTAGGCATTGTTCCTGCGGCTCAACATCCAATGCCCGATCCCAAACAGTATCCACATGTTGCCATCATTGGTGGCGGCATTGGCGGTGTGGCATTAGCAGTGGCTTGCTTGCACCGTGGCATTCCATTTACCATTTATGAGCGTGATTCTAGTTTCAATGCACGTTCGCAAGGTTACGGGCTCACCTTACAACAAGCTAGTAAAGCCATCGAAGCCTTTGGCGTTGTTGATTTAAAAGAATCCATCATTTCAACCAGGCACGTGGTTCACAACACCGAAGGAAAAATAATGGGCGAATGGGGCATGCGAAAGTGGCAACACACAGGTACCCGCATCGCACCCAAACGAACAAACATTCATATCTCAAGGCAATCACTACGCTCAGAATTGTTGGAGCAATTGGGCGGACACCAAGCCGTGCAATGGGGACATCAACTCATCGATTTTAAAACCGGTGATGATAACCAAGTTGAATTACAGTTCAACGTCCATGGAGAAATCAAAACAAACAAAGCCGATGTGTTGGTTGGTGCCGATGGCATTCGCAGTTCGGTTCGTAAATTATTAATTGGTGAAGAAGGCAGTCCATTGCGGTATTTGGGTTGTATGGTGATATTAGGTATTTGTCCTTTAGCAGCGCTAAAAGATGCTCATCAAGAACTACTCGATTCGGCTACCGTTTTTCAAACAGCCAATGGCATTGATCGCATCTATGTGATGCCTTATTCTTCAGATAAAGTGATGTGGCAATTGAGTTTTCCTATCTCCGAACAAGAGGCGAAAACACTCAGTGCAAAAGGCCCCGAAGCATTGAAAGAAGAAGCTTGCCGACGAACACAATGGCACAATCCTGTTCCGCAAATTGTATCAGTTACCCTTGTAAGCGATGTTACAGGCTATCCTGCCTACGATCGAGAATTATTACAATCACACCTCACAGAAACATGGGGTCCAATCACTTTAATCGGAGATGCCGCACATCCTATGAGTCCATTCAAAGGCCAAGGAGCCAATCAAGCCTTATTAGATGCACTTGTGTTAGCACGCACCATTTCAAAAGTTTGTAGGCCTTTATCTGCATGGAAAAAAGAAGATATCCGAAAAACTGTTTTAACACCGTTTGAAACAAAAATGCTAGAACGCACGGCCTCCAAAGTAAACGATTCGGCAGAAGCCGCTAAGTTTCTTCATTCCGACATTGTGCTCATGGAGGGCAATAAAACGAGAGGAAGTTTTATTAAAAGTAAAGAGACTTAATACAAGGCTGTGGCACATTATTTGTATTTCGTTAAACTGGAATTGAAAGGTTAACTTACTATTAAACTTTTCAAATCCTATTTAAGTATAATAAATATTCTTACATTTAATAAAACACTTATCAGCCCGTTAAAATAATCATGGAATTTATCATTACCTTGCTCATATACATCCATGCATTTTTTGGAGGAGTTGGTTTAATCAGTGGGACCATTAGTGTATCGGTAAAAAAAGGTGCTATTAATCATAAACGAGCAGGGAAAATTTTCTCGTTCGCTATGATAATTAGTTCGATGATTGCTTTAGTGATTAGCAATATGCCACAACACCACAATGTATTTTTATTCTTGATTGGTTTATTTACCATTTACTTGGTATTGGCTGGTAACAGAGCCTTAACCTTACATCATAAAATAAAACGCAAAGCAGATTGGAAAGATCAAGCCATATCGGGTAGCATGTTTTTAATTTCTTTATTCATGCTCATGCTTGGTTTACTTGGCAGGCAATACCATTTTGAAAATAGCATACTGTATATTTTCTTTGGTGGCTTTGGTTTATTTTTAACACTCAAAGATTTTCAAACATTTAAACGCTTTACAAAAAAGAAAAATGCTGGATTGATGAATCACATTGGTCGGATGGTAGGAGCCTTAATCGCATCCATCACGGCGTTTTTAGTAGCAGGGCTTCACATTGGTACCTTGGTGGTTTGGATAACGCCAACACTTATTGGGACAGCCTACATTATTTACGCAAACAAAAAATACAACAAACTAAAAATACAGACTGAGCCATCTTAATTCGTTCAGGTTAAATCACCCATTACTTTCAACTTAATAAATAAATTAATCAGAACTGATTTCTGAAACTTTTTATTATTTTTAAATTAAGAACAACTCTGTAAAACTCATAGATAGAAACATGAAAAAACACTGGTTTATTTTATTATCAATTCAGATTTCTATTGCATCTGCGCAAACCAATTTCGTTAACTATGTAAAGCCTATTATTGGAACAGAAAAAATGGGTCACACCTACCCTGGCGCAACGGTTCCTTTTGGTGCGGTGCAGTTAAGTCCAGAAACAGATACCGTTTCGTATGAACTAAATGGAAAATACAATGCCGATGTTTATAAATACTGTGCAGGTTATAAATACGAAGACAAAACAATTGTTGGTTTTAGTCACACACATTTAAGCGGAACAGGACATTCGGATCTTGGTGATTTTTTGATTATGCCCACACAAGGTAAATTACAATTACATCCAGGCATCGCATCTGATTCTAAAAGCGGCTATCGGTCCTCATTTTCACACACTAATGAAATAAGTGAGGCTGGTTATTATAAAGTAAAATTAGATGACCATCAAATTCTTGCTGAAATGACAAGCACTTCACGAGTAGGTATGCATCAATATACATTTTCAAAATCATATGAAAGTCATATCATTTTTGATTTAACATCGGGCATATACAATTATGACAAAAAAAATGTCTGGACATTTATACGCGTTATCAATGATAGTTTAGTGACTGGTTACAGACAAACAAGTGGATGGGCAAGAACAAGAACCGTTTATTTTGCGATGTCATTTTCGAAAAGATTTAAAAATTATGGACAACAAAACGAAGATGATAAAACAGCGTATAGAGGGTTTTGGGGCAAATTTGATCAATCAAAAAATTTCCCAGAAATAGCAGGAAAAAAAATTAGAATGTATTTTGATTTTGATACTGAAGAAGGTGAAAAAATAAAAATAAAATTTGCTCTATCCTCTGTAAGCCAAGCCAATGCCTTAGAAAATATGCAAGCTGAAATATCACATTGGGATTTTGAAACAGTGAAAAATAATGCTCAACAACAATGGAATACAGAATTAAGTAAAATTAAAATTGATGCGTCTGATGAAATAAAAACAAATTTTTACACCGCATTATATCACACATTCATAAATCCAACTGAATATGTAGATGTCAATCATGAATATAAAGGATTAGATCAAAACACACACAAAGCAGATGGATTTATTAATTACAGTACATTTTCATTGTGGGATACTTATCGTTCCTTACATCCCTTATTTAATTTAATTCAACCAACTCGTAATAGCGACATGATAAAATCAATGATGGCTCATTACAATCAAAGTACATTACAAATGCTACCTATTTGGTCACATCACGCCAATGATAATTGGTGCATGAGTGGTTATCATAGTGTATCCGTTATAGCTGATGCTATATTAAAAAATGTATATAAGGGCGATGAACATGAAGCGCTGCAAGCATGTATTAACACTGCTAATCACAAAATATATGAAGGTATTGGTGAGTATATGAATTTAGGTTTTATACCTTCCGAAAAAAGTGGTATTTCTGTTTCAAACACTTTAGAGTATGCTTATGATGATTGGTGTATTGCTCAAATAGCAAAGAAATTAAATAAAACAGATGTTTATGAGACGTTTATCAAACGATCCTCAAATTGGCAAAATAATTATAATCCAATAACTGGATTTATGCAACCAAAATTATCAAATGGTTTATTTAAATCTGCGTTTGATCCATTATCGACGAGTAACCAAGGATTTATAGAAGGCAACAGCTGGAACTATAGTTTTTTTGTACCTCACAATCCTGCTGCTCTTGCTGAAAGGATGGGTGGAAAACAGAAATTTCCTTTACGATTAGATACGTTATTTTCAATGCATTTACCCGATTCATTTTTTGCCGAAACCGAAGACATCACGCGCGAAGGAATTATTGGAGGATATGTGCACGGAAATGAACCAGCGCATCATGTTGCTTATCTTTATAATTGGACGAATGAACCTTGGAAAACACAATATCAAGTTAGAAAAATTGCCAACATGCAATATAAACCAAAGCCTGATGGACTCGGAGGAAACGATGACTGCGGTCAGATGAGTGCCTGGTATATATTTTCCTCAATGGGCTTTTATCCTGTATCACCTGGATCTAATGACTTTGCGATTGGCTCACCTCTAATTAACAAAGCTGAATTGAATTTAGAAAATGGTAAAACATTTAAAATTGACGTTGTTAATCAACATGCAAAACATGTATACGTGCAAAAAATAACACTAAATGGAAAAGTTCTAAATTCGCTAAACATTACTTACAATGATATTGTAAGCGGAGGCCATTTAATTTTTTACATGGGATCTCATCCAAAAAAATAATTTTAAAACACCATACGCCAAACCGTTAGTAAACTAAAAAAAACAAATATGAATCCAATTATTAAAAACATCATAGCTGTTATAGCTGGCTTTATTTTAGGAAGTATCATCAATATGAGTCTAATTACTGTAAGTGGCTCAATTATTCCTGCCCCTAACGGTGCGGACGTTACAACACTCGAAGGACTAACCGCAACAATCCATTTATTTGAACCCAAACATTTTTTATTTCCATTTTTAGCACACGCTTTAGGTACATTAGGTGGGGCATTTGTAGCGGCAAAAATTGCAGCCAATCACAAATTGAAATTTGCGATGAGTATTGGTTTTTTGTTTTTAGCAGGTGGTATTGCTAACATCATGATGTTGCCTTCACCATTTTGGTTTACCCTGGTAGATTTAGTAGGTGCTTATTTACCAATGGCTTTTGTGGGTTTTCGATTGGCTAGTATAAAAAAACACTAGTCATTAAAATTATTTCTTTTTTACTTTTCCTAAATACCGTCTATACAACTCATTTAGGCTTTCAAATTCTTCACGGTAAAATATACCAACACCTTGTGTAAACGGCCCACCACTGTTTAATACCTGCGTATTATCATTGCTTCTATTAAATCCTTTCACGCGGTATTTACCCGATTCAGTTAATTTTAATTCAACTGTTACATCACCAATTAAATTACTATTGTTAGTTGTTTTTGAATTTGCTGAATTATTATTCACGCCTAAATTTCCGTCAATCGTTAATCGGTTATTAAATAATTGTTTGGATAAGGCTAAATCTAATTCTTCGCTACTCAGCGCATCGCCAGGTCGATAGTTAACTCCGATGTCTACATCTTTGGTAACGCCATTTAACCAACTACTAATTTTATTACTCAACATTTCTGAACCTGTTGCTGCCATTGCGCCTCCAGCATTTACACCTGAACCACCAGTCACAGCAATTGGCGTGACAAAGCTACGCAACAACAGCAAAGAAAACACTTGACGATTTAATTCATTAGGGTCAACTAATAAATTTTTAACTAACGTTCGCGTGCTTTCATCAATGGTAGGTAACTCAATTCCGAATTCAATATCTGGCGAAGTTAATTTATCTTTCATATACAATTTACAATCTACAGGAAAACGTTTATTGTAATTACTTGCAGAATCATTAGGAAATAAAGGCTTTATAGAGGCGCGTTGTTTGTAATTCGCCACAATGTCAATATTAGCTTTGTATACATTTCCGTTCCATTTAATTGAACTACCTTTTTCAATTTCAAATTTTTTGGTCACAAAGTTTTCTAGCGTAAATAAATAATCACCAGTAGATAAGACATAGTCACCAAACATATCAAACTTTCCTTTTGAATTTATTTTCATATGTAAATTTCCATCTCCTCTCGCTTTAATCACATCACCAGATTTTTCATCAAATATCAACTGAACTTCAGCATCAGAGGTGGCATCTAAATTAAAGTCGAGCGATATATTCGATTTAGAAATTGGTATCACTTTTTTGACAGTATCTTTCGACACAAACTGGATGAATTCATTATTCGACATTTCTGAAGGGCCATCTAATGGAATAACAAACCGCGTTCCTCCGTTAGTTTTCATGTTTATTTCCATTTTTATATCATCCGAAAAACCAAAAATACCAACGTTTCCGGAAGCGTATGCTGTTCCATAAAAACTCGAATTATTAACAGCTGTGGTGTTGAGTATCATTAATTTAGAGGTATTAACGTCGAAGTCGATACGCATATTTTTAAAATTAGAGTGAAATACATTTCCATCTACGCTACCCACATTACCTGTTTTATCACGTAATTCGAGGTTATCAAAATGAATTTGATTCGGTTTGATGTTGACGTTACCACTCACCGTATACAATACATTCAGATAATCAACTAGCATCACACACTTCATGATTTTTAAATCAGCGTTGATTAATGGTTTACTCGGCGTACCAGTTATTTTTCCTGTTCCGTTTAAGAAGCCTACCTTAATGGTAATAATATCTTTTAGATAAGGTTGCAACAAGGATAAATCAAACGGCTCGGCTTTAAACGAAATATCTAAATTATCATCTTCCTTTTTGGTATAGTAAAACCCACTGAAATCAATGTTTTTCATTAGATTTCCATCAAAATCTTTTCCAAAAGAAGAAAAACCTCTGATGCTCACATATTCTTTATCTGGATTGTATTCGCTATGTAATTCGCCACTACCAATTAATTTATTATTCAATTTAAATTCCGAAAAATCGATATTACTATTTACAATTTGCTTATTAAATGCAGAATATAAACTAATATTTCCTGTTAAAGAGCCATCGATCGAAAAATTGGCACCAGCTAATAATGGATTTAATTGTGATAATTTTACGTTCTGAATAAATACATCACATTTATCATCATCATCTTTAGAAAGTGTGCCGTCAATTGTAATCAACTGATTATTGTTATAAAACGAAATTGGATTAACTTTTATATGAAAAGAGGAATCCATCGTAATTGGATTTGGTTTCACCAATTGCCAGACACTATCAGCTACCACGATTTTTACCTTGTCTAATAATATATTTGCTTGTGTAGCACCAAAAAGCACTTGCCCTTTGAGATTACCTGAATACGATGGCTTTGAAACATTATCCCAAGTGAGATCAAAACCCGATGTTTTATCATTAGCCACTAAATTAACGAATCCATTTTTAAATGTTAAACTATCGTTCAACGCAATTTTTTTAGATTGATATTGAAGGCTAATACCTTTTGGTAATGAATTAACAATGAGGTTATTATTATGAAATTTAACACCCGCATAGTTCACAAGATCATTAGATGATTTAATATAAAGATAATTAATAGCGGCGTCGAATGAGGCATCAAGTTGTGTATTAGGACTAATCATCACATCGTTTAAAAACAAATCCTTTATCATAGTAAAGTTTTTGACCGTAATGGTTAAATCAGCTTTATCACTGTATATATAACGCGTATTGGTTTTAAATACCGTTGGAAAATAGTTGTTTAAATATTGGTTAAATGCCTTTGGCAATTTACTTAATTGATATTTACCACTCAATTGCGCATTTACAATAGTAGAATTTAATCGAATGGATTTTGAAATTTGTGATTGATCTAAATTTAGATTAAACTTAGTTAAACGATATACTTTTAAATCTTGTGAATAAATAGTATTGTCTAAATTTATTTGACCACTTAAATTATCAAGATCATCACCATTCAAATTAATAAAAAGTTGGGATGAAATTTTTCCATGTAATTTAGAATTTGAAAAATGAGTTTTCTCTAAATCAAAATTATGGATGGTAGCAATAAAGTCCATTTTCGGGACTTGATGATTTACATCTATCGTTCCATTAAAATCAAAATCGGCGTTTGGATCCAAACTCACCACACTGCCTGTAAATACGCGCTTTTTAAAAGACCCATCAATTTTTAATTGATTGTAAGCGTAATTATTGTATGTAATAGATTGGATTTCACCATCCATCACTACATCAATTTCTTCGGCAGTTACACCATGTCCATTTACTTTAGCAGATAAAGAAACAGGTCCAATGAATCCATAATTTGGAACTAATTTAGAAATATTTAAACTGGTTGTACTAAACGAACCAGCGTAGTCGATTTGTTTTGATTTTAAATTTCGATTGATTTGTAAATCAGTTCTTAGACTTCCAATGTTTGAATTGAATTGACCATACGTTGCGAAATTAGTTAGGAAGCCATCGAATTTCCCTTTATAAGTAACAATACCCAGCTTACTCAATTCGTTAGGTAACTGCAAATGCGTTGGATTTTGAAAAGGTGGTATTGGAAACTGCTCGATATCTTCTTTTGTAAAAGCTAAACGTGGTGTATTGAAATGTATAAACGATTGATCTATATCTGGCAAACCACTAATGGCAAAATCACCCACAAACTGCGTGTTCTTACCATACCTGACAACTAAATCTGAACCATTTAAATCATTTACAAAACCCTTTATTTTTCCTTTAAGACCAAATACTTCTTTAAATCCTTGAATATCTTCTGCAAAATAAGCGACATCTTTCATGTTTAATGAAGTGCTATCTTTCAAGTCTAACTTCATATATACTTTATTTATAAAATCAGTATAATCATCCCAAGTATCATATTTAAATGAAACTGTTCCTTTCACCAAACTATGATTGGTTTTTAAATACAAGCTATCGCATTGCAAATGGTTAGACGAAACGCTAACACGTGTTGTTAAATCTTTAATTTGAATGCCACATTGTTCCTTAGCACTCAAATGGGTGATGTCAGAAAAAATAGTATCGTTTCTAAAATTAATGTGAGTGAATAGTCCAGAAACGTTAGTTAAGTGTAAATTATCGTAGTTCATTTGAGGTGTAACCTTCAAATCAGTTGGTAAATATTGGTATCTGAAATCAACGTTTGTTAATTTAAGACCGCCATAATTTATTTTCCACTGCTGGGATGAATCAGTTTGACTTGTAGAATCAGATGAAAAATAATCTACTAAAAATTGAAAATTAAAATCAGGTTCATTTTTATAATGAATCATTTTCACTTTCAAATCGGATAACGCGAGTTCTGACAAATCTAATTGCTGTTTTTGGTAATTAAAGGCATTAACATTTAGAATAATCGATTTTCCAAAAAGTAAGGTATCGTTATGTTGATCTCCTAAAAAAACATCCTCCAACATCACATTTTTTATGAAAGAAATCTTCAACCGCTTCACTTCAACTTTTACACCTAACTGAGAACTCAAATAACTGGCAACACGCTTGGCAGCATATGTTTGAAACGTTTCTGTTTGACCTATAACAAATAAGAGTATTGCAGAAAACAATAAAAGAATGACTGAATACAGTAATGTTTTCAGCAATATTCTTTTAACTTTGTTCAGCCATTTCATAAGCATTAAAAATAATAAAATAAAACAAGCTTTTTTCGTTAATTAAACTTAATATCGTTGCCTATAAAGTAAATAAATAACCTATTCTACTATCAAAAAAAAAAACGACATATTTATTTTAGGTATTGAATCCAGTTGCGACGATACCAGTTGCGCTATTATTAAAAATGGCTTATTACTTTCTAATGTAACGGCCAATCAAAGCATACATGAACAATATGGTGGCGTCATTCCTGAATTAGCCAGTCGCGATCATCAAAAAAATATTTTGCCAGTTATTGAAATGGCTTTAAAAAAAGCAAAAGTAACACTCTCTGACCTCCATGGCATTGCTGTAACGCTTGGCCCTGGCTTAAGTGGCAGTTTATTAGTTGGTTTATCGTTTGCAAAATCATTATCCTTAGCGTTAAATATTCCTTTAATAGAAGTGAATCATATGCAAGGACATATTTTAGCGCATTTTATTAAGGAAGGGACAGAAGGGATAAAAGGGACAGAAGGGATTGAAGGGGCAGAAGAGACCAAAGGGATTGAAGGGACATTAGAGAAGAGAGAGACTAAAAGTCATACAAGTCCAGAATTTCCATTTTTATGTTTGACGGTTAGTGGCGGCCATACTCAAATTATCAAAATAACATCGCATCTACAATTTGAATTATTAGCAGAAACAGAAGATGATGCTGTAGGTGAAGCCTTTGATAAAGCAGCCAAAATACTCGGACTTCCCTACCCTGGTGGACCATTAATTGATAAATACGCCAAATTAGGAAATCCTAAAGCTTATTCATTTCCAATGCCACAGCTCAAAAACAATAATTATAGTTTCAGTGGCGTAAAAACATCTTTTTTATATTTCATTCAAGCGCAAACAAAATTAAATCCACATTTTATTTCCGAATGCATGCATGATATTTGTGCTTCTTACCAAGCCCATTTAATTAAGTACTTACTCAAAAATTTAATTCAGGTGAGCAACGAAACATCTATCAAACACATTGCTATTGCTGGGGGTGTTTCAGCAAATTCAGAACTTCGAAAACAATTAAATGTTATAGGAAAAATTTATAAATGGAACACTTACATTCCTAAATTTGAGTATTGCACTGACAATGCTGCCATGATTGCCATAACAGGCTATTACAAGTATTTAGACAATCAATTTTGCGGACTAGATGTAACACCTAAACCAAGGTATCACATTTAAAGCAATGTTTCATAGTCTTTTATAATTACTTGACGTTGCAATTGCAAAGCATCAAAAATTGTTTTTTGTTTTGATTGCAAATTTAATACACGCCACATACCTTTTGTTTTTTTACGCAACGGAGAAAGAAACAAACAGGCGTAACCACATAAAAAAGAAATCATCACCACTAACACGCCTAGCCACGCAGAATATAATACACTTGGAATAGTATAGAGCGCTATATAATTAACTAAAAACAAAACAGCACCAATGCCCATATAAAACGAGGCTTTAAATTCTTTTATCTTTACTTTTTTGGTCGTAATAAGATACGATAATTTATATGGAATGAAATTAGTTAATAAACCTATGATATAAATTGGCAGGCTGATGATGATTAAACACCATTGCAAAATGACTTTTAAATAGGGGAATTTGATGAGCTGAAAATGAGGATCAATTAACCAATCACGTAAATTGTGTTTTTCTAATTGTTCAAAATACGTACATGTTTTTTTAGTAAGTACTGCAACCACTTCAGGGCAATGGTCTTCAGCTTTATTAATCACATCAACTAGTTGCGTTGAAAATAAAAAATCATGTTCAACATCATTAACATTCCATTTATTTTGTTTGAAATAATTCGATTTCAAAATAATTTCTAAGTGTCCGATTACGGTTTCACTTCGCTCGTGATTAATGTGAATGATTAATGATTTCATTTTAGCGGCTAAATCAACTAGAAATGTATTCATCGTTTTTGCAGGCGCTTGCTGATATGCCGCCATATAATCATTGATATGAATCGGTTCGCCTATATTAAAAAACACATCACTTCTAAATTGTGAAGGATTTGAATAATTAATACCGATAGGAACAACAGTCAAATCATTTAAGTCAAATTCATTCATCGCACCAAAAACCATCCTTGGAACCCCTTTTTTCAAAGGTCTCAAGCGTCTTTCTTGAATACAAATGCCTTCAGCAAAAATGATTATTTTTTTATTTCTGGATAATAGCTTATTAACGGATTGGTAGGTTTCGTTATTTTTCATTAAGCCATCTTTTCCTGCATCTTGCATCCTAAAAATAGGAATGATGCCTAAACTTTCTAATATCCAAGTCACAATACCTTTCTTAAAAGCATCGCCACGAGCCAAATACCGAACTCTTGGAGGATATGTCATCGAAGAAAATGCAACAGGGTCCATAAATGCATTTGGATGATTCATGGCCAAAATGACAGGTCCTTTAACTTGTATATTTTTTATATTTGAAATTTTATGTCTTTTGAAAAAGACCATAATAACAAACGTTAAGTAATATTTTATGATGTGCCAAAGCATTTTTAAAGATAAATAAAAATGTGAAATACGTGTAAAAAAAGCTACAATGTCATTGTAGCTTTTTATTTATAGGATGAATTAAAATTATACAATCGGAGGAGGAACAGCTTGAAACATCGCACTTAATTCAGCTTGTGTTTCTGCAGCTAACCAACCTGCCATGCCCTGTTTCCATACTTGACTTTGTTTGGTGAACTCGCCCGCTAACGCCATCGCTTGTAATTGTGATAATGTAAATGGACCTGTTTGAGTACCATTGACAGCTACAAAATAAGTTGAAATCGGCGGCGGTGGTGGCGTGTTTTGTCCAGTAGCGCCATTAAACTGAGTATTTTGAAACGCATTACCCATTTGTCCAGCAATTCCAAACCCAACACCAGCGCCTAATGCAGCACCCATAATTCCCCCACTCGCTTGGTTATTAGCAGCATCTTGTATGGCATTGGCAGATTGAAATTGTGTAAACGCACCCAAATTACCAACAATGCCCATGCTACTTCTTTTATCTAACATCTCTTCCACTTCTGGTGGTAAAGACACATTTTCAATTAAAAATTTCGTTAAGTCTAAACCAATTTCATGAAACTCTGGTTTGATTTTTTCGGTAATGGTTGCAGATACTTCAGCTGTATGAGATGCTAAATCTAACACAGGCACTTTACTTTCTGCTAATGATTCCATGCCTCTTGAAACAGCAATACTTCTTAGATATTCATTCACTTCATCCGTTGTAAATTCAGAAGCTGTACCAGCAACTTCTTTCAAAAATTTACCAGCGTCAGTTACTTTAAACGCATACGTTCCAAATGCACGTAATCTAACAGGACCAAATTCGGCATCGCGCAACATGATCGGATTTTTACTTCCCCATTTTTGATCTCTGAATAATTTCGTACTCACGAAAAAAACATCGGCTTTAAAAGGGCTATCAAATCCATATTTCCAACCTTTTAATGTAGCAAGGATAGGCATGTTTTGAGTAGCTAATGTATACATACCTGGTAAAAATACATCGGCAATAACACCTTCATTCATAAAAACAGCCACTTGACTCTCACGCACGGTGAGCTTTGCGTTCATCTTTATTTCATTTTGGTATCTTGGAAATTTATAAATAATTGTATCATTTGTATTATCTGTCCAATCAATAATATCAATAAATTCATTCCTAAGTTTATCAAATAATCCCATTGTGATGTTGTTTAAATTTGTTTGAGTAAATGTATAAAATAATATCCAATTCCTATTGAATTTAGACTTGTTAAAATAACACAAATATGGGCGTTTCCCTCCTATCGTCGGGTAAGGCTTTCCACTTCAATCTTTTATTGCGAAAAAAAATCGCAACAAAAGGATTTTCGTTACAATCCTTAACGCAAACAAACAAAATGACTACTGCGAAAAATTATTAAATTTACAGTTGTATTGAAAAAAGCAAAACACATACTTATCATTGGAGGCGGAGCTTCTGGTTTTTTTGCGGCTATTAATGCTGCCATACATTTTCCAAATGTAAACATCACCATTCTTGAAAAATCAACCAAACTCTTATCAAAAGTAAAGGTTTCGGGCGGTGGCCGATGCAATGTAACACATGCGTGTTTTGAAAATCAAGAACTGATTAAAAATTATCCTCGTGGCCAAAAAGAATTACAACAAGTATTTTCACAATTCAGCACAAGTGATACTGTAAACTGGTTCGCGCAACGTGGTATAAAACTAAAAACGGAGCAAGACGGTAGAATGTTTCCAGAAAGCAATAGTAGCGAAAGTATTATCCATTGCTTTTTAGAAGAAGCTAAAAAATACAACATTGATATTCATGTAAGCGAAGAAGTTTTAAAATTAAAATCTAATGAATCAACAATCGCGATTACTACCAATAAACATAACTATGTAGCAGATGCTGTTATTTGCTGTATTGGAGGACATCATCAACAAAACAATTATGCTTTTCTGAAAAAAATGGGGCATACTATTGACGAATTAATTCCAAGTTTATTTACACTTAACCTTCCACAAAGTAATATCAAAGAATTAATGGGATTGAGTGTGAAAAATGGAACTGTAAAAGTGAATGGAACAAAACATCAATACAGTGGACCGATTTTAATTACACACTGGGGTTTAAGTGGTCCTGCTGTTTTAAAATTATCTGCGTTTGCTGCTGAGGATTTTTTTAAATTAAATTACCATGCTGGTATTTCTATTAACTGGATTTCAAATACCAATGAGGAAGCTATCAAAGAACAGCTTTCTTTAGAAATGCATTCAAAAGCAATGGTTGTAAACACAGCCATGTTTGACATTCCAAAACGCTTATGGGAATTTTTAGTGTTAAAATCAGACATACCAATTACTAAACCTTGGATTGAATTAAGTAAAAAACATCTTAATAAATTAGCACAAACGCTCTCTCATGATTTAT
>CANLAV010000035.1 GCA_947487905.1 Bacteroidota bacterium | reverse complement strand
ATAGGTACACGAATTAATTATAAGTTATGTTGGATAGTAAACAAAACATTACATAATTGTTAAATACATTAACAATTAATCGATAATACTGCTTAAAGAAGCTAAAATACTATTGACTTATTTATAAAAAAATGAATTAAAGTTTAAAATTAAAAATTTATCTATTCTGCGAAGCGCTAAACCGTTAGTAGATTTTTAATTAAAATTAATTGTCAATTTTAATTACGCGTTCCTTAATTTTTACGGCAGGATTTCCTTGGTAAATAGCGCAAGACTCTAGGTTTTTAGAGGCAACACTATTAACCGTTAGCACAGAATGGCTTCCAATACTTACACCAGGGCAAACAATTGATTTCGCACCAATCCAAACACCTTCCTCAAGTGTGATGTCTTTAACAATTAAATCAAAGCTTGTTTTCGAATAATCATGATTACCGCACAACAACATGGCGCCTTGAGAAACACAACAATTATTTTTAATGGTAACTCTTGATAAATTATCAATCCACACTTGTTCGCCAATCCACACATGGTTTCCAATGGTTAAATGCCAAGGATATTTAATTGTAACATTTGGTTTAATGGTCACTGATGTTCCAATGCTTGCTCCAAATAAACGCAATAAAAACACTTTGAAAGAACTGAAAGGAAATGCAGAATGAATAAAAATAGCATGTAAAACGTACCAACATGTTTTTTTTAGCACAGACCCACCAGGTTGATACCAGTCATTATTGTATTTAGATAAATCTGTTTTACTCGCTGACATATTATTTTACGGTGTCGCATTGACACGTTAATGCTTTATTCAACAATGTAATATCATCAATGTATGTGATAGAATCTCTGTCTTCTACAGTCATTGTATAATTTAATGAAGTAGTTTCTTTAGCTTCTAAAACATATAGTCCATAAGGTTCTTTATGCACTTCACTTAAACTATAATTGACTTCAAACTTTTTTAGGTTTAATTTAAAAGAAGCCTCTGTTTGCTTAAGGCAATTTAGTTTACACAAGGCTTTGTTTCCTAATTGTAGGCGTTGAAATTGAAGTTCTTGCATTTTTAATTCATTAGGACTCGTGCATCCTTTTTTATTAATGATGAAAAATAAAATGATACAGCCTGGAATAAATCCTACTAGAAAAAAACGAAAGCGTTGCCAAAAGTTCATGATGTTGGTTGTTGTGATTAGTAATTATATTTTTATTACATAGCAGCCATTAATAAATTAATGTCTTTAAATGGTAAGTTAAATGTTTCGCCTAAATATTGATTGGTTAAAATGCCATTATACACGTAAACGCCATTTCTAACGCCAGCATCTTTTCTTACGATGCTATCAAAACCACCTTCATCGCCCATGCTCATTAAAATTTGTTGAAAGATATTACTAAAGGCATAAGAGGCAGTTCGGGCTACGCGCGAAGGGATATTAGGTACACAATAATGAATAACACCATGTTTTCTAAATACAGGTTTCGTATGGTTAGTCACATCCGATGTTTCAAAAACACCACCTTGGTCGATACTCACATCAATAATAACCGAACCCGTTTTCATTTCCGAAACCATCGTTTCAGTTACAATACAAGGCGTTCTTCCTTTAGCAGCTCTCAATGCACCAATCACAACATCCGCTGTTTTTAAATGTTTTTCTAAAACTTTTGGAACAATGACCGAGGTAAAAATACGCGTTCCTAATTGGCTTTGTAATCTTCGTAATCTCGACGTTGAATTATCAAATACTTTTACAGTAGCACCTAATCCTAAAGCCGCGCGAGCCGCAAATTCTCCAACAGTTCCAGCACCTATAATAACTACTTCAGTTGGCGAAACACCGCTAATACCACCTAATATGGAACCAACACCATGATTGGCGTTGCTTAATAATTCGGCCGCAATTAAGATGGATGTGCCTCCAGCAATTTCTCCCATGGCTCTAATCACAGGAAAAATACCAGCATCATCTGTAATCATGTCATAAGCGACGCAATTTAATTTTTTGGCAATTAATTTTTTTAAAAAATCTTCAGGCTGAACAGTTAATTGGAGTGAAGAAAATAAGGTTTGCCTTGTTTGCATGCATTCAATTTCTTCTAGAGTAGGAGGGGCGATTTTTAAAATGATATCCGCTTTATAAACTTCTTTAGCTGAGTATACAATTTCTGCACCAGCTTCACTGTAATCTGTATCTTCAAAGTGTGCTGCTTTTCCAGCTCCAGTTTCTATAACAATGCGATGTCCGTTATTAATGAGTAAAGCCACAGCGTCAGGAACTAATGGTACTCTGTTTTCTTGAAAGGCCATTTCTTTTGGTATACCAATGTATAACTTTCCTTTTTTTCTTGCTACTTCAAGCATTTCCTCTTGGGGCGCATAACCGCCCTTCGTGAGAGAAAATAAAACATCTTTAGACATGACCATAATTTGCAAATATAAAATTAATAACTTGGACCGTGATACCTTGGTGCGTTGCAATCATCAATGGATGATTTTTTGGGACGATACATAATTCCTATGCGTAATTCAAACATTCTATTTGTATGCGTAACGTTATTTACTTTTAATTTTAAAACATCTGGATTATAATGCATTTCGATAAATGGTTTGAATTTACCATAGGTTACAAATTCATAGCCAATAGCCACATCAGGTGTTACCGTTATTTTTCTTACAGAACCTGCAACAGACGAATAAGCCGTAATGGTGCGAAGTAAATTATATTCTAATCTTGCACCCATCATCAAGTAAGGAGTACCTCTATACCCTTCGTTAAAAATAATTTTAGCAAAGTTGTTCCATTGTAAGTTTGAATATTTATTTACTGTTCTATTGCCTCTTTCTGCTGGCCATGGAACAATTAAAGGACGTTCAACAGCTCCTTTATTACAATATTCAAATTCTGTTTGCCATCTAAAATGATCGTATCGAAGAAATTCTGCAACAATGCCTGCACTCCAACTAAATCTTTCTGCAGATCGATGAGAGGGTGCTGGTGAGGTATGCGCGAAAAAAAAACTATCAATAGCTAAACTATTTACATACTTATGGCTAGACATTGTGCCTCCTGCAAAAATACCAATGCCTCTAAAAAATTGTGCATGAGTATTGAATGCAATAAAAGTAAATGTCAAACTGATAATTGTTTTTCTTAACATGATGGTTATGCGCTAATTGTTTCTATCGAAGGATTCACTTTTTTTACTAATCCTTGTAATACTTTACCAGGACCAACTTCAGTAAAATGTGTGGCGCCATCGGCAATCATTTGTTTAACTGTTTGTGTCCATTTGACAGGAGCCGTTAATTGTAAAATTAAATTTTTCTTTATGTCATCAGGATTTGAAATAGCACTTGCTGTTACATTTTGGTAAACAGGGCATATTGGGTTATTAAATGATGTATTATTAATAGCTGCTTCTAATTCAATACGTGCAGGTTCCATTAATGGTGAGTGAAAGGCTCCACCAACAGGCAATACTAAGGCACGCTTAGCGCCAGCTGCTTTCATTTTCTCGCAAGCAATAGTAATGCCTTCAATAGATCCAGAGATTACTAATTGGCCTGGGCAATTGTAATTGGCTGCAACAACAATGTTTCCAGCATCAGTTATTTCTTTACAAATGGTTTCAATTATAGTGTCATCTAAATTTAAAACCGCAGCCATGGTTGATGGTTGTAATTCGCAGGCTTTTTGCATGGCTTGAGCTCTTTTAGAAACTAAGGTTAAGGCACTTTCGAAACTTAATGTTTTGTTAGCGACTAATGCCGAAAATTCACCTAACGAATGTCCTGCCACCATATCCGGAATAAATGTTTCACCTAATGATAAAGCTAAAACAACAGAGTGTAAAAACACGGCTGGTTGTGTCACATTAGTTTGTTTCAAGGCTTCATCCGTTCCCGAAAACATAATGTCAGTAATATTAAAACCTAAAATATCATTAGCTTGATGAAATAGTTTTTTGGCTATGTCAGAATTTTCATATAATTCTTTACCCATTCCAGAAAATTGAGAACCTTGACCTGGAAATACGAATGCTTTTTTCATGAAATAAAATTATTTTTGTTCAGTTATAAAGATAACGTAAAATTAATTGAAATAAAGGTGTTTAGGGTCTGAGTTTTAATTAGTGTGTTGTTTAAAACATGCCTATATAATTTCATTGTTTAAAAATTAGTTTTTCTGAACTGATTTTAAGTTTAATAAATTCATGGGGTTTGGTGTAAACCCTGAAATGTTTTTATGGACTAATCGGATAGATTGATCATAATAAAGAGGAACGATAGGAGCCTCTTCCATCAATAGCTGATCCATTTTTTGATATAAGGCATTCTTTGTTTCTCCAGCTTGTTCTTTTATAGCTAATTCGAATAAGCGATCGAATTCTTGATTTTTAAAATGAGTGAAATTAAAACCCAATGGCGCAAAGTTTTTACTGTAAAATAAACCCATAAAGTTTTCTTCATCAGGGTAATCTCCAACCCATGATTTTTTATAAAAATTGTATTCGCAATTAGACACGGCTTGTTTTAAAACAGACGCTTTATCAACGCTAATATTTATTTTGATATTATTTTCAGCTAATTGTGATTGAATAAATTCGGTTTGTTCCAAAAAATTTTCGGTCGTATGTAACGTGATTTCAGGTAATCCTTTTCCTTCGGGGAAACCTGCTTCAGCTAACAATTGCCTTACTTTTTCTGGACTATACTCGTATCCTTTCACAATGTTTTGATTGTAAGAAGGCAATTGAACAGGAATAAATCCAGCAATAGCAGGAAATCCAATGTTGTTTCTGAAATACTTAATTAGTTTCACACGGTCAAACCCATAGTTGATTGCTTTTCGAATGGCTTTTAGTTTTAAGGGCGATGATTGAACAATAGGCATGTTTTCATCAATTAAAATTCCTAAGTAATCCGTTTTTAAAAAGGCTTGTTTTTGTAAATTAAATTTTGCGGCATAAATTGATTTCAAATGACCATTTTTATCAAGCACTTCATTTATGTTAAAGGCATCAGCGCCGCTTAACATATCGTATTTTCCATTTAATAATTCCATAAAGGCTGTTTCTCTATCTTTCACAAATGAAACGGTTACTGCGTCTAAATAAGGTAATCGTTTTGTCCCTTCAAATTCAAAGTAATGGTTGTTTTTAAGCATCACTAATTTTGTTCCTTCTTCCCACATCTTAAACACAAAAGGCCCCGTTCCAACTGGATTTTTTCTAAAATCCCTGCCATACAATTCAATCGCTTCGAAAGGTATAACAGAAAAATATTTCATAGTTAAAATACTTAAGAATGGACTAAATGGGGCTTTTAACTGCATGGTAAACGTTGTATCATTTAATGCAGAGAAACCTTTGTAATGTGTTTTTTCACTTTTATCAATATTATCTAAAAGAGTAAGAGCGCTACTCACTTGCGTATCATATAATCTATTAAAGGAAAACACAAAATCGTGCGCTGTAATTTTTCTGCCTTTCTCATTTTTAAAACACGCATTATCATGAAAATACACATCATTTCTTAATGTAAATGTGTAGGTTAAACCGTCATGACTAATTGACCAACGTTTAGCAATGCAAGGCATAACATGCAGAGAATCATCCATCTGAACCAAACCATTAAATAATAAATTGATTGGCCAAATGATTTCTAGATTACTTGCCATAGCTGGATCTAAACTCGAAATGCCAGCCATTTCATTGTAATTAAAAACGCGTCTATGTTCATCCTTATCAGTTTGATCCTTACAATTTGTAAGAATCATCATAGTTAATAAACTAAATAGTAGAATATATTTAAATGAAGAGAACATGAATTTAACTTTAATGAATACTATCAATATTATCATTTTTTTTTGAATAATTAAAATACAATTAAAAGATTTTTACACAATACGATGTCAGTTCTGTTTTAATTTTATAACTTAACATTCTGTTTTAAAATCTATTTGTTTAAGGATTTTAAAACAAAAAATAACTGTAATACACATGGAATTTTCTTCTAAATTAATAGAACAAGCTGTTGGGCATTTTTCAGGATTACCAGGCGTTGGTAAAAAGTCGGCATTGCGTTATGTATTGCATTTAATTAAGCAAGAAACACAAGATGTTTCTAATTTTTCGGATGTGATAAAAGCATTAAAAACAGATTTAAAATTTTGTGTTAAGTGTCATACTATTTCTGATCATGATGTGTGTTACGTTTGTTCAAACGCTTTACGTAATCATAGCTTAATATGTGTGGTTCAGGATTATAGAGATGTAATGGCCATTGAAAATACGGGATTATATAAAGGCGTTTATCATGTGCTTGGTGGATTGATTTCACCTATGGAGGGCATTGGCCCAAGTAATTTGAATATAGATACCTTACTAGAAAAAGTAGCCAAGGAAGAGGTGAACGAAATTATATTAGCATTGAATGCAAATATGGAAGGCGAAACAACAAGCTTTTTTTTATTTAAAAAATTAGCGGCCTATAACGTCACATTATCAGCTATTGCGAGAGGAATTTCTGTTGGTGAGGAATTGGAATATACAGATGAAGTTACATTAGGTCGTTCTATTGTCAATAGAATTCCATATAACAATAGCTTGTCGCGTTAAAAAAAATAATAAAAAATAAGCTTAACAGTTATATGTTAAGCTTGTTTTTAAAAAGTTAATGTGCTTTAATTATTTTCCTAGATCATCAAAGTTGATGTCTGCTCCTTTGTTTTCAGAATAATAGTCACCAGAACGTTCTTCTCTTTCAATAATTGGAGGCGCGTTTTCTTTAATAATGTCTACAGCTTCATTTAAACCTTCCATAAACTTTGCAAAATCTTCTTTGTACAAAAATATTTTGTGTTTTTCGTAAGTAAACTTTCCATCTGTTCCAAAACGTTTTTTACTTTCTGTGATGGTTAAATAATAATCATTCCCTTTCGTTGATTTCACATCAAAAAAATAGGTGCGTTTTCCTGCTTTAACAGCTTTTGAAAACAAATCTTCTCGTTCATTTCTTTCAATCTCTTCAGACATAATTTTAGGTATATAAGTACTTAACAAATATTTATATTTTTTGTTTAATATTTGTCTAATGTTGAAAATTAGTTGATAATTAAAAATTGGCTTAAATTTAATTAATAAGATAAAATTGAATAATTATAGTTTGTTTTCTTCCATTCGTAGTAATTACAAATTTGAACCTTAAAGAAAACAAAAATTGATTAATCCCTTTATTTTTAGTATTTTTGCAACCTTAAAAAATTAAAAATGGTTTCTATTAATGGCGTAACTGTATCGTTTGGAGGATATAATTTATTTGATAATGTTTCTTTTTTAATCAATCCAAAAGATAGAATTGGTTTAGCTGGTAAAAATGGTGCCGGTAAAAGTACCATGCTCAAAATTTTGGCAGGTTATCAAACTCCTACCAAAGGCGAAGTATCTCGCCCTAAAGATTGTAAAATAGGCTATTTACCTCAGGATATGACTCACCAACATGGACGAACAGTTTATGAAGAAACTGAATCTGCCTTTGAGGAAATTAAAATACTTCAAGCTAAGTTGAATGATATAAACCATCAATTAGAAACCCGTACAGATTACGAAAGTGATTCGTATATGGATTTAATTCATGATTTAACGGATATCAACGAGCGATTAAATATCATTGGAGCCGATAATACGGAAGAAGAAATTGAAAAAGTATTAATTGGTTTAGGTTTTCAGCGTAAACAATTTCACATGCAAACTTCGGAGTTTAGCGGTGGTTGGCGTATGCGTATCGAATTAGCAAAACTACTTTTACAAAGGCCAGATGTATTAATGTTGGATGAGCCGACAAACCATTTAGATATTGAAGCGATTCAGTGGTTAGAAGAGTTTATGGATGTTTTTTCGGGTGCGGTTATTTTAATTAGTCACGATAAAACCTTTTTGGATACAGTTACTAAACGTACGATTGAAATTGTTAATCAAAAAATTTACGATTACAAAACAAATTATTCTCACTATTTAGTATTACGTCAAGAGCGTAAACAACAACAAGAGAACGCTCAAAAAAATCAACAAAAAATGATTGATCAAACGGAAGTATTGATTGATAAATTTAGAGCAAAGGCAAGTAAATCAGCCATGGCTCAATCATTGATAAAGAAATTAGACAGATTAGATAGAGTAGAAGTAGACGATATGGACACAGCATCTGTTCGTTTTCGTTTTCCACCTCCAGCACACAGTGGTAAAATTGTGATCACAGCAAATGAAGCTGGAAAATCTTATGGAGAAAAACATATTTTTTCGGGAGCAAATTTCATCATTACAAAAGGCGAAAAAATTGGTTTAGTTGGTCGTAATGGCGAAGGAAAATCAACGATGATGAAAATGATTGCCAGTAAAATAAAATACGATGGCGAAATTCAATTAGGACACAGTGTTTTGATGGGCTACTTTGAACAAGATCAAGAAGAAAAAGTTGATTTAGATAAAACAGTGTTTGAAACCATTGATGAATTAGCTGTTGGTGATGTTAGACGACAAGTGCGCAGTTTGTTAGGCTCATTCTTATTTGGTGGCGATGATATTGATAAAAAGGTAAAAGTACTCAGTGGAGGAGAACGCGGCCGTTTAGCGCTTTGTAAATTATTATTAGAACCTTATAATTTATTATTGTTAGATGAGCCAACCAATCACTTAGATATTAAATCGAAAGAGGTGTTGAAACAATCTTTAATTGATTATGAAGGAACACTCGTAATGGTGAGCCACGATAGAGATTTTATGACAGGCTTATGTGATCGTTTATTCGAATTCAGAGATGGTCATTTAAAAGAATATTTATGCGACATTAAAGAGTTTATGGAAATTCGTAAAGTGGAAAGACTCAACGAATTAGATTTGGATAAATCGGGAGTGAAAGCGACCACGGTGGTTGAGAAAAACACTTCAACTAACTCATTGAACAAAACAAATAGTGATTTTGAGGCTCAAGAAAAGAAAAAGCAACAAAGCCAAATTCAAACGCAAATTAAAAAATCGGAAGAAGACATTGAGCGATTAGAATCTGAGATTAAAAAATTAGATCATCAGTTATCCATTCCAGAAACTTACGATACGCTTAGTAAAGACCCAAACTTTTTTAATTCCTATAATAAATTAAAAAAAGATTTAGAAATAGAAATGCAAAAGTGGGAAGATTTAAGTGCTAAGCTTAATTAATTTATGAAGAGAATTAAACTTAAAAACTATTTCTTAAACCTAACATTTTAATAGCAGTAACAGCGGCTTCGTCGCCTTTGTTGCCGTGCTTTCCGCCAACTCTATCAAGCGCTTGCTCTTCTGTATTTGTGGTTAAAACACCAAAAATAAATGGTTTATTGTATTTGATGTTTAAGTCAGTAATTCCTTTTGCAACCGAATCACAAATAAAATCAAAGTGTTTTGTATCACCTTGAATAACACATCCCAAACAAATAATGGCATCCACGTTTCCAAATTCCGCCATGTATTGTCCACCTAACGTTAATTCAAAAGCACCAGGCACTGCTTTAGTGACAATATTATTTTCTGCTGCACCATATTTAATTAGTGTGTTATATGCACCTTGCATAAGAGCCTGTGTGATATGGTGATTCCATTCGGCCCACACAATTCCAAATTTCATGTCTCCTGCACTAGGAACATCAGATCCTTCAAAGTTCGATAAGTTTTTTAATTCGCTTGCCATAATGATGTTGTTATAAATAAAAAAAGGTGAATGACTTCACCTTTTAATTAATTTAATTAGAATTGATTAGTCAATGTTTCCTAAAACTTTTACGCGAGCGATGTATTTTTCAATTTCACGTGCTTCGTTACTTTTAGAATATTCACTTTTTAAACGTTCGTATATCGCTAAAGCTTCAGTATAGTTTGCCTTTTGTTCATAAGCAAAAGCTGCTTTCTTTAAAAACAATGGTGTTGTAAAGTTATTGTTTGATTTTTCCGAAGCGCTTAAATAAAATTTAATAGCGTCATCTGTTTTATTTAATTCCATATTTGCATCACCAATTGCACCAATGGCCATAGGAGCAACCATTTCATCATTACCGCTAAATGCTTCTAAATACGAGATCGCTTCATCAAATTTTCCAGCGCGCAATAAACAAATACCTGCATAGTAGTTTGCTAAATTACCAGTTTTAGTGCTTGAATACGCTTCAGCAATTTCTTTAAAACCCATCATCATTTTAGGTCCTTCAGATGATTGAACATTTAATCCACCATTTAAAGCAATATTAAAACTATCTCTTTCAAAATAATTTTGAGCATAAAATATTTCGTTACTTGCTGCTTTTTCTTCGCCAGGTAAATAATAGAATTTATAAAAACTAAATAGCGCAACAATAGCTAATAAAGCGCCGCCACCGTAAGTAATTGCTTTTTTATTTTCTTCATACAAATTTTCTAAACCACCTAAATTAATAGTATTTTTATTAGATGATTTTGTTTTTTTTGGTTTATTGGTAACCTCTTCAAATTCCACTTGATCGTTTTGCACTATTTCTTCTGACATATAATCTATTTTTTTGAATTGCGAATATAAACATAATTATCTATTTCCAAAAACTAGGCAATAAATTGTTTATGAAAGCAGGGGTGTTAATTTTGTTTATTCGGTAATAGCAATGTTTTTAACGAGTTTTTCATTGTTTCTTATTGAAATTGAAATACCACCTTTAACTAAGTGAGGGTAAGCTACATCTAAATCATTGCCTTTGGCATATATATAATAACTTCCTTTGTAAAAGGAGATTGCATAATTCCCTTCAGCATCTGCCTGCACGCTTGTGTCGTATAGTTTGTAATCATCCCCAGGAAATTCGGTTGCATTAAATTTAATGTAAACGATTGCATTTGCTATGGCTTTTCCATGATGATTCACAACTCCTTTTAATGAACTTTTTCCACCCAATTGATTTTTTTTGCATGATTGCAAACTGAACAAAATGGTTATACTTAATATTACTTTAACTAATCTATTCATGATTATTAGTTTTAATGGTTATTCGGCAAATCGTTTGTCATTTAAGAACGTAGGATCTGTTAATGTTTTTAAGAATGAAATGATGTCCTTTTTATGTTGTGTCGTTAACGAAATACCTCCAATTAATAAAGGGTCTAAGTTAGAAGATGGTGCAATAGTTGAGCTATAATGATTTAAACAATCTTCTAAGGTGTTGAAACGTCCATCGTGCATGTATGGTGCAGATTTCTCAATGTTTCTTAAAGAAGGGATTTTAAATTTATATAAATCGCTCGGTAAATTGGTAATGTGAGCTCTTCCACTATCATTTAAAAGCGTTACACCAATACCATTATTTTTAAATTCATAATTGGTAAATAAAGGTTCGGTGTGGCATGTAGCACATTTTGCAACAAATAAATTATATCCATTTTGCTCATCAGCAGAAAACGATTTGGTTCCTTTTTTAACCTCATCGTATTTACTGTTATAGCTATACATCGTTCCCATAAACTGTGCTAATGATTTGAGAAGTCTTTGAGAAGTCATCACTTCATCGCCATAAGCCGATTGGCATAAGGATTTATACTTTGTTGTGGCATTTAATTTAGCAATGACATTTCCAATAGTTTCATTATGTTCGATCGGATTTGCAATTGGACCTAATGGTTGTACTTCTAAATTTAAAATGCCGCCATCGTGCATAAATGAGGTGTTCCAATTTAAATTTTGTAAGGCTGGCGAATTTCTTGTTCCTAATATGCCATTTATACCATGACTTAAATCATGCCCAACATTTGAAAAAGCGCCAAATTGCTGATGACAAGAACCACATGAAATGGTATTGTTAGCAGATAAAATTGGATCGTAAAATAATGCTTTACCTAATAAAAAGCGCTCTGTAGAAAGCGTATTATTATTAAAATTATATTTTGGGGTAGGCCAACCTTGAGGCACAATTTCTTTAATCCCATCAACTTTAACAGTAGGTATAATTTCAGGATCTACAGAACATGAATAGCTTAGGAATAAAACACTGCCTATTATTAATTTAATTTTCATTTCCCAAAATTAAGTTTGAATTAAATAATCATGTGTATCAAAAGTAGTTAATTATTAATAAAACAAATAACATAAAAATTAGTTTAAGCTTTTGCTAATTCAATCACCGTAATTTCGGGCCAAATACCTAATCTTCCCGGGTAACCTAAAAATCCTAAACCTCTATTTACATATAAATATTGATTGTCTTGCTTGTATAAACCTGCCCAATTTTTATATAAATATTGTACCGGACTCCATTTAAAACCTGGGATTTCGATACCAAACTGCATACCATGTGTATGGCCACTTAACGTTAAATCAATATCGTTGTATTTTGATTCTTTTAAAACTTGCCTATCCCAATGTGATGGATCATGAGACAGTAAAATTTTAAATGGATAATTTTCTGTCCCAGCATGTGCGTTTTCTAACTTTCCATATTTAGGAAATCTTAAATTACCACCCCAGTTTTCAATACCAAGTAAAGCAATTTTTTCACCATCTTTCTCAATGGGCACGTGTTCATTCATTAATAATCGCCAACCTGAATTTTTATGAACGTCTTTTAGAGCTTCTAAATTTTCTTTTTTATGTTCAGGAGATTGCCATTGAATGTAATCGCCATAATCATGATTACCTAGGCAAGAATACACACCATATGGAGCTTTCAACATTTTATATGTATCAAGATGTGGTTTTGTTTCTGATGTTTCATTGTTTACTAAATCACCAGTAAAAAATATAATATCTGGTTTTTGATCCAATACAATATTAAAGGCTTTAACCAAGGGTTCTGTACTTAAAAAACTACCACAATGTATGTCAGATAATTGAACTATTTTGAAGCCAATAAATGCGTCTGGTAAATTTGGAGCAATAACTTTTACCTTATGAACTCTGTATTTATAAGCTCCTCTGAGCATGCCATAAATTAAAGAAACAGCAGGAATAACTGAAAAAGTTAAAGCTAAATAACTGAAAAATTTTAATCGACTGATTGAATGGCTGGAGTCTGAAATAGCTCGATTTGAATGACTTGTAAATTTTGAAACAATCCATTTTATTCCTCTTATGATATCATCAATCACTAAAAAAGTACTACCAATTAATTTACTTAAAAAAAGTAGTATAAAAATAAACAGAACTAACCTCAAAAAAGAATTCCATTCTGGTGGCGGAAAAATACTTGCTAAAGCAGAAAATAAAATGGTTAGTGCGCTTATAACATAAGCCACATTCATGATATATTTTCTTTTTACTGGCGTATAATCAGCAGTGATGACTTTTAAAGCCTGTGTAAAATATAATTCAACCGCCAAAATAAAAATGAAGACAATAAATAAAAAAAGGAAAGGAGGTTTCATAGCTCGAATTAATATGCAAATATATTGATAAGTAGCTAAATACAACTATTTAACTCTGAAAATAGAACTGTTTTAGTGTTAATTACTTGTAAAAATGTTGAAGATTTTTTTATAAAAAGTCAGCAATCAAAAATCAAAGTATTACATTTGGCGCAAAATAAATACAATTATGATAAAAGAGGTATATATTGTTTCGGCAGTTAGAACACCATTAGGATCTTTTGGTGGAACATTAGCGGGAATTTCTGCTACAAAATTAGGATCAATTGCTATTAAAGGAGCTTTAGATAAAATTAAATTAGACCCAAATTTAGTAAACGAAGTGTTTATGGGTTCTGTTATTCAAGCTAATTTAGGACAAGCTCCTGCTCGCCAAGCTGCAAAATTCGCAGGTTTACCAGATGCAGTTAATTGTACAACCGTTAATAAAGTTTGCGCCAGTGGTATGAAAGCGATTGCCTTAGCAACTCAAGCTATTTTGCTAGGTGATGCTGAAATTGTTGTGGCCGGTGGAATGGAGAACATGAGTCAAGCGCCATTTTATTTAGAAAATAACCGTTGGGGTGCAAAGTATGGTCACGGAACTGTTATTGATGGTTTGGTAAAAGATGGTTTAACTGATGTATACGGTAATGTACCAATGGGAAATTGTGCTGATTTATGCGCCAAAGAACATAATTTTACACGTGAACAACAAGACGCTTTTGCTATCGAATCATACACACGTTCTTCTAATGCTTGGAAGGCAGGTAAATTTGCAGATGAAATTGTTCCAGTAGAAATAGTAACTAAAAAAGGAACTGTTTTATTCTCGGAAGATGAAGAATACAAAAATGTGAATTTCGAAAAAATACCGACATTAAAGCCAGTATTTACAAAAGAAGGAACTGCAACCGCAGCAAATTCATCAACAATGAATGATGGTGCAGCTGCATTAATTTTAATGAGCAAAGAAAAAGCAGAGTCATTAGGTTTAAAACCTTTAGCAAAAATTGTAAGTTATGCTGATGCTGAGCAAGCTCCAGAATGGTTTACAACGACACCAGCTATTGCACTTCCTAAAGCTGCAGAGAAAGCTGGAATAAAAGTTTCTGATATTGAGTATTTTGAATTAAACGAAGCCTTTTCGGTTGTTGGATTAGCTAATATTAAATTAATGAATTTAGATCCTTCAAAAGTGAATGTGAATGGTGGAGCTGTTTCTTTAGGTCATCCATTAGGAGCATCAGGTGCAAGAGTTATTGTTACATTAATAAATGTATTAAAACAAAATAATGCCAAAATTGGTGGTGCCGCTATTTGTAATGGTGGTGGTGGAGCATCAGCTTTAATCATTGAAAATATGTAGTTTTCTATTTCTTTAATCATAAAAAAACGCTGCTTTAAGTAGCTTTTTTTTGTTTAAAAATTTAAGAATCATTTTATTTTAGCATTTCCCAAAGCACGATACCAATTGTTACTGAAACATTAAATGAATGCTTGCTTCCAAATTGTGGGATTTCTATACAAACATCACTTTTGTCTATTATCGCTTGATCCACACCATATACTTCATTCCCAAAAACAAAGGCAGTTGGTTTTTGAGGTTTTGAAAATTGGTTTAACATCACGCTGTTTTTTACTTGTTCAACCGAAGCAATAAAATAATTCTTTTCCTTTAATTCAGAAATTGCTTCTTCCGTTGTTTTAAAGTATTTCCAAGCCACTGTATTGGTAGCTCCTAGGGCTGTTTTCTCAATCTCTTTATTGGGAGGTATTCCTGTTACACCACATAAATATATGGATTCAATCAAAAAGGCATCTGCTGTTCTAAATGCCGATCCAACGTTATTTAAACTTCTTATATTATCTAAAATAATGATGACCGATTGTTTTTGTGCTAATTTAAATTCTTCAGAACTCATTCGCCCTAAATCATTCATACTTAATTTTTCGTTCATAGGTTCTTTGTATGATTAAGCAATTGTTTATGTAATGCTAAATGAAAGTTTTAAAAACAAAAAATCCCTCATTAAAGGGATTTTTTGATAAAATAATGTATTTGAAATGTAATTATTTAACGATAATTGTTTTTTCAACACTTTTTCCTTCTTCTAATTTTATAATTCCAACTCCAGATTTTGTTAAATAAGTAGCTTTGATGTCTAATATTGCTGGTAATTTAAATGTGAATGTATTGGTACCGCCTGCATCTGAAGTTGATTCAGCTTTTAAGTCAGCTTCTACAGTTGCACCAGTACTCGTTTTTACATTTGCATATAATTTCACAGTGGCTTTAGATAAGGGTTTACCTAACGAATCAACCGTGTAAATAGTAAGTTTACAATCAGTATTTTTTTTACATGATGTTGAAAATGCAATGACGAATGTTGAAATGGCTAAAACAGCTATAAATAATTTTAATTTCATGATAATAATAATTAAATTTAAATTGTTTGTCTTTCAAAAATACGTAAAAAAACAATATCATGTATCTAAAAATAAAACAAATGAGTATGATGCTAATCTTAATTAGTAATTATTACTTTGCTCAAACATTATCAAAAGAAACTGTTTTAATTGAAACAAGTTTTGGAAATATGAAAGTGAAGTTATACAATGAAACTCCCTTACATAAAGCAAATTTTTTGAAACTTGTGAATCAGCATTTTTACGATAGTTTACTTTTTCATCGTATCATAGAAGGTTTTATGATACAAGGCGGAGATCCCTTCAGCAAAAACGCTGACGCTTTCACATTATTAGGAGATAGTGATTTACATTATACGATTCCATCTGAGTTCAAATCAAATTTATTTCATAAAAAAGGGGTGATCTGTGCAGCAAGAAATGGAGATGATGTTAATCCTGAAAAGGAATCTTCAGCAGTTCAATTTTATATCGTTCAAGGTAAAGTGCTCCATGATGAAGAATTTAAAAAGTTTGAAAAAAGAATTAATAAAGATTTAGTAAATAAACTAAATGCCGATAGGTTGTCAATGCCTGAAAATGCTATTCTTAAGCAACAAATTGAAATCTTTAAGGCCCAAAAAAATCAAGATAGTTTATTGGTTTATACTAAAAAATTAGATGACTTAATTGCCGTTGATTACGAAAAGTCATCTAAATATGTAATTAGTAAAGCTCACAAAGAGGTTTATAAAACAATTGGAGGTACTCCGCATTTAGATAACAATTATACAGTCTTTGGTGAAGTCATTGAAGGCATTGATGTGATAGATAAGATTGCAAAAGAAAAAACCAATAAGGATGATAGACCTCTTACAAATATTAGAATGAAAGTTTCCGTATTAAATTAAGCTATTTCTAATTCACTTAGTTTTAATGCCATCACATTAATCAGATCATTCAAAGGTTTTTCTGCCATGACCTTTATAAAAGGATTCATATCACCTTCTAATTGTACGTTATTAGTTTGATTTTCTAACAAATGAATATGAAGTGTAAATATAAACTTTGCCAACCCAGATGTTTCAAAAGTAATTTGACTTGGGTTTATTTTGTTTTTAAGTTTAATAGTTAAGGGTGTCATTCCCTTAATACCGAATGAGCATTGATCACTCGTACAAGTAAAATTTTCAATTTTTTCGGAAGGTAATAAATGCTTGAAATTATTGAAATCACTCATGTATTCAAACAAAACAGTTCGTTCTGTTTTATTAGAGTGTGTTTGACTTATAAAACTAAAGTGTGCCAAAATAAATTGTAATTATTGTTTCCAAACGGAAGGATTTTCTCTCCAATTTTTTAAAGATTCCAAATCCGATTCATTAATGTACTCATGTTTTAAGGCTACTTCAATTAATGTATTGTAATCGCATAAAGAATTTGTGATACAATTTGCTTCTTTTAATTTTTCATTAGCAACATCAAATCCGTAAGTGAAAATAGCCACCATTCCTTTTACATTGGCGCCCTTTTCTCTTAATGCTTCAACAGCTTTTAGACTACTTCCCGCTGTAGAAATTAAATCTTCAATGACTACTACATTTTGACCAGACGTTAATTCACCTTCAATCATATTTGTTAAGCCATGTTTTTTAGCTTCACTGCGGATATATATAAATGGTAAGCCCATTTCCTGAGCAACTAATGCACCAATAGCAATACCACCCGTGGCAACACCAGCAATTACATCTGGAGTAGCAAATTTTTCGTTTATTAAACTTACAAATTGTTGTCTAATGAATGTACGAATTTGAGGGTATGAAAGTGTTTTGCGATTATCGCAATAAATTGGAGATTTCCAACCACTCGCCCATGTGAATGGTTGTTCTGGTTGCAATTTAATTGCTTTGATTTGTAATAAAAATTCAGCAATTTTGAGGGCTGAATTATCAAATGGTGTCATTGTCATAGGGCGGTAAATTTAATTACTTATTCATTATTATCCACATCAATTTATGAACATTACAATTTATTATTTGTCGAAAAGTATCCTCATTACAAAAAAAAAACAAAATATTGGTAATACGGATTTTATAGGTTTGGATGGTTTAAAAAAAAAGGAGATAAAGGCTATTTTTGAAACATTTATCGAATCGGAGAATAATTTATTAACTTTTGAAACTCAATCAATTGAAAAAGGATTTGACAAATTTAGGAAGGCTTTTAAACTCATATATGCTGCTGGAGGTTTAATTCAAGACAATACTAAATTTTTATTTATTTATAGATTAAATACCTGGGATTTACCGAAAGGTAAGTTAGAAATGGGAGAAAGGCCTGACGAGGCTGCTATAAGAGAATGTGAGGAGGAGTGCGGTATTACTCAGCTATCCATTCATTATGAATTACCTTCGACTTTTCACATTTATAAGTATAAAGGAAAATTTGCTTTAAAAAAAACATTTTGGTATTCAATGACTACAACGCATTCAGGTTTTTTGGTTCCACAAATTGAAGAAAAAATTGAAAAAGTGGAATGGTTAGATAAAAAGCAAATCAATGAAATTGTTTTAAAAAACACCTATCCAGCCATATTGGATGTTATAACGCCTTTTCTATAGTTCTAAATTAATGATTTATGATGCTCTACACCCTTTTATTTCTTGATTTAGAAGTATAATATTGAATAAAAAACAATATATTTAGCCTTTAAAAAACAACCATACTATGAACTACGATGTAATTGTAATAGGAAGCGGCCCAGGCGGTTATGTAACTGCGATTCGCGCTTCTCAACTAGGATTAAAAACTGCTATAATTGAAAGAGAAAGCCTTGGAGGTATTTGTCTTAATTGGGGTTGTATTCCAACAAAAGCTTTATTAAAAAGTGCACAAGTATTTGAATATCTTAATCATTCAAAAGAATATGGTATTAGTGCAGATAATATTAAAGCTGATTTTGGTGCAGTGATAAAACGAAGTCGTGATGTTGCAGACGGCATGAGTAAAGGCATTCAATTTTTAATGAAGAAAAATAAAATTGATGTTATTATGGGTACTGCAACTGTTAAAGCAGGAAAAAAAATAGACGTTAAATTAGCTGATGGTAAAACAGAAACTCACGAAGCAAAACATATCATTATTGCCACTGGAGCTCGTTCTCGCCAATTACCTAATTTACAGCAAGATGGTAAAAAAATAGTGGGTTACCGTGAAGCAATGACTTTACCAAAACAACCTAAATCACTTGTAGTAGTTGGTTCTGGAGCCATTGGAGTAGAATTCGCTTATTTTTATGCTACGATGGGAACAAAAGTGACGATCGTAGAATTTATGCCAAACATCGTGCCTGTTGAAGATGAAGAAGTAT
>CANLAV010000034.1 GCA_947487905.1 Bacteroidota bacterium | reverse complement strand
GGTCTAAAACCTGGGAGAGTATGTCGATGCCAATTTTCAATAAACCCCTTTAGTGTAAACTTTAGGGGTTTTTTGTTTACCAAAAATCAACCTATGAAAATTAATGACAATAATTTAAACAGCTTATTAAAATTCTATAAGATACAACTACATTAAACTACTCTTGATGATCAGATTATGTTGGTGTTTTTGGTTTATAATTAATTCATTAAGTGTAAATTTCTAATTTATTTGCAATTTCCTTACATCTTAAAGAAAAGAAATTCTTGTTTTATGAATTAAAGAAATATCATACTCATCAGGAAGTGAGTATCATACTTTTGTTTTATGTTTTGGTCAATATTCTATAAATCAACCATTATTATAAATAGCAAGTCATTATTAAGGAAATTATCTATCTTAAGGATAAATACTAATTTAAATTGAAGGCCGAAAAATAGAACAAAGTTTTTTTATTTACAATTAAATAAAATTAATACCCAAATATTTCTTTCAAGGTTAAATATTTGATTGTACCAAATTTTTCAAGTGTTTTAATGTCAAGCAAATCTTTCTTTCCTAATACCAACACTGCACTTGGCTTATTTTTTATTTCAGAATCTTGAAATGATTTTATATTTTCAAAGGTCATCGATGATACTTTTTCGTAAATATCTTGTCTAATATCTGAACTTAAATTAAATTTTTTAGCGTTTAAGTAGTTAAATAAAATATCAGCTTTGTTAATTCTTTCTGTTTTTATGTTCTGTAAAATAGCTTCTTTTGCTGCATTAAATCCATTTTCTGATTTTGGCATATTATTTAAAAGGTTATTCATACCAACTAATGCTTCTGGTAATTTATCTGCTTGAGACCCGATGTATGAAAAATTATAATACGATGCCTTTAGGTCGCGCGGGGCACGATAGGTGGAATAGCATGAATATGCTAGCGCCTTTGATTCTCTTAAATCTTGAAACACCACAGAGCTCATTCCACCTCCAAAATATTCGTTGTACATCGAAATGAGTGGAACGTTTTCCGGCTTATAGGATTGTCCTTCTGTTAAAACAACAATTTCAGCTTGTTTCATGTCAAAATCAACTACATAAACCGTATTGTTAAATGGTTGTGATTTAAAATCTGTTTCGCTTGGAACTGGTTTTAATCCAGGGCTTAAAACTTCATGTTTCTCATTTAATATTTCTTTTACATCACCAACTAATTGAGGGCCATAATATAAAATTTTGTGATCAAATGTCGTTAATGATTTTATTAAACTCGCTATTTGTTCTGTTTTTATTGATGACAGTTCATTTTCAGACAGAATGTTTGTAGCTGGATTATTTATTCCAAATTTCGCGTAATTAACCATCATTTTTTGAAGAATGGTTCTTTTATCTTGTTTCGCATCAGAACGTTTCTTAGAAATATCTGAAACTAAATTTTTTAAAACTTCTTCATTAATTTTAGGATCATTTAATAAATTTTCAAATAATTGCGTTGCTTGTTTAAAGTTTTCTGTTAGCCCTGTTAAGCTTACCCATGTCTGATTTTCAGAGTTAAATACATTAAAAGAGCAACCTAATTTGTAAAACGCTTGTTGCACTTCTGCCGGTGACATTTTTGATGTTCCTAAGTAGGGTATATATTCTATGGCTAATGGTAATAATTTATCATGGTTGGTTCCCATATCAAATGTGTAGTACAAATCAAATAATTGATTTTCTGTATTTTGACTGTATAATAAAGGTATGTTGTATTTAATAACTGTTTTAGTTACGTCCTTATCATAATCAATGAAATTGGGTTGAATGGTTGAAGGCGTTGCGTTTAAAATGTTTTTTACAAATGCAGACTGGTCGTTTCTATTTACTTCAACAGGTGTAATACTTGGTTTTTCAACTTTTTGAATATTTTTATCTTCTCCAATTCGTTTATATACTACTACGTAATTAGAGTCGTTGTAATTTAACTTCACAAAATCTATGACATCTTGTTTCGTTATTTTCGAAAGCCTATCAATTGTATTTACGGCGTATTGCCATTTTGTATCATTTACAAATGCATCAACAAATGCTGAAGCTCTTGACTGATTGTTTTCTAGTTCTTTTGTTTTTTGAAATTTCATATCTGTAATGACAGCATTCATCAACCAATCAGGAAATTCACCTTTTTTTAGTAAAGAAAGTTGATTCAATAATAATTGTTCAACATCTTCTAATTTCTGACCTTCTTTTGGTTCACCAAATAAAATATGAGTACTATAATCTTTTAAAACATAAGCATAACCACCCGAGCTTAACACCTTTTGCTCTTGATTTAAATTTAAATCTAATAATCCTGCACGTCCATTTGATAGCAATAGATTAACAAGTGTAATCATGTCTGCATCTTTAGTTCCAGTCCCTTTAAAACGCCATGCCATGGCAATATTTTCAGCATCAGGTCCAATAACTTCACTTGTTATTTTTTTTACGATTGGATTTTCAGTTTCATATGTATAAGCTTTTACTGGCTTACTAGGCATTGAGCCAAATGTTTGTTCTATTAAACGAATGGTTGCATCTGGATCAAAATCCCCACTCAAACAAATAGCCATATTATTTGGAACATAATTAGCATTAAAATATTTCATAATTTCTTTCATCGAAGGATTTTTTAAATGTTCGATCGTGCCAATAGTTGTTTGTGTTCCGTATGTATGTTTGTTGAATAACCCGGCAAATACAGCTTCCCATAATTTACTATTATCACTATCTAATCCTCTGTTTTTTTCTTCATACACAGCTTCTAGCTCAGTATGAAATAACCTTAGAACTGGTTTACGATAACGTTCTGCTTCAATTTTTAACCAGCTTTCTAATTGATTAGATGGTATATCATTTACATAAACAGTTTGATCAAATGAAGTGTATGCATTTGTGCCTTGTCCACCAATACCTGCTAACATTTTATCGTATTCATTTGCAATGGCATATTTTGCCGCTACTCCAGAGATACTATCTATGTTATGGTAAATTTGTTTACGCGATTTTTCGTCTTTTGTATTTCTATATACTTCGTATAAATTTTCAATTTTAGATATTTCATTATTTTCTTTCACAAAATCTTTAGACCCAAATTTATCTGTGCCTTTAAATAACATGTGCTCTAAATAATGTGCTAATCCTGTTGCGTTAGAAGGATCGTTTTTACTTCCTGCTTTTACGGCAATATAGGTTTGTATACGAGGTGCATTTTTATAAACACTCATGTAAACTTTCAAGCCATTTTTTAAGGTGTATATTCTTGCTTTGAATGGGTCATTCAAGGCATATTCATAGTTTAACGAGCTTACAGGTTTAGTAGTAACGGTATTTTTCGTTTGAGCTGTGCTATTTAAAAATAAGACAGTTGCTGCTAATGATAAAATAAATTTTATTGAATTCATAGTTTTGTTTTTTTAATTGAACGAATATAATTAAAAATAAATTGCTGAATGTTAATACTACTTACTAATTCCAATTTTAACAGTTTGTAAATTATTAGAAAAATAAAGCAGTTTTATAAATCATATTTATTTTTTATTTATTAAAATCAAGTCCGTCTTGATTTCCTCCACCTTCTTGTCCCATGCCTCTCATTTGTTTGCTTCTCTTAAAAATAGAGGCATCCATTTTTCCAAATAAATAGGAAACGGTAAATCTAAAGTAACGGGTTTCTCTTCTTCTTGATAAATCTTGAACATAAAACGGTGTTTCATAATGTGTTCCAGAAACCCGCGTGTTAAAAGCATCACTGAGAGTTGCATTCAAAATCCATTTTGTTTTTATCATGTAGTTTAATGAAAAGTCCATCGAATAGATTGGCTTAGAATAGCCTAGTAATAATATTCTTGGAGATTCGTAATTAACATTAACTTGTAAGGTAATATTTTTTGGAAATTTATAAGAGATTGTTCCTTTTGTATTGTAGGCATATCCTTCGGCAGTAACTTCTGGTTGATTTTCAACAACTAAACCTTTGATATAAATGTAGAAAGCGTTAGCGTTTAGCGTAACATCTAAATTTTTAAAGAAAGTAAGTTTGACGGTGTTTTCAATACCATATCGAAAGCTATTTTTACCATTAATGGTTGTGTTAATAAGCACAGTAGATTCGCCAGGGTTTGGACTAAAATAAGCTATTTCTGTTATTGGTTGTTCTTCATACCTAAAATACCCTGAGCCAAGGTAACTTCCTTTACTAAATATTTTGTTGTAGTTAATTTCACTGATGTTTCTAAACTCTGGTTTTAACTGTGGATTTCCTATTCGTCTGTTTTGATTGTCTGCAAACATCACAAAAGGCATTAATTGATAAAAATTAGGGCGTTGAATTTTTCTACTGACGTTTAATTGTAGTTCTTGATTTTTCTTTAATTTTTTAGAAAAATAAATGGCTGGAAATAATGATTTTAAAATATCACTACTGTTTGAAGGATAATTATATGAAAACGCTAAATTTTTATCTGCAATTTTTCCCGAATAATAAGATTGTTCAAATCGTAAACCTGCTTGATAACCAATTCCAAAAAATGTTTTTGCTGAATAGTTGATGTAAGCAGCATTAATGATGTCGTCGATTATGTAATGATTACTCATGGCGCTATCTCTTTCAAAGGTTTCTGCTGTTGCTCTTGCATTTGATGTATTGTTTTTACTATCCGAATATTTATAATACGATTTTACACCTAGTTCAATTTTTTTTGTTTCAGAAATTGGATTTACATAATCTGCTTGAAAAGTAAATTGATTGGCATCAGTTGATCCAATATTTTTTTGATAAAAATTTTCACCAGTTCTATTGCCTAAAGAATCGTAAGGCATGAAGGTTGAAAATAGATAGGAATTATTTGAGATGGTAAAATTATTATTTAAATCAAAGGTTAATTCCTTTCCGATTTTAGGAAATGTTTTTCTGTAAAGTAGTTGAGAATTGAAATGATTAAACTTCGCCGTTTGATTGTTGATACGATCGCCACTAAGGTAGGTAGTTTGATTTGGACCTAATACAGCATAATTCTGAATATCATTTGTATTAAACTCACCACCCATTATCATTTCCGAAAAGGTAATTGTATTTCGATTATTAATATTATAATCAATTCCTATTTTTCCAAAATTGAAACGATTTGACATACGTGCAATGTTTTTTTGGTTGAAATAACCTAATACTGTTTTTGTTGTATCATTCAACTGTGTTCGATTTGTATAACCATTGTTATTATTAATGCTTTGATTGTAGCTATACATGAGAGATACATTCCAAGGCCCTCCTTTTAAATTTAAACTAGCCATGCCACCATATCGATCACCTGTTCCAATATAGCTCATCAATATACCATTGTAACCGGGCTTTGTATTTCTTTTCATAATGATATTTAAAATACCACCCGTTGCACTGGCATCAAATTTTACGGATGGATTTGTAATAATTTCAACTCGATCAATTTGATCAGCGGGTATTTGTTGCAAGGTTAAAGAAGTAGGTCTGCCATCTACAAATATGGTTGGTGATTGATTTCTTAATTGCGCATTACCATCAGCGTCAACAGTTACGCCTGGAACATTTTTCATCACATCAACGGCTGTTCCACCTTTAGCCGATAAATCTTTATCTACATTATAAATTCGTCTATCAATACCTAACGTAACCGTGCTTTTCTCTGCTGTAATTTCAACTTCTCTCGTTGTTTTATCATCAAGCATGATCCTAATATCACCTAAATCTTGGTCAACTTTATCGGGTGGTGATAAGTATACTTTTTGAATGTAATTTTTATAACCAATAAATTGGACTTTCACTCTTATTTGTCCAAAGGAAGGCAAGCCATCAACAGCAAAATCTCCGTTTGGTTTTACGAGTGAACCACCTAACAAACTGTCTTTACTATACCATAATACCTGTACCGATGCATACTCTACAGGTAGGCCCGTAGCGTTGTCCAAAATTTTACCATACACTCTTCCAAGTTTTGGATCTTTCATGCCTTTCATGGAGCCCATGCCGGGCATTTGAGCTTTACCCGCAATAGACATGAAAGTAATGAATATGAGTATTTGAAAGTATGTTTTCATAAGGGATTTAAATTTAGCACTAATTAATGCATTTTAAAATTAATAACTTTAACAATATCATCCCTATAAATTGGATGAACGGTAAGTTTATTTTTTTTGATTTTGTTGAGTGTTTATATAATCTTGCCAATTCATAACTTTAAATTTATCTTCAGCATAATATTTTAGAACAGGTTTTAGCATATCAGGATTGAAAAACGCATTTAGCGCGTCCAAATGATTCATTTGTTCGTCTAGCACGGCCATAGTAGGAAACTGCAAACGATTGTTGCAAACTTTTATGGCAAATGAGTTTAATGGATATCCGTTTGCATTTGTTTTATAACATTTTTCGTTTTTATAAACGAGGGTATCGTTACTTTCGGCATCAAAATTCATCACGTAAAAATGAGTGTTTAAATAATTGGCTATGCTTGTATCTGTTAAGGTCGTTGCATTTTGAACTTTGCAGGAGTTGCAAAAATTAGCATAAATATTAATTAATACTTTACGAGGTTTCTTTTTTTGTAATTTTTCAATTTCGTTGAACGAATAGGTTTTAATTCTTTTTTTTACAAAAACGGTATCGTAAAATGTATGATTAAATTGTTCTGAAAATTTTTCGTAAGGCGTTGTTTTAAAAATATTTTCTACAACATACACAAGTAATGGTTCTATCTTTTTGTCTTCGATAAATCCTTGAGACAATAAATTGTATTCGTAATTATTACTCACAAACATAGTTGATGGATAGCTTAAGCTTGTTCCTAAAAACTTGATAGCTAATTCGTGTGGTGTTTTTGGTTCTTTAGAGGTGGGCTTATAGACTTTTCCATTATAGGTAATAGTATCTTTTGTTTCGGCATTAAATTTTACTGGGTAGTAAAATGCATTGATATAGTTCGCAATACTTTGATTGGAGTAGGTCGTTTTCATCATATGTTTACACCACCCGCACCAATCTGTATAAATATCAATTAAAAAAGGCTTAGCTTGTTTTTTATTAAGTTCTTGAGCTTGTTCAATGGTTAACCATTTAACTAAGCCGTCTTCGGATTGGGAATGAACCTTAAAACTTATAATAACGAAAAAAGCAATGAGTATTAATGATTTCATAATTTTGATTTGTGTAATTTTTTTTTATTTTTGTTTAAATTTAAAACTTAAAATTATGATAAAAAAATTACTTACTACCGCTTTAGTGTCTTCGGCTTTATTTATGGGAGCCCAATCATTTACGGCAAATTATAGTTTTGCTTCAATTTCCACAACTTCTGGACTTATTGATCCGACACCATCGCCTACTGCAACCGGACTTACTTTCGGTTCATTTTCTGCTGCTGGAACAGGAACGGTAACAAATCCAAATGCTAGCGGTCGTTTCTCTTTTACGAATTGGAGCATAGGATCAACAAGTTTAACTGCAAGTACTTACTCTACAATGACAGGCTCGCTAGATACAGCAAAATATTATAAAGTATCTTTAACGCCATCTGCTGGATACTTTGTAAGTTTAACAAATATTTCTTTTAAAGCTCAACGCTCAGGAACTGGCATTAGAAGTTATGCTGTGAGATCAAGTGCTAGTTCATTTACAACTAATTTACCTGCTTCTGTTGGAACAAGTACCAATTTGTCTGTTCAAGGTTCAAATGAATTTTTCTGGGTTGATGATGCTGTGACAACAGGAAAAATAGGTAGTGAAATCAATTTAAGTGGCGCTTCATATACAGGGTTTTCATCACCAATGACATTTAAGTTTTATGGTTGGAATGCTGAAGCGTCGGGAGGGACATTCAGTATTGATAGCGTAACTTTTTCAGGTTCTGTTTCTCTAGCAACAGGAATTGGTTCATTAAACTTTGATTTAAATTCAAATTTTAATGTGTATCCAGTTCCATGTAATGATGGCGTAATATTTATCGAAAACAAACATGCCATAGAAGTATCTAAAATTGAGTTAATGGATGTTTTAGGAAATGTTGTTTTGTCCAATCAAGCAACAAACGAGTCTAAAATTAAATTAAACTTAGCAGATTTACCAAGCGGTAATTACTTCGTTAAAATGTCTTCTGGAAAACAGGTAAGCGTTAAAAAAATTGTGGTGATTAAATAATTAATCTTTACTCAAATAAAAAAAGGAGCATTCTTTTCAGAGTGCTCCTTTTTTTTATATTCTATTTTCTAAAATTTGAAATTCAATCCAATCATCACATTAGTTGGTGCGGATGGAGCTAAAAAGTTTTTGGTAAATAATTTCTCTCCTTCATAGTAACTATAGGTGTATCCATTTGTTTCGTATTGTGTATTAGAAAGATTATAAATCATAGCCATTATATTTATTTCTTTGATTAGCTTGGTGTAAATGGTATAATTTACTCTGAAATCTGTCACGAAATAGGGGTTTATTTTTCTTTCACTATTTGAGGTATTGTCTAAATATTGCTGGCCAACGTATTTATTTAAAACAGCAATTTCTAAATGTTTAATTGGTTTAAATATAAAATTAGCTGCCGCAATTATATTTGGAGAAAATGCAATATCAGTTAATGTATATGTTTTTTTATACTGTGTATAAGTTGTGTAATTCACATCGCTGCTATCAATATACTCATTAAAATTTTTGATTTTATTTTGAGATAAGGTCACATTTCCATTAAAGGTAATGTATTTTGAAAGGTTCGCATTCAGCTCAATTTCTGCACCTCGACGGTAACTAGCATCAACATTGACACGATTATAGGCACCTACATCATTTACTTTTCCATTAAGTACTAATTGGTTTTTATAATTCATGTTATATAAATTAATAGCGATGTAGCAATTTTTGAAACGCTTGGTAATTCCAAGTTCTATATCAACTAATTGTTCACTCTTTGGCCTACTTTTAGTACTCGATTGTACAAAATCATCTCTGTTTGGCTCTTTATTCGCTACTCCAAAACTTCCATATACACTCGTGTTTCTGGGAAGTAAATAATTAATTCCAGCTTTTGGATTAAAAAATGTAAAGCTTGCGTTTAGCGGTTGAGTGTTAACAAGCGATGTGTCAAATCCCATAAAATCATAACCAACATGACGTAATTGTAAATCGACAAACACATTCATTTTAGAAGTTGGCTTGTAGGATGTTTTTAAATAGATGTTTCCATCTTTTTTAGTTGCCTTATTGTCATAATACCTTGGTATAAGGTCATTAGTATTACTAAATTGAGCCCAAACAACTTCTCCAAAATGTTTACCGTAATAGGTATTATACCCACCACCTAAAATAAAATTAAGTTTCGAACTTGGCTTGTAATCAATATTTGAAATGATCCCCACGAAATAATTATCTAACCAACGCCTTCTAATAATATCTGAAATAGAAATGGTATCATTTGAAGTAATAACATTTGGCATGTTGTATTGACTTAATTCCTCGCCTTGTTTAAATTGTTCGTAGTAGCCTTTTCCTTTTGTATAATGACCTGTTATGTTCGCATTGAGTTTACTTCCAAATGTATGAATGACATGTAATTGATAATTATCTTGTTTGTAGTTATCAGTTTCATTGTTGTAATAATGTATCTTACCATTAGAGTCCACATACATTCCTGCAGGATTGTCTGTTCTATTTCCTTTTTTTAAACTATCTTGATCAACGTAATACCAAGCCTGATAAGTTTTTTCTTCACCACTAAAGGCAATCGCTTTTAATTCTGTTTTTTTTCCATAGTATCCCGCCGAAAAATAATAAGAACTCAAATTCGAACTGGCTCTGTCTATATAACCATCACTTTTAATCACAGAGGCTCTTCCATCAAATGTAAAATACTTATCGATTAAACCCGTTCCAGCCATAATCGTATTTTTCATCGTATTAAATGACCCAAACGAATTATTAATTTGAGCATATGATTTTTCTTGAAGTTTATTTGTTTGCATATTAATACTTGCGCCAAAAGCACCAGCGCCATTGACCGATGTGCCAACCCCTCGTTGAACTTGTATGTTATCGGTGGATGATAATAAATCTGGCATATTAACGAAGTATGTCATTTGACTTTCAGCATCATTTACAGGCACTCCATTAATGGTAACGTTTATGCGAGTCCCATCGGTTCCTCTAATTCTCATGCCTGTGTAACCCACACCATTGCCAGCGTCCGAATTAATCACAACTGAAGGTATTGAATTTAAAGCATAAGGTAAGTCTTGACCTATATTTTGTTTTTTTAAATCTTCGCTCGTTATATTATTATGAGCAAAAATGGAATTTGTATACATTCTTGTACTGACTAAAATAACTTCATCAAGCTTTAATGGATTTTCATTTAACTCAATATTTAACGTCAAATTTTCCGTAATCGTGATTGAATCTAATCCGGTTTTAAACCCAAATCCAGAAGCAACAACGACGTATTTACCTTTATTTAAATTAGTAAAGGCATATTCGCCATTTGCATTTGTTTGGGCAGTTAAATAGGTATTTTTTAAATTAACAACACCGAAAGGAATCGGTTTTTTTTCTTTAGAAGTTAAAACTCCACTCAACATAAATTGAGATTTTGCAAGTTGACTACTTCCCAACATGAGGGTGAGCGCTACTGTTTTTTTGAATGTGTTCATTCTTGTTTTTTTTATTGTTAAAAATCATTTTGCAAGGGGATGCAAAACGCTTAGTTAACTGTTTCCCTACGCAGGCATTATCCTGATCAGGTGCATATTTATTGACGCTTTGTCAAGTAAATAATGGGTATAATCTCAGCCATATTCAAATTGGAATACGGCACCCCTAAAAGATTGATGCAAATATAGATAAGATTTTGTTTTTATTAAAAAAAACTTGAATCGATATCATTTTAACTTAATGTGTTTGTGATATTCTTACAATTTTCAGAAATCGTACTTTATAGTAAGGTGATTCGGTAAAGGTTGATAGTTTCACACCACCGTTTTTTTTGTTAGACGAACTATGAATGAATTGCAACTCTTCACCAGGTTTAGAAATAATGATTCCGACATGTCCTGGTTTTCTGTTTTTAGCGTTTGTTCCAGTAAAAACAATAATATCTCCAGCTTTACAAGAATCGATTTCAATTTGTTTACCATAATTAAGATAGTCAATGGAGGAACGAGGTGTTTTTATTTTAAAATGATTAAAAACAAAATAGACAAAACCTGAACAATCAAAACCATGTTTAGGACTGCAACTTCCGTGTCTATAAGGCGTGCCAATATATATTTTGCTGTATTCAACCAAACTGTCAATTGGTATACTGTCTTTTTGTAAAGTATTTGAAAGTGCGCCTTTACTTAAAAACGAAATGAATATAAATGATAAAATTAAAGTGCCTTTCATGTGCGGTAAATGTATTTAAATTATGTAATAATTAGATTTTTAATAGATATTTTTAAGACTAATAAACTGCTAAATTTCTAAATTAATGAGCGTCAAGGCTTTAATTATTTTTATTTTAGATATTAATTCTTATTTTTGCAACCCTTATTTATAAAGTAACACTATGAACGAATCAGTAATTTATTTAGTACCTGCATTAGGAATTGTAGGATTGATAGTAATGGCAATAAAATCTGCCTGGGTTAGCAAGCAAGATGCTGGCGACAAAAACATGCAAGAGTTAGCGGGTTATATCGCGGATGGAGCAATGGCTTTCTTAAAAGCAGAATGGAAAGTGTTGAGTATTTTCGTTGTATTTGCAGCGGCTTTATTAGCATATTCTGGAACAATACATGAAGTTAATGGTAAAGAAATTCACGGAAGTTGGATTATCTCTATCGCCTTTATTATAGGTGCTGTATTTTCTGCAACAGCAGGATACATTGGTATGAAAGTGGCTACTAAAGCTAACGTTCGTACAACTCAAGCAGCTCGTACAAGTTTAAAACACGCGTTAAAGGTTTCTTTTACTGGTGGTACCGTAATGGGATTGGGTGTTGCTGGTTTAGCAGTATTTGGTTTAGGTGGATTATTTATTGTTTTCTTAAAGATTTTTAATGTAGTTGAAGTTGATAGTGACCAAATGAAAACAGCCATTGAAGTATTAACTGGTTTTTCATTAGGTGCTGAATCAATTGCGTTATTTGCTCGTGTTGGTGGTGGTATTTATACTAAAGCTGCCGATGTTGGAGCTGATTTAGTAGGTAAAGTAGAGGCAGGTATTCCTGAAGATGATGTTCGTAATCCTGCAACTATTGCGGATAATGTTGGTGATAACGTAGGTGACGTTGCAGGTATGGGTGCTGATTTATTTGGTTCTTATGTAGCAACTATTTTAGCTACTATGGTTTTAGGTCAAGAAATTGTTATTGAAAAAGTGAATGGCATTTATGCAGATGGATTTAATGGATTCTCTCCAGTTTTATTACCAATGGTAATTTGTGGTTTAGGTATATTATTCTCTATCGTTGGTACTATGTTTGTTCGTATTAAAGATGATAAATCAAATGTACAAAATGCTTTAAATATGGGAAACTGGGCTTCTATGGCTTTAACAGTTATTGCTTCCTATTTCATAGTTATGTATATGTTGCCTGAAGGTGTAATTTCTTTACGTGGAGTTGAGTTTACAAAAATGGGTGTATTTGGTGCTATTTTAGTTGGAACCGTAGTTGGTGCTGTTATGAGTATTGTAACTGAGTATTACACGGCTATGGGTAAGCCTCCTGTGATGTCTATCATTCAACAATCTTCTACAGGTCATGCTACTAACATTATTGGTGGTTTAGCAGTTGGAATGAAATCTACTGTTATTCCTATTTTAACTTTAGCTGCTGGTATTATGGGTTCGTATTACTGCGCTGGTTTATATGGTGTAGCAATTGCTGCTGCAGGTATGATGGCAACAACAGCTATGCAATTAGCCATTGATGCTTTTGGACCTATTGCTGATAACGCTGGTGGTATTGCTGAAATGAGTCAATTACCTCCTGAAGTTCGCGAGCGTACCGATAATTTAGATGCGGTTGGTAATACAACGGCTGCTACTGGTAAAGGATTTGCTATTGCTTCTGCAGCTTTAACATCGTTAGCATTATTTGCTGCTTTTGTTGGTATTGCAGGTATTGATGCGATTGATATTTACAAAGCACCAGTTTTAGCAGGTTTATTTGTTGGAGCGATGATTCCATTTATTTTCTCTGCATTGTGTATTCAAGCTGTTGGAAAAGCAGCCATGGATATGGTACAAGAAGTTCGTCGTCAGTTTCGCGAAATTCCAGGTATTATGGAATACAAAGCAAAACCAGAATACGAAAAATGCGTAGCCATTTCTACTAAAGCGTCTATCCGCGAAATGATGTTACCAGGAGCTATTGCTTTAATCACGCCAATTATTGTTGGTTTTGTTTTTGGACCAGAAGTATTGGGTGGTGTATTAGCTGGAGTTACTGTGTCAGGTGTGTTAATGGGAATTTTTCAATCTAACGCAGGTGGCGCTTGGGATAACGCTAAAAAATCATTTGAAAAAGGTGTTTTAATTAACGGTGAAATGTTCTACAAAAAATCAGAACCACATAAAGCATCTGTAACTGGTGATACTGTTGGTGATCCATTTAAAGATACTTCAGGACCATCAATGAATATTTTAATTAAATTAATGTCAATCGTTTCTTTAGTGATTGCTCCATATATTGTTGGTATTGGTGGTTCAAGTTCTAAAGCTTGTTGCTCAAACGAAATGATGACCCAAGAAGTATTTAAATGTAACATTAATGGTGTTGAAACCATTTGCTCAAGTAAAGCACAATGTGATAGCACAATGGCTGCTAATATGAAAGATATTGCTGAAGTAAAAGGTAATTATATGGTTGATGGAGCTCATTCATCTGTTTCTTTTAGCATCAAACACATTATCAGTAATACAAAAGGAAGCATAAATGTTGATAGCGGATATGTTAATTTAGATAACACTGCAGGGTCTAAAATTTATATTAGATTAGACATGAAATCTATCAATACTCAAAGCAGTATGCGTGATAGTCATTTAAAAGATAAATCTGAATTTTTTGATGTGGCTAAGCACGGTAAAGCGATTTTTGAATCTTCAGAAATAGTTAAAAATGAAGGTGGCATTTTCTCTTACACAGCTAAAGGGAAATTAACAATTAAAGGTATTACAAAAGAGGTTGATTTAAACTTCAATTATGTTGGAACAAAAGATGGTTCTGATTGGTCAACTGGAAAAGAAATGCCAGCAAACGTTATTGGATTTAATGGAGAAACTATAATTAATCGTACTCAATTTGGAATTGGTGAAGGCGGTGGTTTAGGTGAAGATGTAAAAATTGACATCACCTTGGAAGCAATTCAACCAAAATAAAATTTAAGAATTAAATACATAAAAAAAGACTCATTTGGAACCAGATGAGTCTTTTTTTATTTACAAATTCCGAAGACTGCTTTTTATTTTTGCAACTTGTTTTTATTTTAATTTAAATAAGGATATTGTTAAATAAACGTTAAGGAAACGACTAAATAAATGACCTTTATTTTTGAACAATTAAGCCTTAAAAATAGTGAATATATTATTTGATGTTTTGGTTTAAAATAGTTAATCTTACAATCAATATTTAAGCTTAAACTATGCAATCTACAACAACGCCATTAGATTATTTACCAATTGTATTAATGTTTATTGTCGCACTTGGTTTTGTTATTACAACCATGATCGCTTCACATTCGCTTGGACCAAAACGTAAAACAAAAATTAAACTAGATTCTTTCGAATGTGGTGTAGAAGCGCAAGGTAACGCTCGTTTACCATTTGCTATCAAATATTTTTTAGTGGCCATTTTGTTTGTCTTGTTTGATATTGAGGTTATTTTTATGTATCCATGGGCCGTTAATTTTAAAGAATTAGGAATGAATGGTGTGATTGAGGTGTTTTCTTTTATCATCCTATTGCTAATAGGGTTTTACTATATGTTATCTAAGAAAGCGCTTAAGTGGGAAGAGTAAAAGAATTATGAGTGTTGAGTTATTAGTTTTTAATAAAATAAAAGAATAACAAATAGAAAGATTTTAAATACCAAAACATAGTTTAGATTTTAATTTTATTAAGAACTAAACATTTAAAACTTAAAACTATACGAAGTATGAAAGAAATTACAAAACGTACAAAAGTAGAAATCGCTAAAAGTCCAGATGGCTTAGAAGGTCCTGGATTTTTTGCAACAAAGCTAGAAGATGTTGTAGGAATGGCACGTAAAAATTCATTATGGCCTTTGCCTTTTGCAACATCATGCTGTGGTATTGAATTCATGGCAACGATGGCGAGTCATTACGATTTAGGCCGTTTTGGTTCAGAACGTTTAAGCTTTTCGCCTCGTCAAGCTGACATGTTAATGGTAATGGGAACTATTTCAAAAAAAATGGGTCCGATTTTACGTCAGGTTTATGAACAAATGGCCGAACCTCGTTGGGTATTATCTGTTGGGGCTTGTGCAAGTAGTGGCGGTATTTTTGATACATACAGTGTTCTACAAGGCATTGATAAAATTATTCCAGTTGATGTTTACGTGCCTGGTTGTCCGCCACGTCCTGAACAAATATTGGAAGGTGTTTTGAAAATTCAAGAAATGTGTCAAAACGAATCATTCAGAAGAAGAGAATCTGAAGAATATAAAAACATGTTAAACTCTTACGGAATAGAATAAACCGAACCTAACAATGGAAGAATTATTAAATAAAGTAAACGAAAAATTAAAAGAACAATTTCATGGAGATATTCAGTCTGCAGAAATGCTCTATGATTTTCCTGTTTTTACAATTCAAAAAGATAGAATACATGATGTTCTTAAATTTTTAAAAGAAGATGAAGAATTAAATTTTCATTTTCTAACAGATTTATGTGGCATGCAAACGGCTGATGAAAAACAATTAGGTGTTATTTATCATTTGCATAATATGCCTAAAAATTTTCGCATTCGAATTAAAACTTTTTTTGACATTAATCATCCCGAAATTCCTACTGCAACCGATTTATGGCCTGCGGCAAATTGGATGGAACGAGAAACATATGACTTTTTTGGAGTTAAATTTAAAGGACATCCAAATTTGAAACGTATTTTAAATATGGATGAAATGGATATTTTTCCTTTGAGAAAAGAATTTCCTTTGGAAGATCAAACTAGGATAGATAAGAATGATAGTATGTTTGGACGATAGAAAAAGTTTTTAGTGTTGAGTTATTAGTTTTGAATAAATTAAACAGAATTGAACAGAAAATATTAAACGCTAAAGATTAAGAATTAAAAATTAATTTTAGAATGAGTAAACAAGAAAGTATAAACAAAGAAGTTTTTGAAGAAAAAGAATATTCTACTCTTAACCTAGGGCCAACACATCCGGCTACACATGGTATTTTTCAAAATGTATTAAAGATGGATGGTGAAATTATCAAAGAAGCGACTCCAACCATTGGATACATTCATCGTGCCTTTGAGAAATTAGCCGAACATCGACCTTACGCGCAAATTACACCAATCACCGATCGTTTAAATTATTGCTCTTCGCCAATCAATAACATGGGTTGGTATATGACCGTTGAAAAATTATTAGGTGCTAAAATTCCAAAGCGTGCCGAATACCACCGTGTCATCATTATGGAACTATCCCGTATTGCCGATCACATTATTTGTAATTCAGTTATTGGTGTTGATACTGGTGCTATGACAGGTTTCTTATACATTTTTCAATGGAGAGAAAAAATTTATGAAATATTTGAAGAAATTTGTGGAGCTCGTTTAACAACTAATATTGGTCGAATTGGAGGATTTGATAACGATTGGAATAAAAAAACGTGGGACCTAATTGATACCTTTTTAAAAGAATTCCCTAAGGGTTTACAAGAGTTTTCAAACTTATTAGAACGTAATAAAATATTTATGGACCGTACTGTAAATTGTGGACCAATTACAGCAGAAATGGCTTTGAGCTATAGTTTTGTTGGTCCAAATTTACGTGCAGCTGGTATAGATTATGATGTGCGTGTTATGAATCCATATTCTTCTTATGAAGATTTTACATTTACAGTTCCTGTAGGAACAAGTGGGGATACTTACGATCGTTTTATGGTTCGTCAACACGAAATGTGGCAATCATTAAGCATCATCGAACAAGCTATTAAAAAAATGCCTGAAGGTCCTATGCATGCTGATTTACCAGATTTCTTTTTACCACCAAAAGAACAAGTGTACAATAACATGGAAGCCTTAATCTATCATTTTAAAATTGTGATGGGAGAAACAGATATTCCTAAAGGTGAAGTATACCATTGTGTGGAAGGCGGAAACGGAGAGTTAGGATTTTATTTAATCAGTGATGGTGGAAGAACTCCTTTTCGTTTACATTTTCGTAGACCATGTTTTATTTACTATCAAGCGTATCCCGAAATGGTAAAAGGAATTATGCTTAGTGATGCAATCTTAACAATGAGTAGTATGAACGTTATTGCAGGAGAATTAGACGCTTAAAAAACATTCCAGATGAAAAAAATAATAGCATTAATCACAGTAGTTACACTTGTATTATCATCGTGTTCTAGTATAAAAAACACGGTTGTATTAAAACGTAAATACAATAAAGGGTTTTATGTTGCCCACCAAAAAAGCAAACATCAAGTTTCATTAACTCAAAATGAAAATCAAAGTGTTCAAAAAAGTGAAAAATTAGAACCCTTAAATGTTTCACTCAATTTTGCTAATGAAACAAATGATGTAAAGCAAATGTCAATGAATCAGGTTTTTGAATTAAAACATAATACTATTTTAAGTAATTCGAAAATTGCTTTGACTTCCAAATCAAATATGGTTTTTAAACCAAATTATAAACCCTTAGTTTTAGTAAAAAAAACACAAGCAAAACCCACTTTTGATACTGAACTTTTAATTTTAGTTATTCTCTCATTATTTCCAATTCTTGCTTTAATTGCCATTTTTATGAAAGAAGGCAAAGTTATTACAACTAATTTTTGGGTTGATTTAGTATTACACTTCACACTGATTGGTTACATTATTTTTGCACTATTAGTCGTGTTGGATATTATCAATTTAAATTAAAAAATAGTTCTGATAAAAAACAGAACACATAAATACATAACAATGAGTAGTCAAGTACACGGAGCACAAAAGTTTGATAACGCTAAACGCATTGAAGTTGTTTTTAGCGAAGATGCTATGAAAACTGTTCAAACAATTATTTCGCATTATCCTGAAGGAAAGCAAAAGTCTGCTTTGTTGCCCATATTGCACATAGCACAAGCAGAGTTTGGTGGATGGTTAAGTCCAGAAACAATGGATTACGTAGCTTCTATTTTGAACATTAAGCCAATTGAAGTTTTTGAAGTGGCCTCTTTTTATACGATGTATAATTTAAAGCCAGTTGGTAAATGTGTATTAGAAGTTTGCCAAACAAGTTCATGTTGGTTAAATGGTGCGGAAGATATTGTAAAATACATTGAGAAAAAATTAAACATTAAAGTTGGTGAAACAACTAAAGATGGCATGTTTACTTTAAAAGTAGCTGAGTGTTTAGGTTCTTGTGGAACAGCACCCATGTTGCAATGCGGAGCTTCGTATCATGAAAATTTAACGTATGATAAAGTGGATTCGATTTTAGAAAACTATAAAGCCGAGGGTAAATTAAGAAGTTATACTGATTTAGATTATAAAAATACTTTGTAATATGTTTTTTTCTTAACCTTTCACAGAGGCTATCGAAGTGAAGATGTTTAAGAGTAAATATTAAATAATTATGGGAAGAAAATTATTAATTCATAACGACAACGTACCTAACATTCATACGTTAGAAGTTTATCGTGCAAACGGAGGTTATGCTTCTGTTGAAAAAGCATTAAAAACAATGCAACCCGATCAAGTAACTGATGAGGTAAAAAAATCAGGACTAAGAGGTCGAGGTGGCGCAGGTTTTCCAACAGGAATGAAATGGGGATTTTTAGCAAAGCCTGAAGGTGTCCCTCGCTACTTGGTTTGTAATGCAGATGAGTCAGAGCCCGGAACTTTCAAAGACCGTTATTTGATGGAGAAAATTCCTCATGCATTAATTGAAGGAATGATTACTTCATCTTTTGCATTAGGCGCTAAAGAGTCATACATTTATATTCGTGGCGAATATTTTTATGTTGCTCGTATTATTGAAGCTGCCATTGCAGAAGCATATGCAGCAGGCTGGCTAGGAAAAAATATTTTAGGAACTGATTTCTCACACGATTGTTATGTGCAAGTTGGTGGTGGTGC
>CANLAV010000033.1 GCA_947487905.1 Bacteroidota bacterium | reverse complement strand
ATTTATTGATGAAATCATTACCATTGGCTTCATCCAAAATAATGCATTCAGAAGTAAATTTACGTTTAACAATAAATGGTTTAAGCTTTGAATTTAAGTCTTCTTTGAAATCCAAACTCACTAATAGCACCTTGATTTTTTCTGTTTTATAAATAGAATCTATTTTTTCAAAATCTGGTAATTCAGCCACACAGGGTTTACACCAAGTGGCCCAAAAATTAACAATATAAGTTGTGTCGCTATTGTTTTGAATACGATTAAGCAAATGATTTATTTTATATACTTCTATTTTTTGAGAATAAATTTTACTGAAAATTAAAACAAATGTGAAACTAAATAGAAACTTACTTTTTATTTTTAAATTCATATTCTTCCAATAAAAGTGTTATATCAATAATCAAACGCGAAACTTCGGCACTATCAGTTCCATCATAAAAACCTCTTAAATGTTTATCAAAATCAACTAATGCAAAGTTTTGCGTATGTATAAAATCGTCCTCGTCACCATTTCCAATTTCATTATTTAGTAAATAACTCGTGCGAGCCATGGCGTATAAATCTTTTTTAGAACCCGTTAAAAATAGCCATTGTTTATTAGTTACACCGTGCAATTTTGCATACTTTGATAAAACAAACACTGTATCCATTTCAGGCTCAACAGTATGTGATAAAATGAGAAAATTTGGATTGTTATAAAATGCCTTATAAACACGCTCTAATTCTGTGCTCATGATTGGACAAATCGATTGGCAGGTGGTAAAAAAAAAATCAGTCACATATATTTTATTCGCTGTAGTTTGTTCAGTCACATTTTCGTTGTATTGATTTTTAAAACAAAACGGTTTTACTGTGTGATAGGTCGTATCAGAAAAGGTGACATTATACTTTTTTTTACCAAAATAAGGTAATAATCTTAAAGGCTTTTGTTCGGATTTATTTATCAAAAACCAAACAAGAAAAAAAATTGGTAAAATAATGAGCAGCCAATTGAAATATACTTTGTTTTTCATAAAACAAAGGTAGAAACTTATGGATAATAATTTAAATGATAAATATTAATCTTTGCTATTTGCAAACAATTTTACTCGTGACTCTTGTTTTTTCAATAATCGAGAAATATTTTTCTTATGAGTAATTACCAAAAGAATAGAAACAAAAATTGAAAAAATAAATAAGGTTTGGTTATCATTTTTTAAGATAAATTTCAATAAAATCGGGTAACTAATACCAGCCATAATAGAAGATAAAGAAACATAACGAGTTAATATTAAAACAGTTAAAAAAACAATCAATACTAATGCGCTCGTGATGGGGGTTAAACAAATAACAATTCCTAAAATTGTTGCAACGCCTTTTCCACCTCTAAATCCTGCAAAAACAGGAAAAACATGTCCTACAACCGCTGAAATGCCTAACGCCAATTGTAGATTAACAAATTGATTAGAACTAATTTGATAGAATGAAAAATTAGCAAGTAAAACAGCTAAACTACCCTTTAAAATATCACATACTAAAACTACGATTCCAGCTTTTTTTCCTAAAACGCGAAAAGTATTTGTAGCACCAGCGTTACCGCTTCCAAATTCACGAATATCAATTTTATAAAAACGTTTACCCAACCAAACAGCAGAAGGAATAGAACCTATTAAATAGGCGAAAACAATTAAAATTGTAATGGCACTGTTTTCCATTTTATTAATCTTTAGTTAACACAAAGTTAATATTAATTTTAATTAAAAAATAAGATTAGAAGGATAAATAAACAAAATAATAAACAACATATAACCCAATAATAAACACATTTTTTCGTTTATTTAGCTAAATTTCAGATATTTTACTTAAATTCACGACTCTTTTATGATAAATTATATAAACGGCCAAATTGCCGAATTAAACCCAACTCAAGTTGTTATCGAATCAAACGGTGTTGGATACGGATTACTCATATCTCTTCATACATATTCGCAACTACAAAGCAAAACAACTGCAAAGGTGCATGTTGAAAGTGTTTATATTAGGGATGATAATCCAAAATATTATGGTTTTGCCGAAACCGATGAGCGTGAATTATTTAGAAAATTAGTTTCGGTTTCTGGTGTGGGCGGAAATAGTGCCTTATTAATGTTATCTTCTTTAAGCTCTATTGAAATTGCTGGAGCTATAAATACAGCAAATGTTGCTTTACTTAAAAGCGTAAAAGGTATTGGAGAAAAAACAGCTCAACGAATTGTTGTTGATTTAAAAGGAAAAATGGGTAAACATGAAGGAGGAATATCACAAATATTAGGTTCAACATACAATAAAAACAAAGATGAAGCGTTAATGGCTTTAGTTACCCTTGGCTTTCAAAAAATGGCAGCAGAAAAAGCCATTGAAAAAGCCATAAAACAACAAGGTGTAAGTGCTGAAAACGTTGAACAGCTGATCAAATCAGCTTTAAAAAATATGTAGTAAATAACTGTGGTTAAAGGTGTTGTAAAATTTTTTATTGTTAGCTCTTCTTCATTAGCTTTAATGAGTGTTGTTGTTGGTTCCAAAGCTAAACATGCGCCACTTAGCAAACCTCATTATAATCAAAAAAATATTTTCTTAACTCTTGATTCTCCAATAGTTACAAAAGATGACTTACACTATCCATTTAATGACAATAATGGTAGTCAGCCCAATTATGATGATAAAAGTGGGTTATACCTTGGTAATCCGTCAAATATAAAAACGGAAACCACGTACAATACAACAACTGGGAATTATGATATTACTCAAAAAATTGGAGATATGGATTTCCGTCCAGAAACCTATGTTGAATTTTCTGATTACCAAGATCAATTATTTAAACAAGCTGTAAAAGATCATTGGAAAACAAAAATTAAGGCTGAGGATTTACAAAATCAAACAAAAAAGGGCGTAATTCCTAAACTTCAAATTAATAGCGAAATATTTGATCGTATTTTTGGAGGAAACACAGTAGATATAAAACCTACAGGTACTGCAGAATTAATTTTTGCTCTAAATAGAAATAAGACCTTAAATCCTATCATTCCTCAAAGGCAGCAAAAAGTTACCAATTTCGATTTTAATATGCGAATTCAATTGAATTTAATTGGTAAAATTGGAGATAAATTACGGATTTCAACCAACTACAATACAGAAGCCTCATTTGACTGGGAAAATCAAATGAAATTAGAATATACTGGCTATGAAGATGAAATTATAAAAAAAATTGAGGCAGGAAATGTTAGTATGCCTCTAAACAGTACTTTAATAACTGGTAGTCAAAGTTTATTTGGTGTTAAAACACAATTACAATTTGGTAGATTAACTTCTACGATTTTATTTTCTCAACAAAGAGGAAAAAAACAAGAAGTTTCAGTCCAAGGAGGAGCACAAACACAGTACTTCAATGTAAGCGCAGATAATTACGAAGTGAATAAACATTATTTTTTAGGTCATTATTTTAGAGATAATTATGACCAATGGATGCAAACATTGCCAGTTGTAAACACACCCATTATTATTACTAAAATGGAAGTTTATATCACAAACCAAACTGGAGGAACCGAACAAGTAAGAAGTATCGTTGGTTTTTCAGATTTAGGTGAAGATATTTCTCATGTGAGTCCATCTTTAAGTTCGTCGACTTGCGCTCCAACTTATTATATTGTTGACAGCGCTGGAGTTCAACCACACAATGGAGCCAATAATTTATATTACACACTAACAGATACATTAACTGGTTCTGCGATAATGCCTCCTAGAACCAATGCAAATGCATCAAATATCAATTCATCTTTGTCGAGCGCAGTGGGTAGTTTATTTAATAGTTGCAATGATGGTGGAAAGTTTATGCAATCAGCAAGAGATTTCGAATACATTTCAAATGCACGTCGTTTAAATGCTTCAGAATTCACGTTTAATCCACGTTTAGGATTTTTATCTATCAATCAAAGTATCAATAACGATCAAACTATAGCGGTAGCTTATCAATATACTTATAATGGAAAAGTGTATCAAGTAGGTGAATTTAGCGACCAATTTTCAAGTGGTCCACTTTATTTAAAGTTATTAAAAAGCGGTTCGATCACGAATCCACGCTTTTCAAATTGGGATTTAATGATGAAAAATGTGTACTCTTTAGGTGCGTATAATTTAAATCAAACGGATTTTAAATGTGATATTTATTATAACAATATCGAAACAGGTGTCGATATACCATATATTCCTTTTGGTGATTTAAATGGACAATTATTAGTCCAGGTGATGAATTTAGATAAATTAAGTGTAAACGGAGATTTAAGAGCTGATGGTGTTTTTGACTTCATTAAAGATTATACCATCAATCCAAATAATGGACGAATTTACCTTTCTACAAAAGAACCATTTGGCGAAAATTTAAGATCAAAATTCAAATCATCTGATTTTCCTACGGCAAATAAATACATTTTTCAAGAATTATACGATTCCACAAGAACAATAGCACAGCTGTTACCTGAAAAAAATAGATATAAAATTAAGGGTTCTTACAAATCAGCTGGTGGTTCAGAAATTTCGTTAAATGCATTAAACATACCTCAAGGTGCTGTTCAAGTTACTGCTAACGTACAAGCTTTAACTGAAAACGTTGATTATACAGTTGATTATACTTTAGGAAGAGTAAAAATTATTAATGAAAGTATTTTAAACTCTGGAGCTAATATCAAAGTGAGTACGGAAAGTAATTCATTATTTATGGTTCAACAAAAGAATTTATATGGTACGCGATTAGATTTTAAAGTGAATAAAGATTTGACTTTAGGCGGAACCATTATGCACTTAAGCGAAAAGCCGACTACTCAAAAAGTTACAATTGGAGATGAACCCGTTTCAAATACGATTTGGGGATTAGATTATCAATACAGAACGGACGCACCTTTTTTAACACGTCTTATTGACAAAATTCCACTCATTAATACAAAGGAAATGAGCAGTATAACAACACAAGGAGAATTTGCCCACCTCATTCCTGGCAATGCTAAAGCCATTGGTAAAAATGGAAATTCTTATGTAGATGATTTTGAAGGAAGTGTTTCTTTAATTGATTTGAAAAGTCCAAGCGCTTGGTCATTAGCTAGTATACCACAAGGACAACCATCTTTATTTCCTGAAGCAATTTATAACGACGATAAAAAAGCAGGCATTAATAGAGCTGTTTTAAGTTGGTATAACATCGATCCGATTTTTTACGGCATACAAAACACAAGTTTAAAACCAGCAAATATTCCAAAAGAAACCTATAGTAATAACTTCATGCGCCAAGTTTTAGAGCAAGAATTATTTCCAAGTAAACAACCTGTGAATGGACAAGCGGTTGTATTATCCGTTTTAGATTTGGCTTTTTATCCATCAGAAAGAGGTCCATATAATTACGATGTTGAACCCATTGGTGGTATTTCGCAAGGTATTGTAAAAACAGGACCGAAAACGGGAAGATTAGCAAGTCCAGAAACTCGTTGGGCTGGTATCATGCGCAGATTAGAAACGAATGACTTTCAATCAGCGAATATTGAATATGTGCAATTTTGGATGATGGATCCTTTTAATAGCGATTATAAAAACACGACTTATCCGGATATGGATGCCGCTAATCCGCCTAGTGGTGAAATGTTCATTAATCTAGGAAATATTAGTGAAGACATTGTAAAAGATGGAAAATTGTGTTACGAAAATGGTCTACCTGGTGCGCCAGGTGGCTCAAATGCCGGTTTACCTATTATTTCTTCAAATATTGGTGTTTCTCCATTATTACCTCCAGTTGTGAATGCATTTGTAAATGATGTTAACGACAGGCCTTACCAAGATGCAGGTTATGACGGATTAACAAACGATGCTGAAAAAATTAAATTTGCTCCGTTTATTACCGCATTAAGTGCCTACTCGAGTTCAATAACAGCTGAAACGATTACAAATGATCCAAGCTCTGATAAATACCATTTCTTTAGAGGTAGCGATTACGATGCGTTAAGTAACGAAGAAGGAAACACATTATTTAGATATAAAAAATACACTAATCCTGAAGGAAACTCACCAACTGAAAGCCAATATCCTGATGCTGGTATTCCAAGTTCAGCTACAAACAATCCTAATATTGAAGATGTAAATAGAGATAACACATTAAACGAAACTGAAAATTATTACCAATATCGAATAAAAATTTCTCCAAACGATTTGAATCCATCTAACGTAGGAAATAATTTTATTGTTAATGTTTTGCAAGGCACGGCTGATGTTGGTGGTGTTCAAAAATCTGTTAATTGGTATCAATTTAAAGTTCCAGTTACTCAATTTGAAGCTGCTTATGGTTCAATTGAAGGGTTTAATTCAATCCGATTTATGCGTGTATTTATGAAAGGTTTTGATAAACCTGTTGTTTGTCGCTTAGCTCGAATGGAATTAGTAAGAAGCGATTGGAGAAGATATGCTTTTGATTTACAAAAACCTGGTGAATACATAGCAAATGACGATAATACAACAAGCTTTGATGTATCAGCCGTAAGCTTACAAGAAAATGGAGGTAAAACACCTATTAATTATGTTATACCACCTACAATTAGTCAACAACAAAATATTCAATCCACCAATTTAGTCTTATTAAATGAACAAGCGCTTTCTTTACGGGCATGTAATTTAAAAGATGGTGACAGTAGAGCAATTGTAAAATCAACTGATCTAGACGTTCGTTCATTTGGAAAATTAAAACTTTACATGCATGCAGAAAAATTAAATAATGAGCCTTTGAATGACGGAGACGTATCGGTATTTGTAAGATTAGGATCAGATTACAATAACAATTACTATGAATACGAAATCCCAGTAAAATTAACAGCTCCAGGCGTTTATGATGGAAATAATGAAAATGACCAACTAACGGTTTGGCCTAGTGACAACGAATTTGTCATAGATTTTGACGCTATTACAGGTGCTAAATCTCAAAGAAATGCAGCAGTTGGAAATGATTTAGTGTTAATGCAAAAACCATTTACCGTTGATAATGGGAAAAATAAAATCACGGTAGTTGGAAATCCAAATTTAGCTACACTAAAAAATATCATGATTGGTATTAGAAATCCAAAAGATAATGGTTCATTACCAAAATGTGTAGAGGTATGGATAAATGAATTGCGACTTACTGATTTTACAAATAAAGGAGGTTGGGCCGCTACAGGAAGAGTTCAAGCGAAATTAGCAGATTTAGGACAAGTCTCGATTGCATCTACTTACAGTAAACCATTCTTTGGTAGTATCGAGAAAAAAATTAGTGAACGAAGTAGAGAAACAAATTTTCAGTGGGACGCAACAAGCACATTTCAATTAGGAAAATTCTTTCCTGCAAAATGGAAAATTAATTTACCATTTTATTACGCTTACGGACAAACATTTATTACGCCACAGTTTAATCCATACGATCCGGATATTAAGATAGATAATCCAAATATACCTGAAGCACAAGCTAAGCAAATTAAAAAAAACGCACAAGACTATACGGTTAGAAAAGGTTATAATTTTTCTAATGTAAATATTAGCGGATTAAAAAAAGAAGGTGCGACACCAATGCCATGGGATGTAAAAAACTTTTCGGTTACTTATGCTTACAATGAAATATATAGAAGAAACGTTAATATAGAACATAGTATAATTAAAACATATAGAGGTGCATTATCCTATAATTACAGTGTAAATGCAAAAGCATGGACACCATTCAAAAAAACAAAGTCTAAACTATTAAATAATAAATGGTTTGCTTTAATAAAAGATTTTAATATAACCCCATTACCAAGTCGTTTAGGATTTAATTCAGATGTAAATCGATCTTACAGCGAATTACTCAATAGAGATATTACAAGTTTTTACACAGGTAGTGATTTAAATTTAACTAAAACACAGTACAATAAAACGTTTACAATATCCAGAAATTATGACTTTCAATGGAATTTCACAAAAAATTTAAAATTTGATTTCACTGCAAATAATGATGGTCGAATTCTTGAGCCTTATGATAAGATTGATACAAAAGAAGAACGTGATACCATTAAACAAAACATTTTAGCATTAGGTACTACAACTAGTTACAGACATCAATCAAACTTAAATTACCAAATTCCCATCAATAAAATCCCCATTTTTGATTTTGTAACAGCAAGTGTACGTTATAGTTCAACCTATACTTGGACTAGAAGGCCATTTGCACAAGAATCAATTGGAAATACTATTCAAAATACAAATACAAAAAATTTAACGTCATCATTTAATATGACTACCTTATATAATAAAATACCGTATTTTAGAAAATTAAATACTGGAAAAGGATCAAAAGGAAATGCTGCAAAAGGTTCTACATCAAAAGTAGACAGCAAAGATTCGGTAAAAAGTTCGGATGCGAATTTTAAAGATATTGGTGAATTTTTAGCAAGAGCTGTTATGATGATAAAAACAGTATCCTTAACCTATCAGCAAGGTAGCGGTACAGCATTACCAGGATTTAAACCAAACTCGCACGTTTTAGGCTTAGATAATGAAAATGGAATGGCACCAGGTTTTGGTTTTATTAATGGCGCTAATGATAGTATTTTAAGAAATGCTATTAATAATGGATGGCTTACAAAAAATCCAAATGCTAGTCTACCATATACGACAACACAAACAAATAATCTAACCTATCGTGCAAGTATAGAGCCTCACGGTAGTTTAAAAATTGAACTAAACGGTAATAAAACGTATGCAGACAATCAATCATTATTTGTAAGATACGATGATTCAAGTAGCACAGCGTCTCCAGAAAACAACTATTATAAATTTGGCACACAAACACAAACAGGTAACTATAGTATTAGCGTATTTACCTTAGGAAAATCGTTTAAAGATAAAAACAATGTAAAAGATGGAACTTCTGTTTTATTTGATGAGTTTTTGGCAGTAAGACAAGATGTAGCGAGAGAATTAGCTTACAGTAATGATAAATCACTAAAAGAATTAACCGCAGTTGGTAGCGGATTGTACTATGATGGTTATAACTCCACACAGCAAGACGTTTTACTAGGTGCATTTTATCAAACCTACACCGGTGGAAAATTAAAAGGGGTTGGCACAGAAAAAATGTTTAAACAATTACCAATGCCAAATTGGAATGTGAGTTGGGACGGTTTAGGAAAAATAAAACTACTTAAAAAAGTTTTTCAATCTCTTACGGTTAGACATTCTTATAGAGCGACTTACACATTAGGAGGATATACCAATAATTTATTATATGTAGAAGGCGGCGGAACGCGTGTTCCAGTATCAAATTCAGCCTTTGGACAAACAGCAAACTTTAATCCTAAATTTGTAATTTCTGGCGCAACTATTACAGAAAGTTTTAGTCCATTAATTAAATTTGATATGAAGTTTAATAAACCAGGCTTATTAGGTAATTTCGAAATAAGAAAAGATAAAACAGTGAATTTAAATATTACAGGGCCACAAATTATGGAAACGAAAGGTCAAGAATACATCATTGGAATTGGTTACCGCTATCCTAAATTAAAAATAAATGCTATTAAAATAAAAGGCAAACCTGTTGAAAGTGATTTGAACTTTAAACTAGATTTAAGTTACCGTTTGAATAAAACCATTGCACGTCGTATTGTTGAAAAATATAGCACACCAACAAATGGACAAAATATCATTACGTTAAAAACGGCACTTGATTATCAATTAACACAAAACATTAATTTAAGATTGTTTTACGATTGGATTAAAACAACGCCTCAAACTTCGAATTCATTTCCAACAGCAAACGTAAACGCTGGATTTAGCTTGAGATTTAATTTACAATAGAAAAATGGTTATCAATTGATAACCATTTTTAAAATCTTTGTAATTATATAAAATATTTGTATTTAAACGCCAATTTTATCATTTACAATTTTTAAAATCTCAGTTTCTAAAGCAATGGCTTTTGTTTCAATGTCTTTCCCTTTTGCTAATATTTCCGTTACAAAAGTTTTATCATCATATCCACTCGCATTGATGCGCACATTCATAAATGCACCCATTACTGCACTGCGAGCACATAATGCGCCTACTCCAGCATCGCTCACCGAATTGGGGTTTCCAATATCTGCCATTGCTTTTATTAAAGTCATACTATCAAACGATAGTTGCATCACTTTCAATGGAATTTCAATAGCAAACTTAGTAGCGTCTTGTATGGCCAGTTTACGATTTGCTTTTTCTTCATCGGTTCCTTTTGGTAAACCAAAAGCCGTCATTATTTTATTAAAAGCAGCTGTATCTGCATCTACTAACTTTGTTAATTCATTTTTGTAATATTGTCCTTTTTCTGCCCATTGGCTAAAGGTTTCCCATTTTTCATCCCAACCTTTTTTTTGTGAAGATAAATTGGCCACCATCGTTGCTAAAGAAACGCCCAGAGCACCAATGTAAGCAGAAATGGAACCACCACCAGGAGCAGGACTTTCACTAGCTGTTTCATCTGCAAAATCAGTTAAAGTCATATTAACTAATTTACTATCGGACTTATTTTTTAGTAAATATTCTATAATTCGATCTTCTGGGTTAAAGGGAGATAACTCATCTAAACCCATTGTTTTAATAGCAATCTTAATCAGTTCTTTTTCAGAAACGCCAACCGAACGTTCTTGTTTTAATAAAAAATATTTCCCTGCATCAATTAATGATTTCAATGGAACCAATCCAACTAACTCAGAACCTGTTACACGAATACCACGTTCTGTAGCCTTTTTGCAAACTTCATCAAAAGCAATGTGTAAAGGTGTTATATTAATATTCGTTAGGTTCATTGATATTTGAGCCACACCATATTCTTCAATAAACCAACCAATGGCTTTTACTGATTTTAAACTTCCTGGTATATTAACGGGATTTCCATTTTCATCCGCAACTATTTTTCCGTTTATAGAATTGCCTTCACGTTTTACGCGTCCAGCCTCTCTTACATCAAAAGCGATTGAATTTGCACGGCGTGTGGATGTTGTGTTTAAATTGACATTGTAAGCCACTAAAAAATCGCGAGCCCCAATAACCGTAGCACCTCGTTTAGCATCGTATTCAGCAGGACCAAAATCAGGTTTCCATTCGGGTAATTTAATTTTTTTAAAAAATCCTTCGTATTCACCAGCTCTTATAACTGAAAGGTTATTTCTGTTAGTATTAGGTTGAGCGGCTTCGTACAAATAAGCTGGAATTGAAAGCTCCTCTCCTACTCTCTTTGCTAATTTTACAGCCCATTCGGCTGTTTCTTCCATACTAATATTAGCAATTGGAATTAATGGACACACATCCGTTGCTCCCATGCGTGGATGTTCGCCTTTGTGTTTACTCATATCAATTAACTCACCAGCTATTTTAATGGCAACAAAAGCAGCATCAATTACTGCCTGAGGTGTTCCAACAAACGTAACAACAGTTCGGTTTGTAGCCTTTCCTGGATCGACATTTAACAAACGTACACCTTCAATTTTCTCAATTTCATTGGTGATTTGGGTAATGATTGATAAATCAATTCCTTCCGAAAAATTTGGAACACATTCTATTAATTGTTGCATAGTCATTTTTTTAATGTTTAAATTTAAGTAAAAATGAATAGATTAATAAACACTTTTAATTAACAATACAGTATTAAATAACAATATTATTTAGTGTAAAACCTTTACTAAATTGGTCTTATATTTACTATGATTTGAATCCAAACGCTCACATATTTGTATATACTCACAAAATTACGCCACGAGTGAGGTATATCTTTAATTTAATTTTTAAAGATTGTCTTGGGCTAACTTTTCAATTAACTACAAATATTGATGATTTAAAAGCATTTGAAGGTTATAAATTTTCTTATACAAATCAAGATATAGAGTCAAACTTTCATGTTTCCTCTCATTCGCTATTATTTGAATCAGGAATAAAGGAACAAACCATTCAAATTCAAAATCACGAACACTATCTTAAGTATTTTTTTAAAACTTACAAAAACGATTTGCCTTTTGATATTTTCGCTGCATCATTTTATTTAATTAGTCGGTATGAAGAGTATATGCCATTTATACCTGATGCGTTTAATCGCTATGAAGCAGAAAGTAGTTTAGCATATCAATATGATTTTTTAAGAATTCCACTAGTCAATGTTTGGTTAGAAGAGTTTGAGCGAGTTCTCAAAACAAAATTCCCTAAATTGGAAATAACACATCGTCAGTATAATTATATTTCAACAATAGATATTGATAACGCCTACAAGTATAAGCAAAAAGGCCTAATGAGGCATATTGGTGGCTACGTAAAAGGAATATTAAGTTTAAATAAAAACGATTTGATTGATAGAACATCTGTTTTATTGAAAAAAGAAAAAGACCCTTTTGATTCGTATAATTACCAATTGGACATTCAAAAAAAATATGAACTCAACGTAATCTACTTTTTTTTATTAGGCGATTATGGTGTTAATGATAAAAATCATCCTTCAAATAATTTAAATTTTCAAAAATTAATTAAACACTTATTTGATTATTCAGCTGGAGGTATCCATCCCTCTTTTGGATCAAATCAAAATACAGAGCAGGTAAAAATTGAAGTAAATCGACTAGCTAGAATTTCACACCGAGAAATTTATCAATCGCGTCAGCATTTTTCAATGCTTAAATTTCCTGATACATATGCCAACTTACTTGAAATTGGCATTACCAATGACTATTCAATGGGTTACTCAAACCATAATGGATTTAGAGCAAGTTATTGTATGCCTTTTTACTGGTATGATTTAGATGATGAATTAGAAACAGGTCTAAAGATTCATCCTTTTTGCCTTTCAGAAACTTCACTAAGATATAAAGATGAGGCAAATCCTAAAACAATTGTTAACGTTGCAAAACCCTTAATTGATTACGTGAAAAAATTTAACGGAGAATTAATTACTATTTTTCATAATGATACCATGGGATGTGCTAAAGAATGGCTTGATTGGAATAATGCCTATGAAGATCTCGTAAAACAATGTATTACTAAATAAAAATTGATTTTAATTTACTCACATAATTTATCCATTCGTTTAAAATACGTAACTGATTTAATCTTTAAATCAGTCTTATCAATGGATTACGAATTAACAGACGACTTAAATTATTTTCAATCGAAAGACATTCCTAAAATTGCTTATACAAATACTATTAACAATTCATCTGTTTTTATTTTTTCAAATCCAATTTTATTTGATACTGATGTGAATCAAAAATTACCGATTGCTGAAAAAAATTACACTGACTTTCCTAAATTTTTCGTTTCAAACACAGCGGATTTTTTAGGTTATGATTTGTTTGCAATGGTGTTTTATTTTGCCAGCCGATATGAAGAATATTTACCAACTGAACCAGATAATCACAAGCGATTTCAGGCAGAAAACAGTATTTCATTTCAATTTAATTGTTTACAAAAACCATTTTTGAATCAAGCTATTTTAGATTTTTCAATCAGACTAAATCAACTATTTCCAAATTTAGAATTCAAAAAACGTAATTTCAATTTCCTTTCAACCATTGATATTGATAATGCATTTGCTTATTCTAATAAAGGTTTAGTAAGAAATTTAGCTGGATTGGTAAATGATCTTTTAAAATTACGTTTAAGTGATGTCAAACAAAGAATCATTAGTAATTTGAATGAAAAAAATGATCCTTATAATACGTTTGATTTCATTAATCAAATGAGTGAAGAAACAAAAACGGCTTTACATTATTTCGTTTTAATTAGTGATTATAGTGATTATGATAAAAATCCAAAATTTACTAATTCAAATTTTCAACATTTACTAAAATCATTATCTGAAAAATTTTCAATTGGTCTTCATCCGTCTTACTATTCTTTAAGTAAATTAGAAAATATTGAAATCGAAAAAAAACGATTACATGATATCACTCTTAAATCTATTACATCGGCTCGCTGTCATTTTTTACGCCTTAATTTACCTGAAACTTACCGAGCATTTATTAAAAATGGCATAACTGATGATTACACCATGATATATGCATCTCAAAGTGGATTTAGAACTGGATTATGTATGCCTTACAAATGGTTTGATTTGGAAAGAAATGAACAAACTGAATTAACTCTTCACACAAGTGTAATCATGGAAGGAACGTTGAGAGATTATAATAAATTTAGCTCAAAAAATGCATTAAACACCTCTTTGCAATTATTGGCTGAAGTAAAAAAATATGGTGGCGAATTTATTTCTATATTTCATAACGATAGTTTTACAAAAAATAATATAGAATGGATAGATTTATATAAATCTATTTTAAACCAAAGTAAAATTTAAAAGCATGTGCGGAATATCAGGCATTATTTATAAAAACAATAACGGTTCTATAAAAGAATCTATTTTTAATATGAGTCAATCTATTAAACATAGAGGTCCTGATGGTGAAGGCTTTACATTTTTCTCTGAATCAATTGAAATACCAGCTTATAGTAACGATACGCCCATTGTAAATAAAGAAAGTAATCGTTTTTTATTTAATCCGAAAAAATCGTTAGAAGATGTAAGTTCTAATTATACTATGGCATTTGCTCACCGCAGGCTTTCTATTATTGATTTATCAGAAAGTGGGCATCAACCTATGTGTGATATATCTTCAAACTACTGGATTACCTTTAATGGTGAAATTTTTAATTATTTAGAATTAAAAGTAGAATTAAAAAATAAAGGTCATGTTTTTTTAACGCAAACGGATACAGAAGTAGTTTTAACTGCCTATAAAGAATGGGGAACCAATTGCCTTGAAAAATTTAATGGCATGTTTGCCTTTGCATTATATGATAAACTTAAACAAGAACTATTTTGTGCAAGAGACAGAGTTGGGGTAAAACCATTTTATTTCATTAACACACAATCAACCTTTGCTTTTGCTAGCGAACAAAAGGCATTTTTAAAATCAAAATTAATTCCCTTTGCTATTAATGAAACTGAACAATTTGATTTTTTGATCAATGCTGAACTTGAAACAGAAGAACAAAGTTTATTTAAACATATTTACGAATTAAAAGCCTCTCACTATTTCATTTTTAATTTAAAAACATTCGATTTAAATCTAAATAGATATTATGATATTAATTTAAATATTAGTCATCACAAATCTGATTCTGAAATTATTGATACCATTGAGTCGAAACTCAAACACGCCATTGATATTCGATTAAGAAGTGATGTAGAAATTGGTTCGTGTTTAAGCGGAGGAATTGATAGTTCTATAATTGCAGGAATGATAAAAGAATTGCAACCTACTAAAAACACGAAATTATTTACCGCCATTTTTCCGCATGAAACATTTGATGAAAGTAATTATGCTAAAGAAGTTGCAAACTTTGTGAATGGCAATTGGCACACCGTTAGTCCTACAGAAACAGATTTTTTTAACGATATTGAAAAACTTAACTACTCCCAAGATTTGCCAATTTGGAGTACAAGCACGTATTCGCAATACAGAGTAATGAAATTAGCCTCCGAGAACCATATTAAAGTATTATTAGACGGACAAGGTGCAGATGAACTATTTGGAGGATACACGCACCATTATTTTTCACTATGGAAAGAATTACCTTTGACATTAAAATTCAAAAGCATTAACGACGCAAGACAAAGTATTCAATATCCATTTTTAAATTTCGGAAAACAATTACTTAAAGAAAATTTACAGGTAGGCGTTGATTATTCTATTTACTTTCATTCTCCCTTAAATCAAATTGCAAAACCTAGAACTATTCATTTTAAAAACACCTTAAATGAACAGTTAAAAACAGATTATTTTGGAAATTTAAAATCTTTTTTAAAATGTGAAGACCGTTGTAGCATGGCGTTTGGTATTGAAAGCAGAGTTCCTTTTGCTGATGATGTTGATTTAGTTAATTATATATTTTCTGTTGAAGGAACTAAAAAAATAAAAAATGGTGTTTCGAAATACTTATTAAGAGAAGCTACTAAAAACTATATACCTGAAAACATCTATAAACGTAGTGATAAAGTTGGATTTGAAACACCCGTAGAAAAATGGTTAAGAAATTACCAAACAGATATTTTAGACGTTGTAAGTCAACAATTAGATTTTATTAATCACCAACAGTTAAAAGCAAATTTCACAAAACTATTAAGTGAAAAGCCTTCATTTGTTTTAAGGTTATATTCACTAGCCATTTGGAAGAAAGTATTTTCTGTTTAAAAATAAATTTATCAAAAAAAAAGTCCGCAATAGCGGACTTTTTTAATCTTATAATAAATACTAGTATCTGTATGCTTCTCCTTTAAAAGGACCTTCAACTTTAACACCAATATAATCAGCTTGATCATTATTTAATGTATCTAATTCAACACCAATTTTTTCTAGGTGCAAACGAGCTACTTTCTCATCTAAAATTTTTGGTAACACATATACTTTATTTTCATAAGCTGCTGTGTTTGTCCATAATTCTAATTGAGCTAATGTTTGGTTAGTAAATGAATTACTCATTACAAAACTTGGATGACCTGTAGCACAACCTAAATTAACTAAACGACCTTCAGCTAATACAATGATATTTCTTCCATTAATTGTATACTGGTCAACTTGTGGTTTAATCGTATCCTTAGTACTACCATAAGTTTTGTTTAACCAAGCCATATCAATTTCAGTATCAAAGTGTCCAATGTTACAAACAATTGCGCCGTGTTTCATTAATTCGAAATGACGACCTACAATAATATCTTTATTACCTGTAGTTGTTACTAAAATATCTGCAATTTTAGCCGCATTATCCATTTTCATTACTTGATAACCGTCCATTGCAGCCTGTAAAGCACAAATTGGGTCAATTTCAGTTACTATAACGCGCACACCTTGAGATGATAAAGATAGTGCAGAACCTTTTCCAACATCACCATAACCAGCTACAACAGCCACTTTTCCAGCCATCATCACGTCGGTAGCTCTACGAATAGCATCTACTAAGGATTCACGACAACCGTATTTGTTATCAAATTTAGATTTAGTAACTGAATCATTCACGTTGATAGCTGGTAACAATAATGTACCATTTTTCATACGCTCATATAAACGATGAACGCCAGTCGTTGTTTCTTCAGATAAACCTTTAATACCTTCTGCTAACTGAGGATAATGATCAAAAACTAAATTAGTTAAGTCGCCACCATCATCTAAAATCATATTTAAAGGTTGACGTTCTTCACCAAACCACAAAGTTTGCTCAATACACCAATCAAATTCTTCTGCACTCATACCTTTCCATGCGTAAACCTGGATACCAGCTGCTGCAATAGCTGCTGCTGCATGATCTTGAGTTGAAAAAATGTTACAAGAACTCCAAGTAACTTCAGCACCTAAAGCCGTTAATGTTTCAATCAATACAGCTGTTTGAATGGTCATATGCAAACAACCTGCAATTCTTGCACCTTTTAATGGTTGAGATGCGCCATATTCTTTACGAAGAGCCATTAATCCTGGCATTTCCTCTTCTGCTAATTTAATTTCTTTACGACCCCATTCTGCTAATGAAATGTCTTTTACTTTGTACGCTAAGTACTTTCCTGTTGCTACTGCTGACATGTAAGTTTTTATTTTAAGTTATTATTTTATTATTTTCCAAAGATAAGATATATGTTTGTAACACTCAAATATTTAAATTGTTTACTTGTATTTTGATAAAAGTATTTAAAATAGCTAAAGGATTGCAAATTGGATTACTCAATTTGAAATTATATGCATCAAAACCTATTGATAACCGTAATAAAAGGGACATTGAAACAAAAGGCTCTCACTATTTATTAAATTATCTATTAAATACACAAACAGATTTAATATACGATGAAAATGGAAAGCCTCATTTAGCAAATGATTCCAGACACATATCTATGTCACATTCTTACGATAAATTAGCAGTAATAATAAATGATAATGAAGAAACAGGTATTGATATAGAAATAATAAGAGATAAAATATTGAATATAAAACCTAAATTTTTGTGTGACTCTGAACTAGAAGATGCGCAGGATGATGTAGAAAAATTAATGATTTATTGGGGAGCAAAAGAAAGTTTATATAAAATATTTGGTATTAAAACGTTAGATTATAAGCAAGATCTACAAATTCAACCATTTATCAAGCAAGAATCCGGAACATTAAATGGGATTATTCATTTAAATAACACTGCTAAAACATTTGAAATCAATTATTTTAAAATAGAAGAATACATGTTAGTGTATATTTCTAAAGAATTAAAGAAATGCTAAAAAAAACAACTCATACCAAATTGATAGTACTTATTGATCCAGATAAATACAACCCTGAATTGATAGTATTAGCAAACAGTTGCAAAGTACATTGTTTTTTTGTTGGAGGAAGTGAACTAAAATCTAATCTTTTAAATAAAACCATAAAATCAATTAAATCGTTAACCAAAAAACCAGTCATTATTTTTCCTGGAGACGAAACACAAATTTCAAAACATGCAGATGGAATACTTATTTTATCTCTGCTATCTGGAAGAAATCCAGATTACCTCATTGGAAAACACGTTGTATCTGCCAGAAAAATAATATCATCCAAATTAAAGACAATACCTGTCGGCTATATATTAGTGAATGGGAACAACATATCTACCACGCAAATAATAACTAAAACTGAACCCATTTCAACGACTTCTACACTTATAAATACCGCCATTGCTGCTGAATTATTAGGAAAAAAATTGGTATATTTAGAAGCAGGAAGTGGTGCTAATGCTCCAATAAAAAATTCAATTATAAAGACAATAAAAAAAGAAATTAATATCCCTATCATTGTTGGCGGAGGAATTAACACCATTCTAAAAGCAAAAAATATATTAAAAGAAAAACCAGATTATATAGTAATAGGAAACGCTTTAGAAAAAACATCTGATTTTTTATTTGACTTAAATAAACTAATCAAATAAAAGTAAAAAGTTGAAACATAAATACCATCGCATGAAATTAACCGTTATTACGCCTTCAAGGAAACATGAACATGAAATATCGTCTATTATCAGCATGTTTAACGCAGGATTGCAAACTTTGCATGTTCGTAAAAACAAACTATCAACTTATGAGTTGGAAGAATATTTAAAAGAAATTCCTGAAAAATTTCATAACCGTATTGTCATACATTCGCACCATAAGTTAGCTTTAAAATATAACTTAAAAGGATTTCACTTTACATCAACCCACTTAAAAAAAAGACTAAAATTATGGTGGAATACCAAAATGATTTACCTCCGAAAGCCCTATTTAACTAAATCTATTTCTTATAAACGTATGCACGAAATTCAGTTCGAAGAAAAAGTAACTACAGATTATTGTTTTTTAGGTACGATGTTTAATAATATTTCTGGAGAATTATATTCAGGATTTTATAAAGAAACCATTCTGAACGCAACTCAAAAACAAAACAAAAAAATAATAGCTCGTGGTGGAATTAATACAAAAAGCGTTGAATTAGCTTATCAATTAGGTTTTTACGGTGTTTCACTCTATGGTAATCTTTGGAAAAGCACACATCCATTTGATAAATACAAGGAATTTATCAACTATTGTAAAGAAAAAAACATTCCATTAGACTAGTGAATTGGATTGATTGGATAGCATTGCTATTTGGTGTTTTAGGAGTTATCCTTACCATTTTT
>CANLAV010000032.1 GCA_947487905.1 Bacteroidota bacterium | reverse complement strand
GAAATAAAATTTAATTATTTATTGAATAAAAAATAAATGAATCGGACTTATAAAAATATTAATTCTGATTCATTTATAAATGGAATTTATAGTTTAGTTCCCATTCGAGATGACGATAAGTATGATATCATGAATTGGAGAAACAACCAATTAGACTTACTTCGTCAAGAAACAAAGTTATCACTTGAGCAGCAAGAACATTATTTTAAAACGGTTGTAGATAAATTATTTGATGAAGATGAACCAGAACAGTTATTGTTTAGTTTTTTAGAAAGTAATAAATTAATTGGATATGGCGGACTAGTTCATATTGATTGGGAATCTAAAACGGCTGAAATTTCTTTTTTAACTGAAACTTCGCGAAATAAAAATTTTGATGTGTTTATTTCGGATTGGGTAAATTATTTAACTATTCTAAAAAAAGTAGCGAATGATTATCTCAATTTCAAAAGTATTTACACGTATGCGTTTGATTTAAGACCAAATTTATACGTCGCACTTCAAGCGTCTGGTTTTACTGAAATTAAAAGGCATAAAAACCATATACAAATTGAGGATAAAAAAGTAGATGTAGTTATTCATTCGTTTGATTTAAATCCAATTTCAATGAGAGTTTCAACTAGAATTGATGTTGATTTGTATTTTGCTTGGGCTAATGATGAATTGGTTCGTCAGTACTCATATCAACAAGATGTAATTCAATACAAAAATCATGTCCAATGGTTTTACAGTAAAATAGATAGTCCTCATTTTTTATTTTTGATATTCTTTAATCAAGATAAATCCGCAATTGGTCAAGTTAGAATTAATAAAAATGAAGAGGAAGTTATTATTGGTATATCAGTTGACAAAAATTATAGAGGTTTTGGATATAGTTTTAAAATGTTGAGGCTTGCGTGTCAACATTATTTTAAAAATTATTCTAATAATGAAATTTTTGCTTATATCAAAATAGAGAATAAAGTATCTATTGCAACGTTTAAAAAAGCAGGATTTTTACAAGAACAATTTGTTTTAGTGAACAACATTCAAAGTGTTAAATTAAAAATAACAAAATGAAAGACATCAAAATAGCTCATCATACTATTGGTCTAAACCATAGCCCGTTTATTATTGCAGAAATGAGCGGCAATCATAATCAGTCGCTTGAAAGAGCTCTGGAAATTGTTGATGCAGCTGCTTTAGCTGGAGCTCATGCTATAAAATTACAAACTTATACAGCGGATACCATTACGTTGAAAGGTGCTTATACTATTCATGATGAAAATTCATTATGGAATGGTAAAGAATTGCATGAATTGTATCAACAAGCCTACACACCATGGGAATGGCATCAACCTATTTTTGAACGCGCAAAAGAAAAGGGATTGATTGCTTTTAGTTCTCCATTTGATGAGACAGCGGTTGATTTTTTAGAAACATTAGATGTGCCAGCTTATAAGATTGCATCATTTGAGAACACACATCTTCCGCTTATACGCAAGGTGGCACAAACCGGAAAGCCAATTATTATTTCTACAGGAGTATCCTCAATTTCTGATATCGATGAAACGGTAAGATTATTAAGAAAGGAAGGTTGTGAAAATTTTATTTTATTAAAATGTACAAGTACATATCCTGCAACAGCTGAAAATACTAATATTAACACTATCCCACATTTATCTAAACTTTATAATTCCATAGTTGGATTATCTGATCATACAATGGGAATTGGAGTAAGTGTTGCGGCTGTGGCTTTAGGTGCAAGAGTTATTGAAAAACATTTCACGTTAAGAAGAGCCGATGGTGGTGTTGATTCGGCTTTTTCTTTAGAACCAGATGAGTTGAAAGCATTGGTTGATGAAACAAAAAATGCATTTTTAGCTTTAGGTGAAATTAGTTATGGTGTTCAACAGGCTGAAGAAAAAAGTAAATTTTTCAAACGTTCAATTTATGTATCGAAAGACATTGCAGTTGGCGATATTTTTACGAATGATAATTTAAAAATAATTAGACCGGGCGATGGATTAGCGCCTAAGTTTATTGATGTTGTAATCGGTAAAAAAGCTAAAGTATCTATTAAAGCTGGAACCCCATTAAATTGGGATATTTTGTTGTAATGATCCTATTGTTCAAAATTATTTCATATTACAAGATAGCTAATTTATTAGCCGCTTTTGGTATTAAAAAAAATAGTCTATTATACTGTGCTGGTAAAAGTTTAACTCAAATTACATTCCGACTTCCAAATGAAAGTAAAAATGATTTTTTTATAACAATTAGAATTTTTAAAAGAATATTATTTAATTTATTTAAACGAAAAAAAGCATTCTTAAAATTAAATCAAAATACTCATACGGCTATATTTGATGTTAATCATAACACAACTGAATTAAGAATTAATTATATTAAAACTTACAGCGGAGAAAACTGTTCTTCATTCATTTCAAAAAATGATTTAATTAGTTTCCTCAGTGTCTACCTTACAATGTTTTATGTTGTTGTTTTAATTCTTACGTTCATTCCTATTTTTTTGATATCCTTATTTTCAAAAAATAAATTTCATTACCCACTGATGATTCAAGAATTTTTTGAAACCATACAGTTGGTATACTTAGTTAAAAAATATCATATTTATAAAGTACATTATTTTTGTATTTATGAAAGAGACTCTAATATATGTGCTTTCATTTTAATGAAGTTCGGTATTTATATTAATAAAATTCCATCTGAAGTTCCTTTGTGTTTTTTTAATAAATCAATTATTGCTAACGAATTAAGTTTTTGTTTTGACTATCAAAAGGAGGAGTTTGGTTTTTATAATAAAACGATGTTTGTTGACAAAACAAATGTATGGGCACCCGAACAAATATTAAATGCACCTAAAAGATTTTTAACCCCAGATAGAAATGAAAGTAAAGCATCTTACGATATTGGTTTTTTTTCAAGTGGAAATTGGTTAAGAGCTCAATTGGGTGATGTTGATATGGGACATCATGATAAAGACAACGAAGAACTAATTTTGCGAGGCTTAATTGATTATGTTCAACAAAGTAATTTAAAATTGAGGGTATTTTTACATCCATTAGAAAAAAAAACGCAGCATAAATTGGCTAGTGAATTATATTATAAAGAGTTTTTGCAATTTAATAATGTGAGTTTAGCTGATACTTTGATTTCTTCGATTGAAGGATTTGACGACATAAATATAGCCGTTTCACTGTATAGTACATTAATGTTTGAAAGAATTTATTTAGGTTTTAAAACTATTTTAGCACCATTTGATTATGATGATTTCCCAATCAAACAAAGTTCATTGAATCATATTTGTGTTCGTAATATGAAAGAGCTTTACGCTAAATTAGATGTAAATTTAGACTTGACAACTGTTGATTTTTTTCAGACTAATCAACTTCAAAACTATTCAAAATCATTACAATAAACTATGTGTGGCATTTCTGTACTTTTCAATAAACACAAACTAACAAAAGAAAATTACGTTGATTTTTTATGTTCTTTAAAAAAAATAAATCATCGTGGTCCTGATGATGAAGGTATTGTATTAATTAATACGTATACAAATGATTTTAGAGTTATTAAAAATGATATAACTGTTTTAACTGATAATCCTATTTTAGACATTGAATCTATAACTATTGAAAATTATAATTTAATATTAGGACACAAACGGTTGAGCATAATTGATTTGAGTTCGCAGGGACATCAACCTATGCAAGGTCTTGATGGATCTTGGATCGTTTTTAACGGTGAAATTTTTAATTACATTGAATTAAAGGAAGAGTTAAAACATAACGGTTGTCAGTTTCGCACACACTCGGATACAGAAGTTGTGTTAGAAGCTTATCGTATTTGGGGAAAAGAGTGTTTAAGTAAATTCAATGGGATGTGGTCTATCTGTATTTGGGATGCACCGAAAAAAAAACTTTTTATTAATAATGATAGATTTGGTGTAAAACCACTTTATTATTTCGAACGCGAAAATGGTTTTAATTTAGTTTCTGAATTAAAACAGTTTAGTTGTTTTCATGATGTTTATTTAAGTTTAAATATAAAACATATTGATGATTTTACAAAGTATGGTTTTTTAGATGTTGATGAAAGCACGATGTATGAAAACATACCCCGCTTTAAAAAAGCAAATTACTTAGAAATTGATCCCTTGTTTTATGTTAAGTTTGACATTAAACAAAAACAAGTTCCTTATTATTGGTTGAAAAAATCAGCTATTAAAATTTCTGAAAATGATGCTATTGAGCAATTTAGGTCATTATTATATGATGCTGTAAAAATTAGGATGAGAGCGGATGTTAATTTCGGCTTTGCATTATCAGGAGGAATAGATTCGAGTTCTGTGTTATATATGGCAAGAAATATTCTTCAAGATAATCATATGAAAAACGAACTACTAGGTTTTTCTGCTGTTTTTCCTGGTTATGATGATGTGGATGAATCCAAATTTGTAAAAATTGTTGAACAAGATTTGCCTTGTAAAACTTATTATAGTAAAGCGATGGATGAATTTAGTGTTGAATTGTTTGAAAATCACATTTATCATCAAGATGAGCCTTTGCAAGGAACTACTTATTTTGCACAATGGAGTATTTATAAAAAAGCAAAAGAAGCAGGAGTGAAAATTTTATTTAATGGGCAAGGTGCTGATGAAGTTTTTGCTGGCTATCACCATCATTTTTATAGGCATTGCAGGCAATTAATTATGATGGGTAAATTGCCACAGTATTTCAGCTTGGTTCAACAGTATGCTGATTTAAAAGGTATATCAAAAAAACAAATTCATAAAATTGTCTTTGATGAAATAAAATTAGCTTCGAAAATGAAACTCGGTATAGCTAAATTTGACCATGCATTAATTAAATATTGGAATAAAATAGATACGCTTGATGAAATGCTTTTGCGAGATTTTGATACATTTCAATTACCTCTTTATTTAAGAGCAGACGATAGAGACAGTATGGCGTTTAGTATTGAATCGCGGCATCCATTTATGGATTATCGATTAGTTGAATTTGGATATTCTTTACCAAATGATTTGTTAATTAAGGATGGTTGGCAAAAGTATATTATTCGAAAAAGCATGAATGAAATGCCAGAATCAATTAGGTATAGAAAAGATAAAAAAGGATTCGTTACACCTCAAGATGTGTGGCTTAGAAAATATAAAGTTGAATTTGATCAATATTTAACTTATAACGAAAAAGTAATTGGTGTGAAAGAACCATCTGAAAATCCTTTTTATAACTATGCGTTAGGCACATGGTTTAAGGTTAATAAATTTAATGCTTGATTTAAAAGGTAAAATAGAGTGTAGTAAGTGTATCATGGATTCAATTAATGATCCTGATATCCTATTTGACGAAAATGGAATTTGTAATCATTGTTTACAATTTGATCGCGCATATAATAAATTACCAAAAGATCAGGAAAAACTCGAAGCATTAGAGGGCATTATTGATAAAATAAAAAAAGAAGGACGTAATAAAAAATATGATTGTTTATTAGGTGTGAGTGGAGGAGTTGATAGTTCCTATTTGGCATATTTATGTAAGACCTACGATTTAAGACCACTTATTATTCATTTTGATAATGGTTGGAATAGTGAGTTAGCTGTTGTAAATATTCAAAATTTACTTAGTAAGCTAGGATTTGATTTTCAAACACATGTTATTAATTGGGAGGAATTTAAAGACTTACAATTAGCTTATTTTAAAGCTGGAGTTGTTGATTTAGAATTTCCTACAGATCACGCTATTATGGCTAGCATGTTTCGAATTGCAAATAAATACAGAATAAAATATGTATTAAGTGGACATAATATTGTTACGGAGGGGACTTATCTACCGAAATCATGGGTGCATAGTAAGCTTGACTATTTAAATTTAAAAGATATTCATAGAACCTATGGGCATTTAAAACTGAAAACTTATCCGCATTTAAGTTTTTTAAAAAAAATGTATTATAATTTTGTTGTGAAATTTGAATACGTTCAACTTTTAAATTTTGTGGATTTTAATAAAGAAGAGGTTAAGAAAAAACTAATAGAAGAATTGTCTTGGAGAGATTATGGAGGAAAGCACTACGAATCCATTTTTACTCGATTTTATCAAGGGTATATTTTGCCAAACAAATTTAATATTGATAAAAGGCAGTTCCATTATTCGTGTCTTATTCAGTCTGGACAAATGACAAAGGAGCAAGCGCTTAGTTTGATGAAAGATCCTATTTATGATGATGAGTTGTTAGTTAATGATAAAGAGTTTGTTTTGAAGAAATTAAATTTTACAACCGATAAGTTTGAAGCTTATATGAATAGCCCAAAGCGCAAGCATAATGATTTTAAAACGGAGGATCAATTATGGAGTCGCTATTTTAGACTTATAAAGTTGATAAAGAAAATTGTTTTTTGGAAATGAAGAAAAAGGTATTGATTATTTCATTCGTTTTTCCCCCATATCCCGGAATTGGTGGAAGGAGGTGGGCGAAGTTCTCTAAATATTTATCTGAGCTTGGAACAGATGTTTTTGTTTTAGCGAGTGAAAATCCTTTTTCTTATAAGTCCGAATGGACAAAAGATGTAAAAAATTGTAATATAAAAAGATTACCATTAAAATATCCTAAGGCTTTAATTACATTTCCAAAATCATTTTTTGGGCGAATTAATTATAATATTTCTAAATTTTTTGTTCAGATTTTTTCTAAAGGAAATTATTATGATAAAGCTATTTTTTGGGAAAATCAATTATTGAATGAAGCAAAAAGAATAGTGGAATTAAATGACATTAAAAATGTGATTGTTTCTGGCGCCCCTTTTCATCTTATGCATTATAGTATCAAATTAAAAGATTGGAATTCTAATTTGAATTTAGTTTTAGATTATAGAGATTTATGGACAGATGATGTATCTATGAGTGCATTGAATTCTATGAGTCAAAATCGTTTAGATGAAGAATTGAAAATGGAGTTGGAAGCGTTACATAAAGCAGATTGTGTAATTACTGTTTCTGATTTTATGACTAAAAAACTGCAAGAAAAAACACATATAAAAAAAGCAATTACAATTATAAACGGATTTGATGAGCATGATTTTGATTCCGTTAAGGATAAGAAAATGGCAAACGATGTTCTTAATTTTGTTTTTACTGGTTCTTTATATAAAAATACTGATTCTGTTTTTGTTCCGTTTTGCGAAGCTGTTCAAAAAATAAAAGTTAATGAACCTGATTTATATTACCGATTAAAGTTTGATTTTTATGGTTCATCAGATTTATCTAATCGTGAATTAGTAAAAAAAATGAATTTAGATTGTATTCATTTTCACGCAGCTATATCATTAAATCATGTTTTTGATAAAATTTCCAAAGCAGATTATTGTATGTTGTTTTTAAATGATACCTATTCTTTTTCATTAAGTACAAAGTTTTGTGAATACATAGGATTAAGAAAATCAATTATTTTGTTTTCTAAAGAAGGTATTGCATCTAATTTTATTACGTCTAATAAATTTGGTTTTTGGATAAATCCAGAAAGCACTTATGATGATTTATTAAATTTAATAAAGTCAAAGAATAAAATTTTAATAGATCAAAATTTTGAATTGAATCGAGAAAAGTATTCTTTGAAAAATATTACGAAAGAATTAAAAGTGTCTGTCTTAATTTGAATCCAATCATTTCTATCATTGTTCCAAGTTACAATAAGGAACTATATATATCAGAAACAATATATTCTGTTATTAATCAAACATATGCTCATTGGGAGTTATTAATCATAGATGATGTTTCAACAGATGGAACAAATGATGTTGTAAATACTATTAAACAAACCGATAGTAGAATTATATTTCATGTAAATGATGTAAATAGCGGCGCTAACTTTTCTAGAAATTACGGATTAAAAAAAGCAAAAGGAAAATTTATTGTTTTCTTAGATGCTGATGATATTTTAGGGCAAACTTGTTTGGAAGAAAGATTGAAGCACATTGAAAATACTCATTTAGACTTTGCTGTATTTACCATGCAAGTTTTTTTAAAAAGTATAGGGGATTCTGCTTCGATATGGAAACCAAATGCAAAGAATCCATTGCAAGAGTTTTTGAAGCATCATCTCTCTTGGCAAACCATGCAGCCCATTTGGAGAAAAGAATTTTTAATTAATCTTGGCGGTTTTAATGAAAACTTTTCTAGGATGCAAGATGTTGAATTACATACTCGAGCATTATTAGTTAAAGATGTTTTATTTAAACAAGTTGGTAATGTCCCTGATTGTTATTATAGAATTGATGAAAACAGAATTGAGTTAAATGCCTATGAATTTATGAATCGCTGGATTGATTCAGCGTTGATGTATGCGAAGTGCTTTGAATCATTAGATTTAAAACATAGAAAATATTTAATAGGCACTATTTACGAAGTTTTTTTGCAAGCAATTTATAGATTGAAAATTTCAAGCATAACATCTAAGGAATTTGATGAACTTGAAAATAAATTATTACATACACAGTTTCATTTATCTAAATGGAAATTAGTTTTGTTTTCTGCTAGTAAGTTTTATAATTTAAAATTACCTCGCATACCAGGAATAAATAAAGTCATGAAACAATTACTTTATTTAAGTTAGCTGTAAAGTTTTTTGATACGTGTTTTTTTAGTAAGCACGCTCGTTTTTGCCTTCCATGTAATTTACAAATGCTTTATTAGCAACTTTAATTCCGCCCGGAGTAGGGTAGTTTCCAGTAAAATACCAATCGCCTAAATTTAATGGACACGATTGATGCAAGCCTTCAATGGTTTGATAAATAATTTGTAAGTCAGCTTTTAAATCAGCTGGTTTTAAAAGTTCAGCTATTTTAACAGAAATTTCTTCGTTTGTAAATGTTCTATAAATTTCTTGAACTACATTTATTTGCTCTTCTTTTGGCTTTAGCAACTCTGCTTTTGCTTTTTCATACAAACTATCTAGTATCGATTCTTTTTTTGTTTCTTTAATCAATGCAATAGCTGCATTAAATGCAATAAATTTACTCATCACTGCCATATCGATTCCATAACAATCAGGATAACGAATTTGCGGCGCAGATGAAATAATAATAATTTTTTTAGGATGTAAGCGATCCAATATTTTTAAAATACTTTGTTTTAAGGTTGTTCCTCTTACAATACTGTCATCTAATACAACTAGTGTGTCAATATTTTTATTCACTGTTTCGTAAGTAATATCGTATACTAAATTTACCAAACTATCTCTACTTTCATCAGCTGTAATAAAAGTACGTTGCTTAGCATCTTTTATAATTATTTTGTGAATGCGAGGATGTGCAGATAAAATTTTACTTAAAGTAGGCTCTGTGATGTTACTCCCTAATTTTAAAATTTCTGTTGCTTTTAATTTGTTTACATGTTCATCAATACCTTCTACTAGCCCGCCAAACGCAACTTCAGCCGTATTTGGAATATAGCTAAAGACCGTGTTTTCTAAATCATAATCAATAGCTTTTAAAACTTGAGGCACAAGGTATCTTCCTAATAATTGACGTTCTTTATAAATATCAGCATCATTTCCTCTACTAAAATAAATACGTTCAAATGAACACGCTTTTCTTTCAAGTGGAGTGATTATTTCTTCTTCAGTAATTTCACCATCTTTTTTTACAATAATTGCGTAACCAGGTTTTAATTCTTTGACCTCTTCAATTGGAACGTTAAAAACCGTTTGAATGACTGGTCTTTCGCTTGCTACAACTAATACTTCATCGTCTTGGTAAACGTAAGCAGGACGAATTCCATTTGGATCTCGCAATACAAAGGCATCGCCATGCCCCATCATCCCCGCCATAACATAACCACCATCCCAGCGTTTACTACTTTCAATTAAAATATTAGCTACATCAATATTTTTTTGAATCTCTTTTGAAATCTCAAAATTGTTTAATCCTTTTTCTTTAAAAATTTTAAATAATCGATCGTTTTCTTTGTCCAAAAAATGGCCAATCTTTTCCATTACAGTTACCGTATCAGCTCTTTCTGTTGGATGCTGTCCTAGCTCAATTAAGTGTTCAAGTAATTCATCAACATTGGTTAAATTAAAATTTCCTGCTACTAATAAGTTTCTTGCTTTCCAATTATTTTGTCTTCTAAATGGATGGCAACTTGTAACTGTATTTCCTCCAAATGTTCCATAACGTAAATGACCTAAAATCAATTCTCCCATAAATGGAATATTTTGTTTTTGCCATTCTATATCATCATATTTTTCTGGATTTTTAGTTTTAGCTTCAATGTATAAATCATTGATTTGTGAAAAAATATCCTGGGTAGCTTTAGGTTCAACACTTCTTAATCTATCTATATAAGTCGTTCCTGCATCTGTATTTAATTTTATAGTCGCAACGCCGGCACCATCTTGACCACGGTTTATCATTTTGTCCATTAACTGGTACATCTTATGTAAACCATAACGACTACTGCCGTATTTTTGCTTATAAAAATCTAACGGCTTCAATAATCTAATTAAAGCTACTCCGCATTCGTGTTGAATTTTATCACTCATAATTTTAGAAACACAAAGGTATCATTCCTTATTCAAAAAGTTATAATAAAATAGGTATTATTTTTAAAAGAAATGTATTTAAAAAAAAACCGTTAGAGTTTTCTAACGGTTTTTATTTATTAATGATGAGCTTCTTCGGAGTGCGCTTCGTGTTGATCACTTCCTGAGGTCGCAGCTTCATGATGAGCTCCGTGACCTGCTTTTAAATCTTGTTGTTGTTTAATTAATAGAGGGTCAACCTTAGTACGATTAATTGAATCTCCACTGTAAACACCTTCATCCAAGATGATGAATATGGCGTAAGAAATAAAAATAGCATAAGGTAATAAAATCACATATTTCATAAAAGTAGTTTCATGTCCTAAATGCATAAATGCCATAACAATGAAACCCGCTTTCAAAATCGTTAAACCAATAAATAATACTTTTAACCATAATGTACCACTCCATCCATTTCCTGGAGCCATTGAACCAATTATTAATTCAAAAATAGTAATAGCTAGCATGTACCAAAACACGCGCCATAATACCTTTCTTGTTTTTTTCCCATCTTCTTCGCTATGATGAGCTAATGTTTCGTATGATGGGTAATCGTCGTGAAATTCTGACATAATAAATAAATTTTGAATGTTATATTTTGAATATTAAATTAATTATTTGTAATTACAATAAGTAGAAGAAGGTAAATACGAAGACCCATACTAAATCTACAAAGTGCCAGTATAATCCAACTTTTTCAACCATTTCGTAGTGACCACGTTTTTCATAAGTTCCATTTAAAACGTTTAAGAAAATAATTAAATTAATAATTACTCCTGAAAAAACGTGGAAGCCGTGGAATCCAGTAATGAAGAAAAAGTAATTTGCAAATTGAGGAACTCCATATTCATTTACTGTCATGTTAGCTCCGTATACGGTTTGTTCAACATACGTTCCTAATTCTTGACTCCAAACATGTCTTAATGCTCCAGTATCAGTTCCAACAATAAAATGATACCATTCCCAAGCTTGTGAACCTACAAACGTAGCTCCACCAACAATTGTCCAGAACATCCAAATGGTTACTTTACGTCTATCATTACGATGGCCAGCTTCTACAGCTAGAACCATTGTTACTGATGACATAATTAAAATAAAAGTCATTAAACCTACATAAGCTAATGGCAAATGTTGTTCAATAAAAGGGAAGTGAGTAAATACATTTTCAGCTTTTGGCCAAACGTCAGCATATTTATGACGAATAAATCCGTAAGAAGTTAATAATCCACCAAAAGTTAAAGCATCTGATACGAGGAAAAACCACATCATCATTTTACCGTAACTTACTTTTAGTGGTGATTGACCGCCACCCCAAGCGTCTTTTGAATCGATTTCTGTACTGTGAGACATACTACAAATTATGGTTTAAATTTTTTTAAATAAATATGGTGCAAGTTTAACGAATATATAACAAAAATAAAAACAAATACACCCACAAAATATCAAGAAAGTGCCAATAAATTGAACAAAGTTCTAAACCTAATATATTTTCTGAGTTATACTTGCCTTTTATACTGTTTTTTAAGGTTACTAAAAGTGAAATTAATCCAGCGAAGAGGTGAGCTAAGTGCAAAAAAGTTAATAAATATAAAAAAGAACCTGATGCGTTCGACGATTTTCCTGCAAAAACAATGCCAACAGAACGTAGTTGACACCAACCTAAGTATTGTAAATAGGAAAATAATATTCCCAATATAAAAGTTAATAAAACTCCATATATGATACCCTTTTGATTATTTTTTTTTGCCATTTGCAAAGCAAAATACAAACTTAAGCTACTGGCAATAATGACAGCAGTGCTTAAATAAAATGTATTGGGCAATTCAAATAATAGCCAATTTCCTGTATCGGATCTTACAACGTATGCACTAGTTAATCCTGCAAAAATCATGGTTATACTTATAATGCCAATCCATATTAATGATTTGGAAGCTTTCTTTTTTGCTTCTGCAATTTCTGCTTTTACAGTTGGACTAGGTTTAAAGATTTCTTCTTTCATATGTTTTATTTTAAAATTTTGTCATTAAGGCTAATTGAACAATTGGTAAATAAACAAAAGAACCAAACATAAGTTTACGTGCATCATCAATAGTACCTGATTTATAAAGTTGAAATGCTTGATAAATAAATATTATACCCATTGTACTCACTATTGTTGCTGAAATCCATCCAGTTTGTTCAAAAAAATACGGTGTTAATGATAATGGAAATAATGCTAACGTATAAATTAAAATTTGGGAGCGCGAACCTTTATCTCTTCCTCCTTTTGAAGGAAGCATAAAAAAACCAGCACGTTGATAATCGTCGTGACTTACCCAAGCAATGGCCCAAAAATGAGGAAATTGCCAAAAAAATTGAATAAAGAATAATAGCACACCGAAAAAATGAATTTGTCCAAAGCCATCTGTAGCTGCCACAGCGCCAATTAACGTTGGAAGTGCACCTGGAAAAGCCCCTATAAATACAGAAAAAGGAGTTTTTCTTTTTAGTGGTGTATAAATTAAAGCGTATAATAAAATAGATAAAAATCCAACAATTCCGCTCAAAAAGTTGCAAAATACTGCCAATAAAACAACACCAATAATAGCTAAAGTCAGACAAAAAATTAAGGCTTCTGCTTTCGTTAAATTTGCTGTTGGCAAAGGTCTTTTTTTGGTACGGTTCATTAAAGCATCCAAATCTTTTTCAATAATTTGGTTAAAACCATTGGCTGCTCCAGTTACTAAAAAACCTCCAATACATAATGCCATTATTTTTTGAATCTGAAACTCTTCTGCTACAGTAAAATACGTTATCACTGCTGAAAACACAACTAATGCCGATAATGTAAACTTGGTTAGTTTAAAGTAAGAATGAAACTTACTATAAATAATAGTTTCAGTTTCAAGTATGTTTTTAGTTTGTTCCAATTCGGGTCAAATTTACATAATTAAAACATTTTAAACACTATTCTCTTATATTTGTTATCACCTAAACAACTAACAATTTTATCATGAAAAATTTATTTATTATCTCACTAACATTTATAGCTATGGCGTTTACATCGAGCACAAAAAACTTGCATAGTTTTACAGCAAAAACTATTGAAGGTAAACCATTTGATTTTGCAAGTTTAAAAGGAAAAAAAGTATTAATAGTAAATACTGCTTCAGAATGCGGTTATACCCCACAATACAAAGATTTACAATCTTTATATGAAAAATACAATGGTAAAAACTTTATTATAATTGGTTTTCCATGCAACGATTTTGGCGGACAAGAACCAGGAACAGGATCAGAAATAAAATCGTTTTGCAAAAAAAATTATGGTGTAACTTTTCAAATGATGGAAAAAGTTAGCATTGCAACTAGCCCAGTTTATAATTGGTTGACGAAGAAAACCGAAAACGGTGTTTTGGATGCAGTTGTTAAATGGAATTTCAACAAATTTTTGATTGATGAGAAAGGGAATTTAGTGAAATATTTACCTTCTTCTGTTAAGCCAATGGATTCCGAAATAACAAATTGGATTGAAGGAAAATAATTCATTAGGAATTGGTTATAAAACCAAAAAGCCACTTTAAAAAGCAGCTTTTCGATTTTTTAATTAGGTTCGGCTCTCCCGTATCCCATCTTTCGCTTAAGCTAAAATGTCGGGTTGTGGTTACACTAGTAAAGGTAAACTAACTTTCCTTTTCTAATGTAAATAAATTATCATTTCATTACAGTGGAGTCAATTACTTTTCAACGATTTTAAGTTTTGGTTGAAAACTATTAACCACCCTTGTTAAATAGTTAATTACTGCTTTTTATGAATACGTTTTTCATAAACATCTTCGTTTTATTTTTCACAAAAGAAATAAATAAACTAAATTTTATTCTATAAAAAAAACGCCTCATTTTTTGATGAGGCGTTTTTTTTAATAAAACAGAAACGATTACATCATTCCGCCCATGCCACCCATTCCTGGATTACCCATTGGCATAGCTGAGCCGCCTTCTTCTTTTTTCTCAGCTAATACGCAATCTGTAGTTAACAACATCGCTGCAACTGAAGCTGCATTTTCTAAAGCGATCCGACTTACTTTAGTTGGATCAATAACACCAGCTTTTAATAAGTTTTCGTATTTCTCGGTGCGAGCATTAAATCCGTAATCGTCCTTACCTTCTTTAACTTTTTGCACAACGATAGAACCTTCAATTCCACAGTTTGCACAAATTTGACGCAATGGTTCTTCAATGGCACGGCGTACAATTTGAATACCAGTATTTTCGTCTTCATTTAAACCTTTTAATTTATCTAAAGATGCAATGGCGCGAATGTATGCAACTCCACCGCCTGGTACAATACCTTCTTCAACTGCTGCACGAGTAGCTGCTAGAGCATCATCCACACGGTCTTTCTTTTCTTTCATTTCAACTTCAGTTGCTGCACCAACGTAAAGTACGGCAACACCACCTGCTAATTTTGCTAAACGCTCTTGTAATTTTTCTTTATCGTAGTCAGAAGTAGTCGATTCAATTTGAGCTTTGATTTGATTCACACGAGCTGTGATTTCTGCTTTTTTACCAGCACCACCTACTATGGTTGTGTTGTCTTTATCTACAGTCACTTTTTCTGCTTTTCCTAAGAATGTTAAATCTGCGTTCTCTAATAAGAAGCCTCTGTCTTCTGCAATGAAAATACCGCCAGTTAAAATGGCTAAATCTTCTAACATGGCTTTTCTTCTATCGCCAAAACCTGGCGCTTTTACGGCACAAATTTTTAAGTTTGAACGTAAACGGTTTACAACTAATGTTTGTAAAGCTTCACCATCAATATCTTCAGCAATAATTAAAATGGGTTTACCTGTTCCAACAGCTTTTTCTAATACTGGCAGTAATTCTTTCATGGAAGAAATTTTCTTTTCATAAATTAGAATTAATGGATTTTCTAATACAGCTTCCATTTTATCGACATCGGTAATAAAATATGGAGAAATATATCCTCTGTCAAATTCCATACCTTCAACAACTTCCACAGTTGTATCAGTTCCTTTTGCTTCTTCAACAGTAATAACACCCTCTTTCTTTACTTTAGCCATTGCTTCAGCAATTAACTTACCGATTGTGCTATCATTGTTGGCAGAGATAGTTGCAACTTGCTCAATTTTTTTATTGTCATTACCAACATTTTGAGATTGTTTTTTCAAGTTTTCTACAACTGCTTCAACCGCTTTATCAATACCACGTTTCAAATCCATTGGATTAGCGCCCGCAGCAACGTTTTTTAAACCACCCGTTACTATAGCTTGAGCTAAAACAGTTGCTGTAGTTGTTCCATCACCAGCAGCATCAGCTGTTTTCGAAGCAACTTCTTTTAATAATTGAGCACCCATATTTTCAACTGGGTTAGATAATTCAATTTCTTTTGCTACCGTTACACCATCTTTAGTGATTACAGGTGAACCAAATTTTTTATCAATAATAACGTTTCTTCCTTTTGGGCCTAATGTTACTTTTACTGCGTTTGCTAAAGCGTCAACTCCGCGTTTTAGAGCGTCACGAGCTTCAATGTTAAATGTTATATCTTTTGCCATTTTGTATTTTATTTTAAAGTTTAAATTTTATTTTTTGGGACTTAAGAGATTTAAGGGAGTCAAGATTTAAATTCTATTTATCTTTTTGGTCTTTTGTTTATTATATAATTGCGTAAATGTCGCTTTCACGCATGATTAATAAATCTTTACCTTCCACTTGAATTTCTGTACCTGCGTATTTACCATATAAAACAGTATCTCCAACTTTAACAGTCATTGGTTCATCTGGTTTACCATTTCCAACTGCTAAAACTTTACCTTTCATCGGTTTTTCTTTTGCCGTATCAGGGATAATTAATCCACCTGCTGTTTTTGTTTCTGCTGGAGCTGGTTCAACCAATACTCTGTCAGCTAAGGGTTTTACATTTAAATTTGTTTTTGCCATAATTATGTGATTTTGTTAGTTAAAATTTTACAGTTTAAATAGTGTCTAAAAATATGCCAATTATTGATTTATGTGTAAAGCGGGACAATATTTCCGTTTTTCATTCCATGAAAATAAAAAATGTCATACTGTTGGCAGAAATTTAGAAGTTAGAAAAAAAAATGATTGTACATTGTTTAAAAACAAGGTAAATTCATTCATAAAAATAATTCGCAAAAGTATAAGCAAGACACTTATTTTCCCACTTTACTTCCATCATAGGCCCATTTTATCCAAATAGAACCCCAGGTAAAACCACCACCAAAAGCAGATAGAATTAAATTATCTCCTTTTTTAAATAATTTTTCATAATCCCATAATAATAAAGGAATTGTGCCAGCCGTAGTATTACCATAACGTTCAATGTTCATTAGCATTTTGTCTGAACTTAATCCCATCCGATTTGCTGTGGCTTCGCAAATGCGTTTATTTGCTTGATGAGGTAATAACCAAGTTACGTCTTCTGAGGTTAAGTTATTTTTAGCCATAATATCGGCACTAACTTCAGCCATATTTACAACGGCGTGTTTAAATACAGTTTGTCCTTCTTGATGCACATAATGCATTTTTTTGTCGATTGTTTCATGGGTTGGCGGATTTAAAGAACCACCAGCTTCTTGGTATAGGAAATTTCTACCAGAACCATCACTTTTCAGAATAAAATCTTGAATGCCATTTTCATCTTCAGAAGGCTCTAATAATACGGCCCCACCGCCATCTCCAAAAATAACGCAGGTTGCACGATCTTCATAATTTAAAATGGCACTCATTTTATCAACGCCAACAACAACCACTTTTTTGTATTTACCTGTTTCAATAAATTGAGAACCGGTAGCAAGTGCGAATATAAATCCTGAGCAAGCTGCAGATAAATCATAACCCCAAGCATTTTTTGCTCCAATTTTATCGCAGATAATGTTGGCTGTACTTGGAAAAATCAAATCAGCGGTAATTGTACCAACAATTAATAAATCAATATCCATGGCGGTAATACCTCTTTTCTTTAGCAGTTCTTCAATGGCAAAAACCATCATATCTGAGCTTGCTTTACCTGGTTCATTTAATATTCGACGTTCTTTAATCCCTGTTCGAGAGGTTATCCACTCATCATTTGTATCAACAAATTTTGCTAATTCATCATTTGTCATTACAAAATCAGGAACGTGTCCGCCAACAGCGGTAATTGCAGCTTTAATCATTAGTTAGTGAAATATAGTTTTTATTTTTTCGTTTAAATTGGCTTCTACAATATCCTTGCTTAACACCAACATGTTTTTAAAGGCTAGGGCACTTGATTTTCCATGTGCTATCAAAACATTTGAGTTTATTCCTAAAATGGGCGTGCCACCGTATAATTCATAATTAAATTTATCAAAATAATCATCACTTCGATTTCTTGATTTAATCATGGAGTAAAAAGCCTCTGCTGTTTTTAATAACACATTTCCAGTAAAACCTTCGCAGACTATGACATCTGCATTATCATTAAAAACATCTAATCCTTCTACATTGCCAATAAAGTTAAAATCTTTTGTTCCGTTCATCATAGCATGTGTGGCCTGAACAACCAAATTACCTTTTTCCGGCTCTTCACCAATATTTAACAACCCAACTTTTGGATTATCTATTTTATAAACTTCTTTTGCAAAAATGGAGCCTAATATTGCAAATTGATATAATACATCAGGCTTACAATCGGCATTAGTTCCTACATCTAAAATGATTCCATAACCACCATTTAGTTTAGGTAACACAGAAGTAATGCATGGACGAATAACTCCAGGAACAGCTTTTACAGAAAACATAGCGCCGACTAACATAGCACCTGTATTACCTGCACTTGCAAAGCAATCTATTTCATTTTCTTTTAATAATTTATACCCTACTGAAATACTACTTTGTGGTTTTTGAGCTAGAGCTTTAGTTGGATGTTCACCCATTTCAATCACTTCAGTTGTATGAATAAATTCAAAATGAGTTTCGGAAACGTTTTTTAATTTTAAATAGTGTTTTGCAATTTCGCTATCACCAATTAAAACTATTTTTACATCCGATCACAAAAAATCTAATGCCATGATGGCACCATCTAAGCAATTGTTGGGAGCGAAATCACCCCCCATAATATCTAAGCCAATTTTCATAATTTTCACCACAAATAGAACTTACTAAAGAAAGAAATTTTACCTGATTTTACAATTAAAACTGATCAAAGTTATGAACCTAAATCACAATAATCTAACATAGTTGTTTAGAATTTCTTTTTTTACACCAAAGTATTCATAATCAGAGACTTATTTATTGTAAAAAAGCGGAACTAATGTGTTTTCTATAAAGAAATGAATGTATTTTTACAAAATGGCAATAGAGGAAATTGAAAAAGAAATCATTGAGGAGTTTGAATTATTTGGAGATGATTGGGAGAGTAAGTACGAACATTTAATTGATTTGGGTAAGGATTTACCAAAAATAAAAGATGAATTTAAAACTGAGAATAACCTAATCAAGGGTTGTCAGAGTAGGGTATGGCTCCATTCTGAAATGCTAGGTGAAACCGTTGTTTTTACTGCAGATAGTGATGCTATTATTACAAAAGGAATGGTCGCATTAATGGTGCGCGTATTATCACATCAGAAACCAAGCGATATTTTAAAAACTGATTTGAATTTTATTAATAAAATTGGACTGACTGAACATCTATCTCCTACCCGTGCTAATGGATTAGTGAGTATGATTACACAAATGAAATTAGCCGCAAATACCTTTTTATAAATCATTTAAAATCTATATTCATGATAAAACAATGTCTATTTTTTATTTTGTGTATTACCTGCAGTTTTGTCTTCGCTCAATCTAATTACATTCAAACGGTTAGAGGACAAGTTACAGATAAAGTTACTTCAGCTGGTTTGCCTGGCGTTATCATTCGATTAAAAAATGATTCTACAAGAACGCACATCGCCACTACAGATGCCAGAGGAAATTTTAAGTTAGAAGGAATAAAGGTAGGACGTCGAAGTTTTATAGTCAGTTTATTTGGATACAGTACAATTCAATTGACGGATATTATAATTACTTCCGGTAAGGAAGTTTTTTTAAACATTGAACTTGAAGAATCTCTATTACAAACTGATGAAGTCCTTATAAGTGCTGAAGAAAAAAAAGATTTAGTTACGGATATGCAATCTGTGAATGTAAAAACATTTAGTATTGAAGAAACAGAACGCTATCCAGGTTCTCGACAAGACCCAGCTCGTATGGCTTCTAATTTTGCAGGAGTACAAGGAACTAATGATAGTAGAAATGACATTGTAGTAAGAGGTAATTCGCCTGCGGGATTACTTTGGCGTTTAGAAGAAATTGATATTCCAAATCCAAATCACTTTGCTGTAGCGGGTTCTGCAGGTGGACCAACAGCCATTATTAATAATAAGTATTTAGCAAATTCCGAATTTTATACAGGTGCATTTCCTGCAAATTACGGAAATGCTCTGGGTGGTGTTTTTGATTTAAAAATGCGAAATGGGAATAATCAAAAACATGAACGCACCTTTCAGTTTGGGTTGCTTGGAACAGAATTGTCATTAGAAGGTCCTATTAATAAAGAAAAAGGAAGTAGTTATTTTGTAAATTATCGCT
>CANLAV010000031.1 GCA_947487905.1 Bacteroidota bacterium | reverse complement strand
TGACATCGCAGCTTCAATTGTAAAACAGTTCATGTCTACAATTTTGTCTGTTGCTATGGTACGAATTTGATCCCATGAAATAGAACCAACTTTTTTACGGTTACTTTCGCCAGAACCTTGTTTAACCTTAGTTACCTCTAAAATTTGAACGGCTACAGGTGTACGTTTGATAATAAAATCAAAAGTTTTGTCAGCGTATACATTAATCAAAACTGGTAATACTTTACCTGCTTGTTCTTGAGTTCTAGCATTAAATTGCTTACAGAACTCCATAATGTTTACCCCTTTTGCACCTAATGCAGGACCAATTGGAGGCGACGGGTTAGCAGCTCCACCTTTAATTTGAAGCTTTACAATTGCTGATAACTCTTTTGCCATTTTTTTATTTTTATTTATTTGTTACATTGTTAGGTGTAAAATCGAGAAGTTAAAGTTTACTTTGAGTTGGAAGCAGCAAAGCGTCTCATTTTAACTGGATCTACACCATTCAATTTTTTTATTTAATTATTCTCTTTCTACCTCGCCAAAACTTAATTCAACTGGCGTTTTACGACCAAAAATTTTGACAGTAACTTTAATTTTTTTCTTCTCTTCGTTAATTTCTTCAATTGTTCCATTAAATCCATTAAACGGTCCATTAATTACTTTTACAGATTCTCCAATAATATAATTACTCGTTACCACACTTTCAGATTCTGTTAACTCATCAACTTTTCCTAAAATGCGGTTTACTTCTGACAACCTCATTGGAACAGCGTCTCCACGTTTTGACTCTCCTAAAAAGCCAATTACACCTGTTATATTCCTAATAACGTGGGAAACTTCACCAACTAAAGCGGCTTCAATTAAAACATATCCTGGATAAAAAGAACGTTCTTTTTGAAACTTTTTTCCATTTCTAATTTGAATAAACTTTTCGGTAGGTATTAAAACTTGAGCAACATAATCATTCATTTTTAAACGATTAATCTCAACTTCTATATATTGTTTTACCTTTTTCTCTTGACCGCTAATGGCACGTACAACGTACCATTTTTTTTCAATAGAAGAAGTTTCTTTATTTAATATTTCAGCCATTTTGTATGTGTAATAATTTATAAACCATTAATCATTTGGTAAGCTAATTCCATTAACTTACTAAATGCCATATCCATTCCCCAAACTAATAAACCTATGATTGTAGATGCGACCATAACTAAAATAGCGCTACTCTGCAAATCTGCCCAAGTTGGCCATGTTACTTTATTAAATAATTCGTCCTTAGTTTCTTCGATATATGTTCCAAACTTGCTCATTCTATTTTTGATTTAAAATTAGTTAACCTCAATTTAGTTCCGGTTCAATTATGATTCAATTCAGTTTCTACTAGCACGGGTGGAGGGATTCGAACCCCCATCAGCGGTTTTGGAGACCGATATTCTACCCTTGAACTACACCCGTAAAACAGTATTCTTATTAAATAACAAAATGGCTAAGCCTTTCGGCAAGCCATTTTGTTAAAAAATGAGGAATTTAATTACTCAGTAATTTCAGTTACTTGACCAGCACCAACTGTACGTCCACCTTCGCGCATTGCAAAACGTAAACCTTTAGCCATTGCTACAGCAGAGTGTAACTCAACATTAATTGTAACGTTATCACCTGGCATAACCATTTCACGTCCTGCTTCTAAAGTAATCTCTCCTGTTACGTCAGTTGTACGTAAGTAGAATTGAGGACGGTATTTGTTATGAAATGGAGTATGACGTCCACCTTCTTCTTTTTTCAAGATATAAACCTCAGCTTTAAACTTTTTGTGTGCTTTAATAGAACCTGGTTTAACAATAACCATACCACGACGGATATCAGCTTTGTCAATACCACGTAATAATAAACCAACGTTATCTCCAGCTTCACCGTAATCTAAAATTTTACGGAACATCTCAACACCTGTTACAGTTGATGTTAATTTTTCATCCCCCATACCTAAGATCTCAACTGGATCGTTAGAGTTGATTACACCTGTTTCAATACGACCAGTAGCAACTGTACCACGACCAGTAATTGTAAACACGTCTTCAACCGGCATTAAGAATGGTTTTTCTTTTTCACGAGGAGGTAATGGAATGAAAGAATCTACAGCATCCATTAATTCCATAATTTTATCAACCCATTTTGGATCGTTATTTAAACCACCTAAAGCAGAACCTTGAATAATTGGAGTGTTATCACCATCAAAATTATAGAATGACAATAATTCACGAATTTCCATTTCAACTAACTCTAATAACTCAGGATCTTCAACCATATCCACTTTATTCATGAATACAACGATTTTAGGAACACCTACCTGACGAGCTAATAAGATATGCTCACGAGTTTGAGGCATAGGACCATCCGTTGCAGCTACAACTAAAATAGCTCCATCCATTTGTGCAGCACCTGTAATCATGTTTTTTACATAATCCGCGTGACCTGGACAATCTACGTGAGCGTAGTGACGTGATGCAGTAGAATACTCAACGTGAGAAGTATTAATCGTAATACCACGTTCTTTTTCTTCAGGAGCGTTATCAATAGAAGAGAAATCTCTAACTTCTGATAACCCTTTTGATGCTAATACAACTGTAATAGCAGCAGTTAATGTTGTTTTACCGTGATCTACGTGACCAATTGTACCAATGTTTACATGTGGTTTGGAACGGTCGAATTTTTCTTTAGCCATTGTTATTTTTTTTTATTGTTATTATTTATTATTAATTTAATTTTCTCTACTTCAATTCTGTTGAGCTGTTGAGCGGGATTGAACCGCCGACCTCCTCCTTACCAAGGAGGTGCTCTACCACTGAGCTACAACAGCTTATTAAATCTGCTGTTTGCTTTATTTTAAAGAACTGCACTTTAGTATACACGAAAAGTCCCATGGTTATAGGGACTTACAAAAAAACTTTAGGCCGCATGCGCTGGTCTTTCCGCTCTTTGTCCGTTTATACGGTTATTCTTCAACTTCACTTTCATCCTAATCTTTTGAGCGAAAGACGGGTCTCGAACCCGCAACCTCCAGCTTGGAAGGCTGGAGCTCTACCAATTGAGCTACTTTCGCTTAATCTTGCTTCAATGCGACATCCATTGCTTGCTTGTGGGGACAGGAGGATTCGAACCTCCGAAGCTCGCGCAACAGATTTACAGTCTGTCCCATTTGGCCACTCTGGTATATCCCCAAATTAAGAGCCGAAGAAGGGACTCGAACCCCCGACCTACTGATTACAAATCAGTGGCTCTACCAACTGAGCTACTTCGGCTTAATTTTATACTTTAAAAGAACGTCCCCTTATTTTTGGGATTGCAAATTTAGAAAGAATTTTGATTGTTGCAAAAAAAAATATAACTTTTTTTGTATTTTCTCAAAAATAGTTTTTTTTAATCTATTTTATGCCTTTCTTTTCATTACATCTATGCTCATCAAATAGCTTATTAATAGGGTAATAGGCTTAAAATTAAACAAAATTAGACTTTTTATCTCTTTTATTTTATTACCTTAGCAGACTATATCCATTTTATGAAAGACTTCATCATTTTTTTAAAATCCAAACTATTTTTTAAGCATTTAGCAATTTCCGTTGCATGCTTGATGATTTTAATTTGGTGTTTAATAAAAGTTTTAGGTTTTTATACCCATCATGGAGAAACTGCTGAGGTACCTGATTTTAAGGGAACATCAATATCTGAATTAGATCATTTTATTGAAGGAAAAAACATCCGCTTTCTAATTATTGATAGTATTTATAGCCCTAATGAAAAGTCTGGAATTGTTTTAAAACAAGACCCAGAGGCAAAAACTCTTGTAAAACACAATAGAATAATATATCTCTACGTTACTAGTACACAAGCGCCTCAAATCTTGATGCCTAAATTAGTTGATAAGAGTGAAAGACAAGCTGTTTATTTGATTGAAAGTTACGGTTTAAAAATAGGCGCAATTAAAGAAATTGCGGGCGATTGCAAGGGTTGCGTGCTGCAGCAATTGATTAATGGAAAGCAAATCGAAGAAGGGACACCTATAAAAAAAGGCAGCAAAATTGATATATACGTAGGAAAAATAGATCCTGATTATCAAATAACTGGCGAAGACACCACGCAAATATCTAATGCTACAGAAGAAAATTAAATGCTCAGATTAAATCTATACCAAACTATTATTTGCCTTGCTATTGCTTGTTCTTCTTTGAAAGGAATTGCTCAAGAATTTTTGAAACCGCTTAGTAGTAATAATTGTTTGATTAATGCTCGTAAAAATTATGTTTCAGCGCAAAAAGCACTTACTACTGTAACATTGGATACGATTCCTTTTTTTGATGATTTTTCTTATGCAACTAAAAGTAGTTACCCTTCTCATAATCATTGGGTTGATTCAAATGTATATATTAATACGGGCTTTCCAATTGCACCAATTAGTATAGGCGTAGCAACATTTGATGGGTTAAATAAAAACGGAGCGCCTTACAATTTTTTTGCTCCATTAGCGAGTTCTGCACGCGCAGATACATTAACTACAAGGCCCATTAACTTACAAAAAAAAGGAGGTCTGTTTTACAGTCCTGCAGATAGCATATACTTAAGCTTTTATTATCAAGCCGAAGGAAGGGGTGATGCACCAGAAAGTTTAGATGAATTAGCCTTAGAACTATACAAACCAAACCAAAAAATTTGGTCTAAAATTTGGAGTAAATCAGGTTACAATCCTAGCGCTATTGACACAACATTTAAAAGAGTCATGATTGCTATTACTGATACAGCTTATTATGATAGCTTATTTCAATTTAGATTTGTAAATAAAGCAACATTAAGTGGAAGCCTAGATCATTGGCATTTGGATTACGTTTACCTTAATAAAAACAGAACGAAAACTGACACCATTATTGAAGATATAACATTTGGATATGTTAGTACACCTTTTTTAAAAAATTATTCTTCCATGCCGTATCGGCAATTTATTGCGAGCGAAATGTCCACAAATATTAATACTTACATGCGGAATAATTCACTTATCGCTAAAACAAAAACCTATAAATTTGATATATTTCCGAAAACAGGTGGGCCAAGTTTATTCAATTACACCGGTGGAACAAATCCTATACTTCCATTCCAACCAAATGGATGGCACACTAACCCTTCCGATTTTAACCCCACATTTAGTTATATTTTTCCTCCATTACTTGATTCCACATTTTTTAAAATAGTTCATACGACTTTTGCAACCCCTGATAAAGTAAGGGAAAACGATACGCTCATTCAAATTCAAAAACTAACAAATTATTATGCCTATGATGATGGAACGGCTGAGCAAGGGTATTACCTTAATACTTACGGCGCAAAAACAGCGGTTAGATTTACACTAAATACCAGTGATACTCTAAAAGCACTAAAAATTTATTTTGATCCAATTATAGATCAAACTGCTATTACGAATTCAACTTTTAGAGTAATGGTTTGGGCTGATGGCGGTGGTGTTCCGAGTAGTACAAGTGTCATTTATAGAGATAGTGTAAGTTATCCACAATATTTACAAGGCAATCATAACCTATTTGTAAACTATAATTTAACCTCTTGTCTGGTTCTGAATCCTGGGACTTATTATTTTGGTATTCAACAAACAACAAATAAGGCCTTAAATATTGGATTTGATAAAAACACAAATCACATGAACGCCCTATACTATGATATTGGTTCTGGGTGGACACAATCAACTATCCCTGGTTCTATTATGATAAATCCTGTGTTAGGATGTTACGATCCATTTGTTGGAATAAAAGAGCAACCTAAACAAGATGAATTTAATCTATACCCGAATCCTGCCCAAAACAACCTGACCATACAAACGAATGCAGGAAACTTTGATAAAGCAATTATAGAAATCCGAAATCCATTTGGTCAATCGTTATTAACTACCTCTTTTATTAATCATGAAGTTATAGATATTAGCGGATTACCAAACGGTATTTACCTTATAATTATTTCGCAAAGCAAGCAAACCGTTAGTACAAAAAAATTAATTATTTCAAGATAACATGACAGACGATTTAGATGAAGTTGAAAACGGTGAAGAAGAAAAAGAACTTTACGAGCACAGTAAACTAACTGTAGAAAAAGGGCAAGTCATCATGCGCCTCGATAAGTATTTAATGATCCGCGTGCCCAATGCAACGCGGACAAAATTACAACATGCTATTGACGAGAGTTGTATTTTAGTCAATGGGAAATCTATAAAATCAAATTATAGAATTAAACCATTTGATGAAATTTCAATTTTAATGACAACTCCTCCACGAGATGTAGAAGTGTTTGCGGAAGATATTCCAATTAATGTTGTATACGAAGATGATTACGTTTGTGTGGTGAATAAAGAACCTGGTATGGTTGTACATCCAGCGTATGGCCATTATTCAGGCACATTGGTAAATGCGCTTGCCTTTCGTTTTAAAAATTTACCAACATCTAAAACGCAATTAACTGCAGATTTATCTATTGATAGGCCAGGTTTGGTGCATCGCATTGATAAAAACACATCAGGAATTATTATCGTTGCTAAAACCGAATTAGCCATGACGCGCTTAGCGAAAGATTTTTTTGATAGAAATTTAGATCGTAAATACATTGCGATTGTATGGGGTGATGTCAAACAAGATGAAGGAACTATTACCTGCAATGTAGCGCGTGATTTAAAAAATAGAAAAGTCATGGCTTGCTTTCCTGATAGTGATCATGGTAAACATGCTATTACACATTATAAAGTGCTTGAACGTTTTGGATATGTAACCGTTGTGCAATGCAAACTAGAAACTGGACGAACACACCAAATTCGCGTGCACATGAAACATATTGGACACCCCTTATTTAATGATAATGAATATGGTGGCGATCGTGTATTAAAAGGATTACCAAGTAATAAATACAAACAATTTATTGAAAACTGTTTTCAGATTTTACCACGACAAGCACTTCATGCCAAAACTTTAGGCATCACACATCCGATAACAAAAGAACCTATATTTTTTGAAAGTGATTTGCCAGACGATATGCAACAAGTGATCGATAAATGGAGAAAATATTCTTACGTAATCGAAGATTAAAATAGAAGTGCGCAAATCGTTAGTTGATTATTTACCAATTATCTATTTAAACCAACCACTTATTAAAAATTGATTTTAAACTCAATCTATAACTTGTAATTTTAATACAGTTCTTTATAATTTTGTTTAGTTAAAAAAGGCTGTTGCATGTTCTGCAGGGATTTATGCAACAGCTTTTTTTTATAAAATTTTAAACTAAGTTTTGTGCTAACAAATATTCTGCTATCTGCACGGCATTGGTAGCCGATCCTTTACGTAAGTTGTCTGAAACAATCCACATATTTAATGTTTTATCTTGCGACTCATCTCTCCGAATTCTTCCAACAAACACAGCATCTTTATTATGCGCATGCATTGGCATTGGATAAATAGAATTTATAACATCGTCTTCCAAAATAATGCCTTCTGTGGATTTCATTAATTCAAAAACTTCATTTAGTTCAAACTCATTTTCAAACTCAATGTTCACACTTTCACTATGACCTCCTATAACTGGGATACGAACGGTAGTTGCAGTTAATTTAATGTTATCATCCCCCATTATTTTTTTGGTTTCATTGACCATTTTCATTTCCTCTTTGGTATATCCATTATCCGTAAACACATCAATCTGAGGAATAACATTTAAATCAATTTTATATTTATATGCCATCTCTCCATCAATGCCGGCTCTTTCATTCATTAATTGCTCTACTGCTTTTACGCCTGTTCCAGTAACAGATTGATAGGTTGAAACAACCACTCTTTTTACTTTGTATTTTTTATGCAAGGGATTTAGCGCAACGACCATCTGAATGGTAGAGCAATTTGGATTCGCAATGATCTTATCCGATTTTGATAATAAGTGAGCGTTAATTTCAGGCACAACTAACTTTTTAGATTCATCCATTCGCCAAGCCGACGAATTATCAATAACAGTAATGCCAGCTTCTGCAAACTTTGGGGCCCAATCTAATGAAGTGTTTCCTCCTGCAGAAAATAATGCAATCTGTGGTTTCAAAGCAATAGCTTCATCCATTGAAACGACCTTATACAAATTATTTTTATATGTAATTTCTTTTCCAACTGATTTTTCAGAGGCGACTAAAATTAACTCAGTTATAGGAAAATTTCTCTCCGCTAATACTTCTAACATTTTTGCGCCTACCAATCCTGTTGCACCTACTACTGCTATCTTCATCTTAAATATGTTAAATTTCAAGTACAAAAATGTTAAATAAATACCATTGAAAAAATAAAATCTTACATTGTTTATTCACAAATTTATTTCAGTATGGTAAAATACATTAGCCTCGTTTATTTTATTTTATTTTTTACTATTTCATTTGCACAAGTGTCGGAAACATTCACAGATGGTGATTTTACAAGTACTCCAACATGGACCGTCAATAGTTTGTCAGATTTTTCTGTAAGTGCTGGCCAACTTAAATCTAGTAATTTAATCGCTCCAAGTAATTTTTACATCAGTACAAGTAATGCGCTTTCCGCTAACTGTCAATGGGAGTTTTGGTGTAATTTACAATTTGCTACTTCTAGCACAAATTACGTTGACATTTATTTAACGAGTGATGTTGCTAATTTACAATCTATAAACGTGAATGGATACTTCATTCGATTAGGTGGTACCTTAGATGAAATTTGTTTATACAAACGCACTGGGCTCATTAGTTCAGCCGTAAAACTAATTGACGGTATAGATGGAAGTATTTCAAGCAGTACAAACAACTTAATAAAAATAAAAATTACTAGAAGTTCCTTACATGTATTTTTGTTAGAAAGAGATTTAACTGGAATAGGCTCGAGTTTTATTTCGGAAGGTTCGGCAACAGATGCTACATTCACAACTTCTAACTCATTTGGTTTTTTCATTCAACAATCAACAGCCTCATTTGTAGGAAAACATTTTTTTGACGACATCATAGTAGGTCCTATCATAGTTGATGTCACGCCTCCACTTTTAATAACTGCAACGCCAACTTCATCTACCAGTTTAGATGTTTTATTTAATGAAAATGTTGGTATAATAAGTGCACAAACTATCTCAAATTATACGATTAATTCAGGCATTGGTTTGCCACTGTCGGCAACTCGTGATGCAAGTAATTTCAAACTAGTTCACCTCGTGTTAAGTTCACCCTTTATATCGGGAAGCACGTATACGTTAGTTGCATCTAATGTAAAAGATATAGCTGGAAATCCATTAACAACATTGAGCTTTAATTTTAATTACCTCGTGTTGGGCTCCCCAACTTTTAAAGATATTGTGATTAATGAAATGTTAGTTGACCCCTCACCCATTGTCAACTTAACAAGCTGTGAATTTATTGAATTATATAACAGTAGCTCATCCGCATTTCAACTGGCGAATCTGAAATTCACAGATAATATATCACTAAGTACATTAGGTAATTATACATTAATGCCACATGCATACGTTGTCATTTGTCCTATTGGAGATACCGCCGAATTTACAAGTTTAGGATATCTAAATAAATTAGGGGTGAGCTCATTTCCATCTCTTACAAATTCCGGAAAATCCATTTATTTTAAAACAAACACGGGAATGTTTATTGATAGTGTTAATTACCGTGACGCGTGGTATAAAAATGATTTGAAAAAAGAAGGTGGTTACTCTCTTGAACAAATTAATCCAAACCTTACGTATTCATGCGCTCAACAAAGTAACTGGATTGCGTCTAATGATCTTGACGGAGGAACACCTGGATTCGTCAATTCAGTTTATTCGATTGCGCCAGACGTTATTGGTCCAAAAATAGTAAGTATAACGGTTACGGACTCTGCACATATCACCTTATGTTTTGATGATTTAATTTCGGCAACTCAATTAACTAATACTGCTAATTATAGTATTAGTGGGTCAGTTGGCACACCAACATTAGCAACTGTTTTAGGCGGAAGCAATTGCGTTACATTGTCATTGTTGAATCCCATGCTTCATGCCACAAATTATACTATTTCCGTTTTTGGCATTACAGATTGTCTCTCTAATCCAGTATTTCCTAATACTGCTAATGCATCTTATTATATGGCTAAACCATACGATGTGGTGATAAATGAATTAATGATTGATCCGGAACCAGCTATTAATTTGCCAACGGAAGAATATATTGAATTAAAAAACAGAACGCCGTTTAAACTTAATCTAAAAAATTGGAGTATCGCTACACCAACGTCTATCAAAAAAATACCAGCTGTTACCATTGAGCCGGATAGTTTTATTGTTCTAACCGGCACTGGAAAAGCTAGTATTTTCAACAGTTTTGGAATCAATGTAACAGAGGTTTTAAGTTTGCCAACTTTAGTGAACGATGGAGCAACCGTCATATTAAGAGACAGCAATGACATACAAATACATGCTCTTTCGTATGATAAAAATTTTTATAACGATAATGCTAAAATAGATGGCGGATGGAGTATTGAACAATTAGATGAAAATAATCCGTGCGGAGAAAAAAATAATTGGCGGGCCAGTAAAAATCCAAATGGCGGAACTCCTGGTAAAAAAAATTCAGTAGCTACAAACAATGAAGATTCTGAACTACCCATTTTAAAACGAATTTCCGTAATAGGTTCTGATACACTCCTTTTAATTTTCAATGAATCGTTAGATAGTTTAACACTCCTAAATTCATCAAGCTATCTATTTGATAACGGTTTAGCGAGTCCAACAGCAATATGGCCAATTGGTTCAGATTTTAAAAAAATAAAATTGAAAATGGCATCTCCTATTTTACCAAACACTATCTATCATTGTACCATTGCTGTAAACGTGAAAGATTGCGCGGGAAATATCATAACATCCGGTAACACGCTACCTTTTGGTTTAGCTGAACCTGCTCAAATGAATGATGTGGTCATTAATGAACTATTATTTGACCCATCTACAAACAGTGTTGATTTTGTTGAGCTTTATAATCGAAGCAACCATATTATTGATTTAAAAGATTTAAGAATCGGATCCATGGATACAATTACACAAAACTTAACCTACACCGAAAAAATAACCGACGATGGTTACTTACTGTTTCCTCAATCGTATGTTGTATTGAGCGAAAATGAAGCAGCCATTAAACAACAGTATCAAACCCAACAACCACAAGCCTTTTACGACTTGACAGATTTACCAAGTATGAATACAGATGCTGATGTAGTAACGCTAAGTGATAAATACGGTCTCATTATTGATAATGTTGTTTATTCTAATCAAATGCATTTTCCATTATTAGTAAATACAAAAGGAGTTTCTTTAGAACGTATAGATTTTAATAGAGCAAGTAATGATAAAACTAACTGGAATAGCGCTTCAGAATATGTAGGCTTCGCCACTCCAGCTTATCAAAATTCTCAATATTTACAAGCTGATGGAGGAAGTGGTTTTAGTATAGTTAATCCGTTATTCTCGCCTGATAATGATGGTTACCATGATGTGTTAACTATTCATTATGCATTAAATGAAAACGGAAAAATTGGCAACATCTATATTTTTGACAATAAGGGCAGATCCATTAAACATCTGATGCGCAATCAACCGTTAACACAGGAAGGTGCTATCAGTTGGAACGGAATGAATGAAGACAATGAAAAAGCCAAGATTGGCATCTACATCGTTTATATTGAATTGTTTGATTTATCGGGAAAGCTAAATCGATATAAACTGATTTGCACCTTAGCTGGTAAGTTATAGTTGAACTAAACACGAAAGATGTTACAAGATTTTTTAGCGCTCATATATCCAAGAAACTGCATAGCCTGCGGCAATTCGTTGTTTAAGCACGAAGAACAGGTCTGTAATTATTGTTATACCAATCTGCCTAAAACACATTTTAATAAACTACATAAAAATCCGGTAGAAGAATTATTTTACGGAAGAATACAATTGGTATTTGCAACGAGTTACTATTTATTCCATAAAAAAAGCAATGTGCAAGCGCTTTTACATGCTATTAAATACAAAGGAAATAAACAATTAGCCACATTACTAGGAAACTGGTTTGGAAATTATTTACGCGATGAAAAAAAATTAATGCATGTTGACTTCTTATTGCCTGTTCCCTTGCATGAAAAAAAATTGAAGCAACGTGGCTATAATCAGAGTGAAGAATTTGCTATTGGCTTATCACAAAAATTAGAAGTTGAAACAAACAACTCTTTATTAATACGCAACGCATTCACAAATACACAAACGAAAAAAAGTAAATATGAGCGTTGGGAAAATGTAGAGTATGTGTTTGAAGTTACGGACATAGAGGCTCTAAAAAACAAACATGTGGTTTTAATTGATGACGTCATAACCACAGGTGCAACGATTGAAGCATGTTGCGATGTATTACAAAAAATAGAAGGCATTAAAATTTCCGTGTTAAGCATTGCATTTGCAGTTAAATAAGCAACATACACTTGCATAAAAAAAGCTCCTACATAAAATGTAAGAGCTCTTCTAAAAATCTATCGATTATCTTAATGGAGTAATGTTTCCGATATAACCATACCCTTTTCTGGCATTACCGCTTAATATGCCGAAATAATAAATTGGGGGGCATAAACATCCCAAATAGATAATTGGCTTAAGTGTTATACGAGAAAATTCTGTATACATTTTATTGTCTATAACTGTAATATTAAACGGAGAAATTGTCTTTCTATCTTTCTTTTTACAATTTTCAGCATTTACTTTATACTCATCTTTTTTGTAAGCACCTGTTTTAAAATCAAAAACGGCATACTCTAATCTATCCGTACGTTGTGATCTTGATTTAGAATTTCTTCCGTTTTTCTTTTGCGCATCTAATTGAAATGCTGAACCATAAACAACATACATCTTATCGTCTTTATTCATCACTTTTAAATCATAAATATTTGTCCCATTGTACGTAATTTGTCTATCTAAATTGGATGCCCAAAGTAATGCGCCTGTATTATCCACTTTAAATGCCGTTACATTTGATTTTCTACAATAGTAATTTGTTACACAATTTCCTTTACTATCGCATGTAGTTGTAGAATAATTGTACATAATAGACGTAAATAAAACAACACTATTGTCATCAATAGATTGAATGTCTTCAATAACGTAGTCATCATTTAAAGACGATTCATCAGAATCTTTTGAACGCTTTGATTTTAAAATCCCACCTTTTTTCTTGTCTTTTTTATCTTTAGCAAATAACTTCTCGATAGTTGCTTTATCAAACGAAGAAAAATTAACAGATGACATGGCATTAGTTGTATTATCAATTTCCGCATAAAAAATACCGTGCAAATCATTGCCTTGTCTGTCTTTTAATAAATCGCAATACAAACTGAATATTTTTGTTTTAGTTGGTGTTACAATATAATCTAATCCGAATAAATTTTTATCTTCAAACTTCAACGGATAGCTTGTATACTTTCCTGTTTTAGGAGTTACAATAGTTAATAAATTATAGCGAGAACTTTCGTTTTTCTTTAATTCTTTACGCTCTTCTTTATCCATTATGATTTTAGTATTAATGTATAAAAGACCATCGTCGCCAATTTCATAGCTTGCAGATAAAAAACTATTTTTTACTGAATACGGTAACGTAATTTGGTTTGATGCATCGAATGACAAATCATTCTTTAATACTTTGTATTCAAACTTTACGTTTTCGCCCTTTTCTCTTGGTAATTCAGCACCAATAATAATTTTCTCTCCAGCTTTCTTATTGCCGATGACAAATAAATTTGGGTTACTTTTTTTACCATTAGCCTTCACTTCATATATTTTTTTCAATTTCACTTTTTCGTTTAAACTCGCGTCGTAAACTTGGGCGTACAATTCAGAAGAACCTTTTCCTGTTTTTATCCAAAAAATATTGACCGTATTTTCAAATACAATTTGACTGTGGTATTTCAAATCGTTCATCAATTCCTTATCATCTTGATTTTCTTTGTATCCAATGATAGCAGCTTGAGCTACTTGATCCATTGTTTTCTTATCGTAGGCTACAATTTTAACTTTACTATTTTGCTTTGAAGGTTTTAATGCTGCCTTATTGTATTTAGCATAAACATATTTTGAATTTCCTCCAATAAAATCGTCGAAAAATCCGTCTTTTTTATTTTCGTATTCTTGCATATCCGACCAATTAAGATCGATTGACTGCGCTTGAGCGCAAAAAGTGCTAGTCAAAAGACTAACGAATAATACTAATTTTTTCATGGTTTTTGTTATGTGATTTTAAAGATTACTAATATAAACAATTGTTTTGAATTGATAATAGTGTCATTTTTTATAAGATAAAATTTGCTAAAAATTCATCTTTAAATAACATTAACCGACTATAATTCCGACATGAATTCTGATTATTTGTTGAATCCAATTCCAAACGAATAACCAAAGCCAACATAAAAAGATTGTTTTATCACTCCGGTTTTACTAACACTGTATTCTCGAGTTGTATTGTATGGATAGGACGAATTGCTAGTTTCTGTCATATATACAGGCGTGTATTTATATGAACGGTAACCTAAACTAATCCAAAATTCGTGCGAGGTAACTAATTTTGTATCTGTATTATATTGATAGCCATATTTTAATGCATAAATATTGTGACTATATTTAATTGAAGGACTTCCATTTATGATGTACTGATAATTAGAACTATTGCTAGTTTTATCAGTCTCAAAATTCATTTTATTGGCATAATGCGAATAATCAATCTGTAAATAACTATATCCATCATTCCAATAATTTTCAAAAATAAACTTTGGTGCAAAATTAAAATACAATGAAGGACTATCGTGAGTGCTAGCTGATAAAACATCGCTGGATTGAACCTGGCCTTGGTTATAATTATCGCTTAAATCAAACCCTGAACCCAATAGCGAAAAGATTAAATCTTTGTTATAATTAAACCCTAATCCACCAACTAATGAAAAATTATCTGCAAAATTTCTTTCATAATTTATAGCAAAAATGCCTCGAGATAATAATGTTGGTGCAAACTTGGCAATATTCTTAGGATAATCACCATCATAATTTGAACCCGAAGAACCAGACTTAGATGTTTTTGAATCGGCAGATAAAGGTCCGGAGCCTTTTGGTGTATACTGTTCATCTAATTCGTTTGTTTTAGCAGGAACTGTAGTTTGTGCATTCAACACGATGTTGCAGAGGCAAAATACGATTATGAAAATTTGTTTTATAGACATGATTTTAAATTTTTTAGTCAATAGGATTAATTATTTTATTTTTATCAATGTAACATAGGTGGAAAGTATTTTTATTTTTTCTTCCAATGATAAATTTTGTATACTCTTATCAGCAGGTAAAGCCGATGTTTCTCCGACTGCTTCAATTAGATTTTTAATGTAATTTAATTTAACGGCATACGACACATTATCAGTTTGTGAAACACTCGCATTAATTAATCCCATCAGCTCGCCATTATTATTAAACACCGGACCTCCGCTATTACCTGGCTGCACAGGAATTGAAGTTTGGAACGTGCTCAAACTACCATTGTAACCTGTCTTTGAGCTAACTTTTCCGTCTGTATATTTTGCTTCTTTCCCCATTCCAGATAAGGCTAAAGGAAAACCAATGGTGAAAGCAGTTGCGCCAACTTCAACAGCGCCCGATTCTTTAAACGAATATTTTAATCTTGCTAATGGTTTAAAGGCTTCATCATTTATTTTTAAAATAGCTAAATCATTGTCTTTATCTTTTTGAACTAAAATAGCTGAATATGTTTTTGACACGCCTTCATTCGTTAGTTCTACTTGAATTTTATTTGCATTTTCAATCACGTGTTCGTTTGTGATGATATACCCATTTTCGGAAATTAAAATACCTGATCCCGTAGCTTTGACGTCATAATCAGATTTTGAAACAGACACACTACTGTTTGAATAATTAATTTCTTTACAAATCAAATTGTCGACTAACACCGTTCCTTTCCCTGACATAGAAAAACCAATGTTAGACCCAACCATCGTAAAACGTGCACAACTGTATTCAACTTCTCCATTAATGGAGAATATTGTTTTATCGTCGGCTGTAAGTAATTTAAGAATGTTTTTTTGTTTCTTTTTTAATCCAGCGGAAAACATGCCTTGAACTTTTTCGGCTGAAATTCCTTCATAGACAAAACCGACATAAAATCCTCCATTAGATACTAAATAATAATTGTAATTATTCCAGTCTTTAAATCCAAAAATTAAGCCTGCTTTCTGACCATCTTCCATCTTTGATAAATCGAAAGTAGCTTCGATGGTGATGTCTTCAGCTGTGCTCGTTGCGTTAATAAAACGGGACATCCCGGCCTTTGTATTCGATGTTAATTCAAAAACACCATTACTTATTTTTGAAGAGCTTTTATCACTAACATATAGATCCCAATCATTAGCATTGTTGGTAAAATTATCCTCAAAAATTCTACTTTTTCTGCCATCTTCTGTATACTCTATAAATTTATTGCCTTTGATTTCTCCTTTAGTATATTCAATTTCTTTCCACACTTTTCCCGATTCATAATAATAAATGGATGTACCATCTTCAACGCCATTTTCAGTAAAATTCTTTACTACTTTGATGCCGCCATTTTTATAATACCATTTGCAATTTCCCGAATACTTAGAAAGATTGTCATCCGTTGGATGAGCATTCGTAATCGTGCCTTCAAAATAGTTAAGCCCACCGTTGATATATATTGATTTATAAAGATTCCCTGTTTCCTTTTTTCGGAAATAATAACCTTCTTGTTGATTAGATAACTTTCCTTTTTTATCAAAATAAATAATATCTTGGGCATTCATTTGTAATGAAATGCTAATGAAAAGCAATGAAATAATAATTCGAATCATACCGTATAAATAATTAGTAAAGTCGTAAATTTAATAAAATTATATCAAAATGCCATCGAGCTACAAAACTCTTCTTACATTGTTTATTATGCTAACTAGTTCTTATTACGGGCAGCAAAAAGAAAGTATTCAGGAGCATATCATGACTCAACTATTTGGAGATTTTAATATACCACAAAAACAAAAGAGACCTTTCTTAAAGCCAGATGCATCAATAGCTGTTAAGCTTAATCCATTAACTTATTTATCGGGAGGATTGCTTTATGTTTATCAAAATGTTATTTCCGAACACATTCAAGCTGATTGCCAATACCACATCAGCTGTTCAGAAAACATGAAACAAAGTATTAAAAAAAGAGGATTGTTTGTTGGAATATTAAACGGACTCAACCAATTGTCTAACTGTGGGGGTAATATCACTCAAGATTACCCAACGTATAAAATTACATCGCTTGGAAAAATTAATAACGCCATTGAATAGATGAAATTATTTTTAGTCCTATTATTCCAATGCTTCATCGCTATGAGTTATGCGCAAATTAATTATGCGTTTGTAAAACATTTAGATGAAAATAAATTGTATCAAGAAGAGTTATATTACTTAAACACATTGCAGAAAAATGAAGTAGCAAGCGACTCTTTAAATTATCTTTATGCTAAATTTTTTTTGAAACAAAAACGTGATTCTTTATTCTTTAAACATTACAAATTGTCTTCTTCTCTTTTTAATAAAGATCTTTCTGCGCTCCAATACATCCATTACTATTTTTTAAAACACCTTCATTCAACATCACAAGAGGTATGGTTTAATGAATTATATCCAATTAGAAAAGATAGTAGCCTAGAACTAACTGGATTTTATAACACCCTTACATTTCCTGAAAACTCAACGTTTCAACTTAACACTACTTTAAAAAGTGAGATAAGAAAATACAATGCACTTTCTAAAAAAAATCCTATGGTTGCAGGCTGTTTATCTGCAGTAATACCAGGCTTAGGAAAACTCTATGGGCAAAGACCGAATTCGGCCATGCTTACATTTTTTTCGCACGCTTTGTTTGCGGCGCAATCCTTAGAAAGTATAAAAAAATTAGGGATAAAAAATGGGTACTCTATTTTTTCCGTGTCCTTATTTGGCATATTTTACATAAGTAACATTTACGGCAGTGTTACAGATTTAAAAAAACAAAAAATACAACGTAAAAAACAACTATTGATCAATGCTGAAAAATACTTTAACCTCAATTATCCTGCTTCTCTTTACTAGCAGACTATTTGGGCAACATACCACAGATTCTCTCTTGCTTTGTTTAGAAAAACAAGTGTTTGAAACTTCATGCGATACCATTAAAACAGAATTGATATTACAAAAATCATCGCTTTATTTTCAATTAAATCGAATTGATAGCTTAGTAATCAATGAAACAGATCGAATTGATTGGCGCTTATTAAAAAATAAATCAGACTGTTCTCGTTTTTTATGGAACGCATCATTAGCAAACTTGCTTCAAAAACGATATACAAAAGCTGAATTTTATTTTAATCATTATGTTGCATTAAACAAAAACGCGACAGACTCTATGCAACTAAAAGTATTAGCTGCACTTATTTTTATGCCGCTCAATCACTCTAAATTAATAGCGCTCATTGGCCAAACAAACGATAGTTTAATGCAAGCTTTAACTTGTTACCAAAGTGTGCTTGATTATCAAAAACCTAGAAAAAATTATTTTGTTTTAGCGTCAGCTCTCATTCCTGGTTCGGGCATGTTGGCTGCTAATAAGCCAAAACAGGGCTTTACTGCGCTTGCACTGAATACGGCCACTGTTTATTTTATTTATATATTAGCTCAACATAATCTATATGCCAATGCCATTACATGGGGATTTATTTTAGGACAAAAATTTTATCTTGGGAATTTAGCATTAACGCAAAAATTAGTGGATGAGGTAGAATCACAAAATCGACAGGCCTTAGCGCAAGCTTGTGAAAAAACAGTTTTTCAATTACTAAAAAAGCAACCTTTGGTTTATAAAAATTAATTTCTAATCATAAACAAATGAAACACGATATTTTAAATACAGAAGACGTTAGCTTATTAGTGAAAACGTTTTATGCTAACCTTATGCTTCACGAAGAAGTGAAGCCCATCTTTGCTCATGTTGATTTTGAAAAACATATGCCACAGATGATTGCCTTTTGGGAATTTGTACTACTAGATAAAGCGGGCTACACCACTAATATTTTTGATAAACACGTCAATTTACCTCTAAAGGAAAGTGATTTCGTATTATGGTTAAGCGTGTTTGAAGAAACGGCGCATCACTTATTTGTTGGAGAAAAAACACAATTAGCTATTCAGCGCGGACAAGTGATTGCCTATACGTTTCAACAAAAATTAAAAAATATGGGAAAAATGTAAGATCTATTTTTAAACATAAAATGCCCTCTGTTTTTAAATAAACAGAGGGCATTTTATTTATGTGTGATTACTACTTTTTAGCTGGTGCGCCTTTAGGAGCTTCCGATGCAACTGCACGAGTTGTAACAACTGAAACAACAGAAACGTTTTTAGCATTTAATAATGTAACACCGTCGATTGAAATATCACCAACAGATATAGAATCACCAATATCTAATTTAGAAATACTTACTTCGATGCTATCAGGCAATGTTTCAGCAATACCACGCGCTTTTAATTTGCGTAATTTCAAAACTAATTTACCCCCTTTTTTTACACCTTCAGATTGGCCAGTTAATACAACAGGAATGTTTGCATTGACAGGTTTTCCTTCGATGATTTGTAAAAAATCTGCATGAATTAATTTGTCGTTAATTTTGTGATATTGTGCTTCTTGTAAAACTGTTTTATATACTTTACCGTCTAAGTTAATTTCAACAATGTGTGCATTTGGTGTAAAAATAACTGGTTTAAAGGCACGTTCATCTGCCTGAAAATGGATTTGTTCTGTTCCACCATAAATTACGCAAGGCACTAATCCTTTTAATCGAGTTGCTTTAGCGTCTACTTTTCCTACGTTCGTTCTTAACGAACCGCTCAATGATACTGATTTCATTTTATTTTATGTTTTGTGATGTTTTCAAAATGCTCGCTTCATTTTTTAACATCGGTTATAATTATTTATAGCGAGTTAATTACATAATAAAATTACCACTAATCGACTCATAGTTTTGTACGCTATGAATCACTTTTGCAAATAGTTCGGCAACACTAATGACTTTAATTTTAGGGCAATCTTGCTTAATTGGAACTGTATCTGTTACAATCAGTTCGGTTAACTTCGAATTATTAATATTATCATAAGCTTTTCCAGATAATATGGCATGAGAACAAACAGCTCTCACACTTAATGCTCCTCTTTCCATCATCATATCAGCAGCTTTGCATAATGTGCCTCCAGTATCTACTAAATCATCTACCAACACAATATTTCTTCCTTCAATATCTCCGATTGCAGTCATATGATCAACCACATTTGCCTTTGTACGCTGTTTGTAGCAAATAACAATTTCTGCTTTAAGGTGTTTTGCATAAGCATTTGCACGCTTACTTCCACCCATATCTGGCGCGGCAATGGTTAAATGAGGTAAATTTAAAGATTGAATGTATGGTAAAAAAATAGATGATGCATATAAATGATCTACTGGAATATTAAAAAAGCCTTGTATTTGATCGGCATGTAAATCCATTGTCATCACGCGTGTTGCGCCAGCTAAGGCTAGCATATCGGCAACTAACTTGGCGCCAATCGCTACACGTGGTTGGTCTTTTCTATCTTGACGAGCATAGCCAAAATACGGAAGTACTGCAATTACTTCTTTAGCAGACGCTCGTTTTGCGGCATCTAACATCAGTAACAATTCCATTAAATTGTCAGAGGGTGGCATCGTAGATTGTACAACAAATACACTTTGTCCTCTTATGCTTTCTTCATAAGACACTTGTATTTCACCATCACTAAAAGAATAATGAGACATTTGTCCTAAATCTTTCCCATAAGACTTTGCAATCTTTTCGGAAAGGATTTGAGTAGCGCTACCTGAAAATAATCTAACGTCTGTTTCCATGTTGTTTTTAAAGGGACACAAATGTAGCCTTTTTAGTGATTTTTACAATGTTTATCATAGTTTTTTTTGTTTAATTAAAATTCTGATTACATTTGCGGCCCTAACGATCGAATAATAATCGATTTTCAGGAAAAATGCCCAGCTGGCGGAATGGTAGACGCGCTGGTCTCAAACACCTGTGGGAAACCGTGCCGGTTCGAGTCCGGCGCTGGGTACGAAGCCGGACTTTTTAGAGAAATCTTTAAAAGTTCG
>CANLAV010000030.1 GCA_947487905.1 Bacteroidota bacterium | reverse complement strand
ATAACAATGGTGTAAGGAGCACGGTTATCAGGTGTTGATTTAAAAAACTGATTATCTATCCAATATTTATACCAAGTTGATTCTGCTTGTTGGGGGTTATATGTTTTTGCGATTTCCATTGCTATTAATTAAATTTTGTTAAATTTGGCGTAAAAATAATGAAAGTAAACCATGTGTATACTATCTTTATAGCACGATATGATAATATATTCAAAAAAATAAACCAATACATTAATAATTAATAAACAAACAACATGAAAAAAGTAATTTTATCTTTAGGATTAGTAGCATTTCTAAGTTCATTATCAATGGCTCAAGAAACTCATTCTGCAAATGATGGTCATAATCACGCAGCAACACCAGCAGCAACAGCTCCAACGAGTTTAGCTGATATTAAGTTGGATAAAATGGTTCATGATTATGGTAATATCATGCAAGGTGATAACGGTGAATGTACATTTAAATTTAAAAATACAGGTAAAGAGCCTTTAATCATTACAATGTGTCAAGGTTCTTGTGGTTGTACAGTTCCTCAATGTCCAAAAGACCCAATTTTACCAGGAAAATCAGGCGAAATTAAAGTGAAGTATGATTCAAATAGAGTAGGACCTATCAGTAAATCTGTGACGATTACATCTAATGCAAAATCAGGACCTCAAACGATTATGATTAAAGGAAATATTGCAGCTAAACCAGTTGAAGAAGCATTTCCAACAACTCCTCCATCTCAAGGAGCACCATTAGAAAAAAAATAATTTTAACCTTATAATTAAAAAAGACATGAAAAAGATATTTATCGCTATTACATTGTTTTTAGGATTGACCATGGTTTCTAAAGCACAAGTTGTGCCTACTGAACCAATGAATCCAAACGCACCTGAAATGAAATTTGAAACAGAAGTTTTAGATTTTGGAAATGTTAAGTTTGACGGAAATGGAGTAAGAGAATTTAAAGTAAAAAACATTGGACATTCTCCATTAACGATTACAAATGTACAAGGTCAATGTGGTTGTACATCTACAACTATTGATAACAAACCAGGTTGGCCAGTTGAACCAATTTTACCAGGTAAAACTGCAAGCATTCGTGTAAAATACGATACTAAACGTGTTGGTCCATTCGAAAAAAATGTAACAATTTCTTCGAATTCAAAAGAGCCAAGTAAAGTTGTAAAAATAAAAGGTGTTGTTGAAGCAGCTCCTGCAGTGGGTACAACAGATGCAAAATAATTTTAAATTAACTGTAAAGAGCCCTTCTATTTTTAGAGGGGTTTTTTATTTTATAGTGTTTTCTCTTTCACTAAATGGATTTTCGCAACCAGCTATTCAATTTAAAGATTTGAAAAAGAACTTTGGAATGGTCAAAAAAGGTGAAGTTGTTAATGTGGTGTATTCATTTAAAAATGCGGGAAACACACCGCTTATTATTTATGATTATAAAGTAGGTTGCTCTTGCACAGAAGTTGAATTTTCGAGAGACCCTGTGCTTCCTGGTGAATCCGCTGAAATCAATGTAAAATTTGATACTAAATCTACTTACGATAGACAAGATCGTATCATAGAAATAATTTCAAACGCTAAAAACAGTCGTCAAAAAATAAGATTTAAAGGCATTGTATTAAATAATTAACTTTGTCTAAAAATTAGAATAAAAAAAACTTGAAACAGTTAGTTATTGATATCAGTGATATTTCAACGCATCAATCTGCAGCAAAACAACTATTCGAATTCGCAGGAAGCGAAAACGTATTTTTATTTGATGCAGAAATGGGAAATGGCAAAACAACCTTTATTAAATCGATGTGTTTGTTTCTGGGAGTAACTGATACCATGAGTAGCCCGACGTATTCCATTGTGAATGAATATAACGCACCACATGGTAAAGTTTTTCATTTTGATTTATATAGAATTACAAACAGAAATGAATTATTTGAATTTGGTTTTGAAGATTACCTCAATGATAAAAATCATATTTTTATTGAATGGCCAATGTTTTCAATACCTTTCTTAGATTCCTATATTAAAATAAATTTAAAGCTTGAAAATAATAAACGTTATCTTTACGCCGAAATTATAAATACGTATGACTAAATTATTTTTAACTATTGCTTTGTTATTGAGTTTTACATTGAGTGTATTTTCTCAGCTTCCAACTTCAACTGTTTCAATCATTCCAACCAAAACGAAGAAAAAGTTTTCGGACGGAAACATCTATTTACTTTGGGGATATACACGTGCGATGTATTCAAAAAGTACCATACATTTTAGCGATAATTCGAATACGTTTTATCCAGCTACAGGTCAATACCATGATTATAATTTCACCATTTATGATGCTAAAGCGCATGATAAACCAGATTTTAAAGATATAAAAGACGTGGCTAATATCACGATTCCTCAATTTGTAATCAGATTAGGTTATTATTTTAATAATAAAAAAGACTTTGGTGTTGAAATTAATTATGATCACACAAAATACGTGGTAACCGATTATCAAACAGTAAGAATTAAGGGAAACTTTAATGGACAAGCTGTTGATCAGGATACTATTTTAGACCCAACTAATTTATTACATTTTGAACACACGGATGGCGCTAATTTTTGGATGTTTAATTTTATGAAGCGTTGGAAATTATACGAACCAAATAAAAATTTTAATTTAGGTTTTGTTGTAAAACCAGGTGCAGGCTTTGTTTATCCTCGCACAGACGTAACGATGTTAGGAACCAGACTGAACAATAAATGGCACATTGCAGGTTGGATTGTTGGAGTAGAAAGTGGCATTAGAGCTGAATTTTTAAAGCATGGTGTATTTGAATTTGTTGCCAAAGGCGCTTATGCCGACTACACCAATGCATTAGTATTAGGAAAAGGTAACGGTAAAGCCAACCATCATTTTTTCGCTGGGCAGCTTACAGCAACATTAGGATTTAGCTTGTAACAATTACAATGCAGGTAATAGAGTTGCTTTGCATTCGCCAAATCCAACTCGTATGCCATCTTTTTTGCAATAGCCTTTTAAAATAATGGTGTCGTTATCGTTTACGAATTTTCGTTCAGTTCCATCTTTTAAAGTCATGGGTTGAGTTCCTTTCCAAGTTAATTCTAGAAAGCTACCGTATTCTTCTTTTTTAGGACCACTGATTGTGCCACTTGCCATCATATCGCCCACATTGATATTGCAGCCATTTACCGTATGATGCGCTAATTGTTGTTGCATGGTCCAATACATGTATTTGTAATTGGAAGTTGACACTAAGTTGTCATCTCCATTTTCTGTGATTAAATGCACTTCTAAATTGATGTCAATATTTTTATCTCCACTGTATGCTAAATAAGGTAATACGCTTGGTTCTTGCGTATAACCTTTTGTTCTAAAAGGTTCTAAAGCATCTAACGTCACAATCCAGGGAGATGTCGTTGAAGCAAAATTCTTTCCTAAAAAAGGACCTAATGGCACATATTCCCATGCTTGAATATCTCGAGCACTCCAATCATTAAATAAAACCATTCCAAATATATAATCATCAGCGTTTGATGTGCTAATGGCTTCACCCATTTTTGTTGATTTTCCAATAATAAAGGCCGTTTCTAATTCAATATCTAATTGATTCGTTGGACCAAAAACAGGAACGGTAGCATCTAATGGTTTCATTTGTCCTTTTGGGCGATGAAAAGAGTGGCCACTCACGCATATACTTGACGCTCTTCCATGATAACCAACAGGGATGTGTTTCCAATTTGGTAATAAAGCATTGGCAGGATCTCTAAACATGGTTCCTGTATTCGTTGCATGATCAATACTGCTAAAAAAATCAGTGTAATCACCAATTTTTACTGGTAAAAGCATGCATACATCACTTTGTTTTTTAAATACTAAATCAAAAATAGCGGTGTTCGGTTGTAGTTCGTTATTTGTACTTGATAGCAAGTCGGACAAGCGATGACGTAGCGCACTTGTAGTTTGTTTTCCTAAAGAAATAAAATCATTTAAGGTTGATTGATTGAAAACGTCTTGTGATATGCTTAAGGCAGAAAAGTAACCATGCTCGTTAAGTACAGATAAATCAATGATGTAATCGCCAATAGCAGAACATGCACGGTGTGGAATTGTTTTGTCGCCATAAATACCAAAGGGTAAATTTTGAATTGAAAAATCAGAATGAGCGTCAGCAGATATCCAAGATGTTAAGTTAGTTTGTAAGGCATTATGTGTCATGATAGTTGGAAATTAAAAAATAAAATTAAAGGTCTATTTTAGGATGTAATTATAATCAAAATTATACATTTGTAGGATGAAGTTTTATAAATATATTATTTTTTTTTTAATACTTATTTCTGGCAAATCTAAGTCTCAAAATTATAATGATTTTTCTTTTATTCTGAATGAAAAGTCGATCAATAAAATTTTCACAGCCATTGGTGAGATAAGTGGTAAAAATGAGTTTAGTGTTTTGTTGGTAAAAGGTCATTATACATGGACTATTGTAAACCCTAAAATTAATTTACGACCAGATAGTAGTGATTTTACATGCGATGCTAAAGTTATTGTTGGCCCATTTGATTATAGTACGCAAGTTTTGGGCAATGTAAAAATAGATTACTCAAATAAAACAAATTTAATAAGTATTAAAATTACAAAGGCTATTTTTGAATTGTATACCGTTATTTTAGGTAAGAAAATTCATATTAAGGATATTCATTTGGAAGATTATTTTAAAGATCCTTTTGTATTTGAAGGTCCAAAAAGTTTAAATACCGAAATGAGTTTTACAATGCCTGATAGCACTCAAAAAAAAATATATGTAGCACCCACACAATGTGTTATGAAAGTATTGAAACATGCTATCGTGACATCGTGTGAAATTTCTGCTAGTGATAAGCCATTTGTAAAGCCTTTGAAATTAATGCCTCCCATTCAAAATGGTGATAAACCCAAGGATTCAGCTATCAAACCATAAATGAAAACATTTCTTAAACAAAATTTTATATTTATTCTTACATACAGTATCCTATTACTTTCTGTTATGGTTGTATTATTACTAAACGGAAAAGTACAAATACATAGGACTATCAACACTTTGGTTGGTAATCCATTTTTAGATGTTTTTTTTAAGTATATCACTCATTTAGGCGATGGTTTATTTGCTATAGCCATTGTGCTTATTGGTTTGTTCTTCAATGTCAAAAAATCAATCTATCTTTTAATCACCTATATTTCGGCATCATTAATTTCTACCATCATTAAAAACTACATTTATTTAGATACCTGCCGTCCTTCTTTCGCGTTTCAATATTTTGTTCGAGAACCTTTACAACTAATTTCGGGTGTTGAGATGAATACCTTTCATTCGTTTCCAAGTGGCCATTCTACCACAGCGTTTGCTGTATTTATGTGCTTTTTGTTTATGAGCCAAAAAATAAAGTATAAATTTTGTTGGTTTATTTTAGCACTTTTAGCTGCATTTAGTAGAACCTATTTGTCGCAACATTGGTTAGTAGACATTTATTTTGGTTCACTAATCGGTTTTTCTTTTTCTGTATGTTTTTATTTTATTTTCTACATCAGGCCATATTCAAATACTTTGAATCATGGAATCGTTTATCTTTTAAAAAAGAAATAAATGTTTAAACTATTAAATACAGATTTTAGGGCCTATACATTTATTGCCGTTTTGAGTGGGCTTATATTTATTCCTTTTATTGGTAATATGCCATTGTTTGATTGGGATGAAATAAATTTTGCAGAGTGCGCGCGAGAAATGGTTGTTTCAAATAACTATAACGATGTGCAATTGTACTTTCAACCTTTCTGGGAAAAGCCTCCTTTATTTATTTGGATGCAAGCCTTAAGTATGAATGTGTTTGGCATCAATGAATTTGCGGCTCGCTTACCAAATGCAATTTGTGGAATTGTTACGTTATTAGTGTTATTCCGGATTGGTAAATTAGTCAATGATCACCGTTTTGGTTTAACATGGGTATTTGTTTACGCTTCAACCTTGTTACCACATTTATTTTTTAAAAGTGGCATCATCGATCCATGGTTTAACTTATTTATTTTTTTATCTGTCTTTAATTTAATACGACATACCAATAATCCTGTTGGTAAAACTGGTTTCACAACCGCTATCTTAGCTGGATTCTTTTTAGGATTAGCTTTAATCACAAAGGGGCCAGCAGCTTTAATTTTAGTGGGATTAACAGTAGCTATTTTTTTTATTTACAATCGTTTCAGAAACATTTCGACGTTTAAATTTTTAATGACATTTTTGTTCTCATTTCTATTTACTGGATTAAGTTGGTTTATTGTAGAATTAGTAAAAGGAAATGGACACGTAATTAATGAATTTATTGACTATCAAATCCGATTATTTAAAACAGAAGACAGTGATCACGGCGGACCTTTTATTTATCATTTTGTAGTTTTGCTTTTAGGATGTTTTCCTTCATCTGTATTTTTTATATTAGCTTTAAAAAAACAACAGACTGATACACCATTTCAAAAACATTTTAAATCGTGGATGCTCATTTTATTTTGGGTTGTTCTTATTTTATTTTCAATTGTTCAAACTAAAATCGTTCATTATTCTTCTTTATGTTATTTTCCTTTAACTTATTTAGCGACGTATTCCATTTCTAAATTGAGATTGAATACATTGCAATGGAATAGATATATACATTGGTTAATGATTGGCATTACTATTATTTTAGGAATCGTTTTTGTTGCAATTGGGTTATTTCCTTTTCTAAAAAATACAATCATCAATAGTCAACTAATTGATGATGATTTTGCTGTTGAAAATTTAAAGGCTACAGTTTATTGGAATGGATTTGAATGGCTTATTGGTGTTTTTTTTATAACCATTAGTTTGATTTCTATTTTTAAAATAAAGCAAAAGAAGTTTCAATTTATTTATAGTTTATTTTTTGGGTCTTTACTTACTGTTTATGCTTTTATCATGATTATAGCACCAAAGATTGAGCGTTATTCTCAACATGCTTCTATTGAGTTTTATAAAATGTGTGCTCAACAACAATATGAAGTGGAATCAATCGGTTTTAAAAGTTACGCGACCTTGTTTTATGCTCAATTTAAGCAATCCAATAAAACGAATCCAGCTTTATTAGATTACATCAAATCTAAGCAAGCAGAGTATAAAGAAAAAGGCATTGATCCTCGGGTATCATTTGGATATATTTATACTAACTTTTTAATTGAGGGTAAAATCGATAAATCAGTATGTTTGGTTTCTAAAATTAGCGAACTTGAAACTATTACGCAGAATCATCCTAACTTAAAATTGTTGTATAAAGAAAATGGGTTTTGTTTTTTTATACGAAAAAAAGATAACCAAATAAAATAGGATTGCCTATTAATGCAAGGCTTCGTGTTAATTTAACAGAGTGTTAAAAACTGATAAATAGACACGCATCAGTTAAGATTTAATTATCTTTATTTTTTTATACATGTCATGTCTATCTATAAGTATACGCTATTTTTTTTCTTCACTACTTTAAATACAGTCAGTTCACAAACTGATACAATTGGTATTCCTTTCATCAATGAAAATACAAAAGAGGATACCCATGTTATCAAAGGAAAAATAGTCGATGAAAAAAAAACAGAACTTCCATTTGTTAATGTGTTTATAGAAGGAACAACTGTTGGCACAACATCTAATGCTGATGGCGAATTTATGATTTCCGTTAAATCATCTAATCCTCTTGTTTTAGTTTTTCAAACCTTAGGCTATGTGAAACAAAAGTTAAAAATTAATTTCAATGCGCCAACGAATAATTATCTCATTGTTTTAAAGTCAGAAAATTATCTTATTCAAGAAGTTGTAGTAAGGCGAGATAAAAAAGATCCAGCATACGCCATCATGCGTGAGGCTATCAAACAGCGAAGTAGAAATAATGATAAGGTAAAATCATTTTCTGCAAATGTTTACATGAAGAGTACCGTGAAAATGTTGGATGTTCCTAAAAAATTACCGTTTTTTATCAATAAGAAATCATTACCAGATTCAACTGATTTAGGAATTGTTTTTATGTCTGAGTCTGTTGCAAAATACAGTATGCAAAAGCCAAATGATAAAAAAGAACAAATGATTGCCAGTAAAGTGGCCGGTCAGAAAACAGGTTTTAGTTGGAATAGGGTGGAAGATGTGTTTGTCAATTTTTACGAACCATCTATCAAAATTTTTAATTATTCTGAACGCCCATTCGTTTCGCCTTTAGCCACAGGTTCTTTATTGAATTATAAATATACGTATTTAGGAACATTTTACATTGATAATAAGCCCATTCATAAAATAGAAATTATTCCTCGCCGTAAAGGGGATCCACTTTTTCATGGACAAATTTATATCAATGAAGGGGATAACTACCAAATCTATTCGAGTGATTTATACATGACGAGTGATGCTCAAATTGAGTTTGCTGATACCGTTCATATTAAGCAAGAGATGATAAAAGTGAATGAAAGTATTTGGATGCCAGTGCAATTACAAATTTATAGTCATATTAAGTTTTTTGGTTTTACTGCAACTGATTTAAGCACGGCATCTATTTCTAATTATGAAGTTAATACCGTATTTCCTAAAAAATATTTTAATAACGAAGTTTTTAAAATTGAAGATAAAGCGAATAAGAAAGACTCATTGTTTTGGACAACGACTCGGCCTGCCATATTATCGACGGAAGAGATGAAATATTATTTTAAAGGTGATAGCTTGTTAAAACGTATGGAAACCAACTCTTATAAGGATTCTGTGTCTAAAGCTAACAATGAATGGAGTTTTGGTTTAGATGGTATTCGTAAAAAAAATGATTTTACCGAAAGTACTTTTAAGACCAATTCTTTTTTAAATATGATTTCATATAATACTGTTGAAGGAATTTCAATTCGTACAACGGCTTCTTTTTATAAAAGAAATAAAGAAACACGTGTTGCCAAAGGTTTAACTGCAAAAGTTCAATATGGTTTTGATAATTACAAATGGAGTGGAGGAGCGAGTGCGTTTTGGTTTTTTAATCCAAAAAAGAATCAAAATATCTCTGTAACGAGTTCACGAAGTTTAATTCAGTTTAATGAGTTTGATCCAATTGGAACTTTATTTAATACAGCTTATACATTGCTAGATAAAAGCAATTACATGAAGCTATATCAAAAAGATATGTTTCGAGTTAATTATAATCATGAATTGATAAATGGATTAACGTCTAATTTTGATTTGCAATTCATTGCAAGAGAAGCCTTAGTCAATTCTAGTTTTTATTATTTATATGGTGATGACAATAAACACTTCACATCTAATAATCCAATCCTGGATGAAGGTGCTTACAGTGATACAAAATTTTTCAAGCCCGAACAATTAATCCAATTTAAAGCAAATTTTAAGTTCATTCCTTTTGCTAAATACGAAACCTATCCAACGTATAAGCGCATGCTAAAAACAAAGTGGCCTGAATTTTCAATGGCCTATAAGAAAGGAAAATCTATTCAATCATCAGCATTTAATTATGATTATTTAGAATTAGGAGTTGGAAAAGATATAGAATTGAGAAGCCTTGGTTTGTTTAAGTTTGATGTGGTTGGAGGCGCTTTCTTTAATACTCAAGGAATGAATTTTACAGATTACAAACATTTCAATGGAAATCAAACCTTTTTTCTCATGAATAAACCAAGTTCAGATTTATCGTTTTATTCAACAAGAGATCAAATCTCAGAATTTCATAATTTGAATTATTACACATTAAGCACCAATACAAGATTTATAGAATACCATGCGTCTCATAATTTTAGAGGTTTTTTTATAGGGAAAATCCCATTATTACGAAAAACGAAATTTTACGAAATAGCAGGAATTAATGGTGTTGTAACAAAAACGGGAAGTTACCATGAAGTTTACGTTGGATTTGATAAAATAATAAAAGTATTTCGTTTTGATGTAGGAACCGCTATCAATGAAAATAAAAAACTGGATTTATTTTACCGCTTTGGTTTAAGATTAAGTTTGTTTTAACTAATGTTACTCAACAAACCAACCAATTAATCTACGACGCAATTTACTCGAATAGGTTTGAGTTTGGTAATCAGTATAATTATTAGTGGCATTAATGCATTTAGAAAATTGTTTCACACGGTATGCTACTTCTGGTTGCAATAAATCAAACAATTCAAAGGCTTCGTCAAAATCTGCTGCATTATCTTTAATTCTACCAAAATGGTCATCAAGTGAATGATCTAATACTAACTGTGGCTTTAACCCTTTTCTAAGACATTGCAAGTAATGTTCACGAACAATAAAGGCTTCTGCCGATGAGTTTAAGAAACGCGCTTTAATATCATCAGGTAATTCGTAATCGTTTTCAAGTTCATAATCCCATTCTTCTTTATAACGATGTTCTAAATATTGATGTGGCGCAACAAATACATGTTTCCAATCAATTGGAAATTGCCATAAATTAAAGCGACGGGAGTTATTACCTAAATCAACAATGTTGAAACTTTTTTTATGAGGTAAGATACGAGAACCACGACCAATCATCTGATGATAGAGTGTCAATGATTTCGTTGCTCTATTTAAAATGATGGTCTCAACTTCAGGTTCATCAAATCCAGTTGTTAAAATACTTACCGAACTTAAAATACCATCTTTTGTATTTTTAAACCATTCTAATGTTTCAGCTCTGTCTCTATCGCTAAATGTACTGTCTAAATATTTTACAGGATATCCTTTTGCTTTAAACATATTGTATACAGCAATGCTCGTTAAAATTCCTGCATTAAAAATTAGGGTCTTTGTTCCTTTTCCAATTTCTTCATAGGCATCTAATAACTTACCTTGCATCATATCTTGCGTGTAAAGCAATTCATGTGAGCCTGTTGTAAATTCGCCATTATTTCCAATACGCAGCGTACTTAAGTTAACATCGGCATTGTGTGTAACACCATCTGCTAAAAAACCTTGCTCAATTAACGAAGGAATGCTTTCTCCAACGATAATTTCTTTATAGGTTTGATAAAGTGGTAATTTTTTATTGGAACTTAAAGGTGTGGCTGTTACGCCTAATATATTGACGTTTTCGAAATAGTGAAATATTTTACGAAACGAATTATAATGCGCTTCATCAACAATAACTAATCCTATGTCCTCTAAAAATTGATCATCTTCTTGTAAACGGTTATTCAAGGTTTCAACTAATGCTGTAAAACTTTGGTATTCACTTTGATTTGGTAAATCTTTTACATCCGCATTGATAATTTTATTTTTAATACCAATACCTGATAATACATTGGACGTTTGTTTACTTAACTCAATGCGATGCGTGAGTATTAAAACTTTCCTATTGAAATGTTGAATGTATTGCTTGGCTATTTCCGAAAATATAATTGTTTTTCCACCGCCTGTTGGTAGTTGAAATAAAATATTTTCGTTTGGTTTAGCATCTCTTAATTTATTAAAAATGGTCGTTACAGCCTCTTGTTGATAAGGATATAATTGACGGATGATGGTATTTTCTGTTTGTTCCAATTTTAAAAATAAGGCTATAAATTTAAGATTTTTTTAATAATACTCAAATTTAATCGTCAATTACTTTTACTAAATATGTTACATTATTATTTAGTTTATTTAAAAAATGGAGCTTATTAAAGTTTAATGAACTTTAAATTTGAAATACGATTTTCATTTCTCACATAGAGCATGTAAAATCCTTTTTTCCATGGCGAACAGTCCATTGTAAAATTATGGTTTGTTTTTTATAAGTATAAAATTCAATGAATTTATTTACCTTAGAATAGAAACGGTGCCTTTATAGGTTTTCTCTTTTCCGTCGTTTAGAATATAAAAATAGGTTCCTGTAGGAATTTCTTCACTTAAATATTTTCCATCCCACGTATTGTTATAACTTGAAGCTGAAAAGACAACTTTGCCGTATCGATTATAAATTTTCAACGTATTATCTGGATATTTATCAATATTTCCAATGTAGAAAAAATCATTGTCGCCATCGTAATTGGGAGTAAAGGCACTATAAAAAAATAATAAATCACCATTTCTAACATTAACATTTACTTGATCGTAGGCATAGCATTTGTGTTGATCTTCTACGAGTACGGTATAGGTGAAATTTGTTGTTGGCCAAACATCTGGATTAGGAGTGTTTATGTATTTGATATTATAGTCTGGTTGCCACCAATATTTTGTACCGCCACTACCATTTAATGTAATCGTATTTCCTTCATCAATGGTTGTGTCTTGCCCAGCATAAGCAATTGGTTTTGCAAAAGGTGTAACTGTTACAAAACTAATATTATCAGGACATTTACCATCGTTAACAGTAAGCGTGTAAGTTGTAGTAATAGATGGTGTTGCCAGTGGATTGGTTATCGTCGTATTATTTAAGCCAGATGCAGGCGACCAGTTAAAGGAATGCCACGTGCTATTGTTATTGGAAGCTCCAATGATTACGCCACTCGATTGTTCAATGCAATAACCAGTATCGATGCCCGCGTTGAATGTGTAGATTTTATTGATGTTAAGACTCGTATAATTTAAAGCAGTATCACCTGCGGCATCAATAACCATTAAGGTGTATACCATATCTAAATTACAACCACTTGCTGTAGGATTAGCCAATGTGTTGTTGTTTAAAAATATAGTAGGTTGCCAATTATATGAATAGGGCGGTGTACCTCCTAAAGCTGATGGCGTGCCTCCTAATACAGTGGATGTGCCAACACATAAAAAATTAGGTGGACCTGCAAAAGCTAATAATTGACTATAAGTAATTTGCGTTAAAAAACTTAAAAGGAATACTATGTAATATTTTGTTTTCAATGTGGTAAATTTAATATTTTAAATATCTCTATGAAATAATTTTCGCGTGGAATGACTAATATCTCTGAAATAAGTCATAGATACTTTGTTTGAAATTAAAGTGGATAAAAATAAATCGCTAGTTATGTCTTTAGAAATGCTAATAATCATGGTTGTTCCGGCATTCTCCACTTTTAAGCTTGTGGTGTTAAATATGGATAAAAGTTTATCTCTATCAGCATCACACATGATTTCAAAGGTATTTAAATCACTTTCTGTTCCAAATGCTTTTTGATTTCCGTTATAAATTGTTTTACCTTGCTTAATGAAAATAATGTTATCTGAAATAGTCTCCACTTCATGTAATTGCTGCGAACTCAACATAATGCTTAAAGGAAATTTAGTTGACTTAACAAAGAATTGTAAATCTTGTAAAAACAATTGTTGTGCATTAATATCTAAATTGGCTAAAGGCTCATCGAGTAATATTAATTTTGGGCGCCACATAATGGCTTTGGCTAATTCAAAACGTAAACGGTAACCGCTTGATAATTCAGACCATGTCAAGTGTTTAAATTTTTCTAATCCTAATCGAAATAAGATGTACGAAATTTGTTTATTATTTTCTTCACTAGTAAAGCCATGTATGCTTGCAAAAAAACGAAGGTTGTCAACTAAACTTCCGTGCCAACTTGGAATACGCTGTGGTATAAATACAAATTGATTTTTAACCTTATACCAATTTGTATCATCAGCCTGTAATGCCGGATAGGTAATGTTTCCAGTATCACTCGATAATTCTCCAGCAAGGATTCTTAGTAAGGTTGTTTTTCCATTTCCGTTTTCACCAACAATTCCAGTAATTTCTCCAAATCGTAATTGAACATCTAATGGTTGTAAATGAAATTGACTTCCTCCATTGATATAGTGCTTGCTGATGTGTTTGGCATCACACACTAAATTTATCGGGTTACTTGGTCTTTGTTCTTCTAACGTAATATTAGCGAAGGCCTGTAAAATAGAATCAGCATCGTGTTTCAATGAATCTTTCGAATCTTCACTTAAATACCGTTTTCTAAAATCGTATATCGAATTTTCAATTTCAGTATCTAAATTATTTTCTACACATACATCTAACAGTTTTCTGGATAACTGACTATAATCTTCTTGGTGAAGTAAAGATTTAAATTCTTCGATTGGTTGGTGTGGCATTATTTATTAATTTTAAACAATATAAATTTAACCAATCTCATTTAATATAAAAATGAAAATTTTTAAATTGTCTTTTATTTTAATTTGCCTTTCTTTTTTAACAGCAAAGGCTCAATATCCAAGTATATTGATTAGTTCTAGCAATGATCCTGAGGAAGTTACTATTGCCATTAATCCAAAAAACACCAATCAAATTATTGCTGGGGCAAATTTAAATAACCGTTATAAAAGCAATGATGGCGGTTTAACATGGCAAGCAGGTATTTTAACGTGCAATGCTTACAGTGTTTATGGCGATCCTGTGGTGTTTTGGGACACATTGGGTTCTGCCTATTTTATGCACCTTTCAAATCCAAATCCAAGCATCACGCCTGGTGGAACATGGGTTGATAGAATCGTGATTCAGAAATCAACAGATGCAGGAGCTACTTATCCTATTTGTAAAGCAACAGGAAAAAATGGAACGAAAGTTCAAGATAAACCTTGGCACGTAGTAAGTCCGTTTGATAATTCCATTCATATTACTTGGACACAATTTGATGCGTATGAAAGTTCAGCATCAGCCGATAGTTCACATATCATGTATTCACATTCTTTAGATGGTGGTTTAACTTGGAGTGCACCATTGCGTATCAATCATCAAGGTGGAAATTGCATGGATAATGATACGACCGTTGAAGGTGCAGTGCCAGCTATTGGACCAAGTGGTGAAGTGTATGTGGTGTGGGCAAGTTTGCAAGGATTACGATTTCAAAAATCAGTTGATAATGGATTAACGTGGATGCCTTCCGAAAAATTAATTGGAACCATAAATGGTGGATGGGTTTATGATGTTGGTGGTTTAATGCGATGCAACGGTTTGCCATTTACACAATGTGATTTGAGTCAAGGACCAAACAGAGGAACTATTTATGTGAATTACAGTGATCAAACCAACGGCATAAATGACGTAGATGTGTATGTGATTAAATCAACTGATGGAGGAACAACGTGGAGCAGTCCAATACGTGTTAATAATGATGTACCAGGAAAAAATCAATTCATGAGTAGTATGACGGTTGATCAAGTAACTGGCTATGTGTATGTTATTTTTTATGATCGTAGAAATTACACTGGTTCTAATTTAACCGATGTGTATGTAGCTATTTCTAAAGATGGTGGAAATACATTTTCAAATCATAAAATAAACCAAACATCTTTTAATCCAACGAGCACTGTGTTTTTTGGCGATTACATTGGTATTTCAGCACACAATAATAAAGTTAGACCCATTTGGATGCAATTAAATGGTGGTGCTTTGTCTGTGTTTACTGCTAATTTAGATGCCTTAACATTAACGGGCATTCCAGAAAATGAGAAGTCTGTTATTTCAATTATTACGCCGCAGCCTAATCCATTTTCGAGCCAAACTAAAATTGTATTTAACCTAACTAAAAAACAAAAAGTGACCGCACAGTTAGTAGACGCTTCGGGTAAAATTATTAAAGAGCTTGTTACCGATAAACTATTCTCGAAAGGAAGACATGATATGGTGATTGATAAAAATGAAAATAATTTAACGAAAGGCTTGTATTATTTGGTATTATATGGCGAAGCAAAAAGTGAATTTGTGAAATTAATTGTTGAATAATAGAATGAAGATGAGGAAACTTTCATTTGTAAGTATCGTATTTTTAATGTTGATGGTGAATTGTAAACCGTATTATCGATTGCCTCATCATGACGTACATAAAAATAATGATGCTTCGGTTATTACACAAGCACATTGGTTGTTAGGGATTTGGAAGTCTAAAGCAACAGATGGTGATTTAACTGAAGAATGGAAGCAAAAGAATGATTCAGTTTATATAGGAAAAAGCTATGTGATTGTTAAAACGGACACGGTGTTTTATGAGTCCATTTGTTTGGAGAAAAAAAATACAACGTGGAATTATACTGTGGCTGTTAAAAATCAAAATAACGAACTACCTGTTTCTTTTAAAATGACTCGCTTGACGCCCACTCAATTAGTGTTTGCAAATCCAAGGCATGATTTTCCTTCCACCATATCTTATACCCAAGTAACGCAAGATTCCATGGTGGCCAAAATATCGGGCAAGATAAAAGGAAAAGAACAGTCACAACAATTTTACATGAAACGATACAACTAATTTTTTTACTCCTATGATGATACACAGAACAACAGAATCTGATTCTAACTATAATAATCTCGAACAGATGAGTATTCAAGATCTTTTGCAAAATATGAATGCAGAAGATCATACGGTGCCAACAGCCGTGAATAAAGCCATTCCTCAAATAGAGAAATTAGTAGAACGCATCGTTGAAAACATGCAAAAAGGTGGTCGCTTATTTTATTTAGGAGCTGGCACAAGTGGCCGATTAGGCATTGTGGATGCAAGCGAATGCCCGCCAACATACGGCATAGAGCAGGGGATTGTTGTTGGATTAATTGCAGGAGGCGATACAGCCATTAGACAAGCAGTTGAATTTGCTGAAGATGATGTGAACCAAGGGTGGGAAGATTTGCAAGGGTATCAGATTACAACAAATGATGTGGTAATTGGTATTGCGGCATCTGGCACAACGCCTTATGTGATTGGTGCCTTGGAAACTTGCAATAAACATGGTATTTCAACTGGTTGTATTGTGTGCAACACGGGTTCAAGTGTGGCCGAAGTGTCTCAATTTCCAGTTGAAGTAGTGGTAGGCCCCGAATTTGTGACAGGTTCCACACGTATGAAATCTGGAACTGCTCAAAAGCTTGTGTTGAATATGATTTCCACCTCGGTGATGATTAAATTGGGAAGAGTGAAAGGAAATAAAATGGTTGACATGGCTTTGAGTAATAATAAATTAGTAGATAGAGGCACGCGCATGGTAATGAAAAATACAGCGTTAGAAGATTACGAAAAAGCGAAGGCTTTATTATTAGAACACGGAAGTGTGCGTAAAGCAACGGATTATTATTTGAGCACTAAATAAAAATCTGTATGAAACTAACCAACATCATCTTGACATCCTTTTTATGTATGTGCCTCAGCGGTTTGTTGGCGCAAGATTTAAGAAAAAATGGTTCTATCTACGGTAAAATAGAATCGAATGGAGCGGTGCGCATCTATGGAAGTATCAAAGGAAAATTTGAATCGAATGGCGATATCCGTGTGAATGGAAGCATTAAAGGGAAAATAGAATCAAATGGTACGATTCGTAAAAATGGTTCCATCGTAGGTAAAGTAGAGGCGAATGGAGATGTGCGTTTAAACGGAAGTATAGTTGGTAAAATTGAAAGCAATGGTAACATCAGAAAACAAGGGAGTATCATTGGTTCAGCAAAAGGCGTTGATACTTACCAAGCTGCCATCATGTACTTTTTTGAGTTTTTTTAGAGAGATGAAAAAATAAATTTGCTTTATATTAAGTTTTTTTAAAAATTTAATAAATACATTAGTAAAATCATTTTTCTATATTGTTAATTAAACTAGTTTAGCTTACTAATTCGTTTTTTGATAAAACTAAAAGTGACATGAACTAATCATTCATAGTATCATTTGATAGTATCAACAATTTTAAATCTTCAGCATTCCTAGTTTTAGCCAGCAACGAATAAATCTCCTTTTAGTGGATTTATTTTAGATAAATTAATTAATTGGCTTTAATAATTCCTTTGATGTAAAATTAACACGTAGAATTATTTAACAAAAATGAATTTAGAAAATAGTCATTAACTCATTTTAATACACTCCGCCTATCTTTCTTGCATTCAGTAAATCGTTATTTTCAAATTTCGGCAAACTCAGCGGTTTGGCTGTAATCTTTGTTGAATCACTAAGGGCTTTCATAAATGAAATGATATCAGCTATTTCACCTTTCGTTAAATTGAGTTTATCTTCACCTAACGTTTGGGTTGGGACATCTATTTTTAAACCTTTTCCACCGCCTTTGTTATAAAAATCCATCACATCTTCTAATGTTTTGTAGGCGCCATTATGCATATAAGGAAAGGTATATTCAACGTTTCTAACGGTAGGTGTTTTAAATGAATAATTATAAAATTCAACGCGTTCTTTTAATAATGAATTTCCTCTACCTTTATCGTCGTCCAGTATTTGCTTTTTAGCGTAAGGGTTTTTAGCCACTCCTAGTACTTCACTTTCCGATTCTTTAAAATAAGGAGGAACCGTTCCATTAAAAACAGGTGCATAATGGCAGGTGCCACAAGCCGCTTTTCCCATAAATAAATTATAACCATTTTTAACCGACTTTGAAATGGTTTTACTTTCGCCTCTTACATATTTATCAAAAGGAGAATTTAAACCTTGTAATGAGCTAACGTACGCGGATAATGCAAATTGAATGTATTTAAAATCAATCGTTGTATCTGTATTTTTAAATGTTTTATTAAATAAATTTGTATACGCTTTACTCTTATTTAGTTTATCTAGTATTTCTGTGGTAGTTGTATTAAATTCTTCAGGACTTGTAACAACGTGTTCTGTCTGATCTTCAAATGATTCGGCTCGTAAATCATGAAAAAATTTCTCACTATAAATGGCATTAATTAATGTTTGTGCATTTCGTTTTAAATAGCCTTTTTCTCCATAAGCCACGCTTGTTGGCAATTGATCGGTAAATCCTTTAGTTGGATTATGACAGCTGGCACATGAACGTTGATTGTTTTTAGAAAAGATGGGATCAAAAAATAATTGACGACCGAGTTCAACAGTTTGTTTATTATTAAAATCGCTTGGAATTCTATTGTAATAAATGGTTTTTAAAAAATTGGCATCAAATATATTGTTTGATGCATAATTAACGGGTTGTATTTTAGTATTGATTTCTTCTGGAAATTCAAATCCAAATTGGGTATGAACTTCGTAAAGATTTTTATAAAGTGGATTAACGTAATTCATTAAAAATACTAAGCGATCAAATGTTTCAAAGTTTTGATGTAAACTTAAATACGTTAATGTTCTTTGTAATAATTTAGTTGTTGAGTCTGCTAGTGTTTTACTTTTTAATTGGGTTAAATAATGTGGAATATCTTCAGCCATAGCTTCTATTACATGTTTAGAATCTTCCAATCCGTTTAATGAGCCTGGTGTGTCAAATCCAGTTACACCAAGTGTATATAATCTAACAAGTCCTTGACGTGCCGCAATGAAAACGTCTCGGTCATATATTTTTATCAATGTTTGGTCATCGAGTACTTTTGACATGTCATTTAAAGCACTAATGATTGATTGTTTGGATTGCAAGACATCTTCTGAAAATAATAATTCGTCAATGGCTTGAAGTCCTTTTGGTTCAATAATATTTGGACCAAAACTATTGGGTTCCATTTTTTGTAAGGGAGCGCCGTTTATGTGATCTTTTACAAAGGCAGGATCCATAAACTCACTTAAATATTCCCATTTTTTAAATGAGGTTCTAAGTTTGAAATATTCTTTGCGAATAATCTCTATGTTTTCTTTGGTGAATGGTAGTTCTTTAACTTTTTGACTAAATTGTTTTACTGTGTTTTTGAAATTGGTATTCCTTAAAATATATTGTTCTGTTACTTTTTCTAGCGCAGATTTTTCATTAAAACTAAATGAATAAAAAAATAAAATAGAAATAAGCGTAAATGCGATAATATATAGTTTAGATTTCATTTTATTGGAACTATTAGGTGATTAATGAACTATGTGTTTAAATTAAAAATACCAGTATGAAACTTTCATACTGGTATTTTAATCTTTAATTAATAAATTTATTCAACAATAAATTTAACGGTTTTACCTTCTGTGTTTTGAATAAAGTAAATACCTGGAGTTAAATCGCTAACATTGATTGTTTTAGTATCTCTTACAACTTTTAAACGCTGTCCGCTTACATTATAAATTGCAGCATCCATTTCTTTGTTTAAATTAATTTCGCGAGAAGTTGGATTAGGAAATACGTTAAAAGACTCAGACGTTACATCTTTAATTAATTCGCCATTGCTAGTGAACATATTGTTAAATCCTGTAATAGCATACGTTAAAGAATTATTGTATGGAAACGTATTTGCTAAGTCAGGATGCTGAACGTTTAATAACATAACGTTATTTCCTGCCATAGTAGCTCCTGTAATTTCAGCTCCTGGAGAACATGCTGAAAATCTTACTAAGTTTGTGTAAGTAGGATTTGCGATAGACATATCTAATAGGTAACTTTCACAAGTAATTTTAGTAACATTTCCTGGCATTCTATTGTAAGTCATACCATTTAAATCTTCCTGAATAATCATGTAAGTTTTAGTTCCAATCGTCATAAAGTCAAGTCCATCAGGATTTGAAAAATGAATGGAAGGATAAGTAGCTACGCTTTGAGAACTTGCAGAAGCTGAAAAAGGACCTCCTTCAATATATGATCTGATGATGTTAGTTGCAGGATCAAATTCGTTTACACGACCATAATAGTCATTGAATTTACCAGCTCTTACTGAATCTGCTGCAGCTGCGTCAGTTCCAGGAAATACTACAGAATTTCTTATAAAGTAACGAGTTTTATAACCTTGAACTAAAGTTGGAGAAATTTTTCCGTTAACATTGTTTCCAGTGTTATAAGCTTGTACATCTCTTCCAGTTTCAGTAATGTAGATTTTACCATTACTTTGTGCACCCCATTCTAAACGGTTAAACATAGATGCTCCTCTTCTAACTGCAACTTTATTTAAGATAGCAAGTGTATCAAAATTATTTTCAATTGGAATCCAAAATGTTGGAGCATCATGCTTGTAAACGTACATCTGACCTGAAGTGTAATCATTTGCATTTGTTGCAACAAATTTCCCTAATATACCTGGTGCACCATCTTCAAATAAATAAACTGTTTTGTTATCAGCCATTGCAACTCCGCCTTCCCATCCAGCTCTTCCCCAGTTGTATTGTTTTCTAACTGCTTTAGCCGTTAATGGATTGATTTCTACCATGTAGTTTAAGTTCTGGAAACGCTTAATTGATTTTCCATTTAATCCTGGGAAACCAGCTGGAGTTGTAACTCCAATAACAAAGTTACTTGTATCTTTCATACCAGTTCCTGCTTGGTTAATACCAGCATTGCTAGTTTGCATCCACTCTTCTGCAGTCCACATTCTTCCTGCTGCGCTAGTCATACCACCACAGTTCATACCTGTTTCACCAACTGTGTTAACAAAGTCAACGTTGAAAAACTTTCCAGAACGACCGTCAGGTAATGTTTGATTAATTACAGAAAGAGTATCACTGTTTGTGTTCTTTCTTAATTTAAACATGGTCATACCACCACCATCACCAATTTTTGGATCAGCTGAAACCATTTCATGGTTTACTACAGCCCAACCTAAATCGCCGCTAGTAGAATTGTCTTTAATAAAACCAATATAGTCATGCCATTGTTTTGCAACTGTTGAACCAGCAGGGCTAGTATAGGTTGCTGTTGTTTGAACAATGTCTTGACCACCAACAAAAATCGTTTGACTTTTTAATGGTGATTTTGGCATCCAAATTGTTTTTACCGACCACGCGGTGTCAATATTAACAGGAAATGCAAATTGTGCCACTGATGGAGAAGCTAAACCTCCAGCAATTAATAAGGAGTAAATTTTCTTTTTCATTTAATTTTTTTTTTAAGTTTATAACGTCACAAATTTAGGTGTT
>CANLAV010000029.1 GCA_947487905.1 Bacteroidota bacterium | reverse complement strand
CTCTAAGTATAAATAAAGTAAAAACAACGGATGTAAACGCACTCATTGATCTCAGTTTTTTTAGTAACCAAACTTATTTATTAGTTAGTAAAGGAAAAAAAGAAAATTATTTAATTAAGTTAATTTAATTATCCCATCTGCTTTTAAAATAAAAAAATGATAAAAGATATTATATTTCCTGAAGTGCACGACATCGGCATAGCCATTGTAAAAGAACATGAAGGATTAGATGAGTATAACGCCTATATTTTTAATTTTAGAGAGGAAGATATAACGAATGTATTAATTACATCAACGGGTTATGGCGTTATTAATGAGGTCAAAAAAAAGACTAGTACGCTTCGTCATTTGTTTGAAGAATTACAATCTTTAGATTATAAACTCATTGAACCCGTTTCTAAAGAAGTGTTTGGTATTAGTAATGAATATTGGATTAGTTTTACAATTGGAGAAAAAATGTATGATAAAAAATTTATTTTTTTACCAGAATCCATAATCGAAACTAACTTTCAAATGATTCCGTTTATTGACAAAAAAGGAGTCATCATTAAATAAAACAAAATGAATAAATCAAGTAAATTGATGCATCGTTTAAAAAAAATAAACATATATTTAATTACCAATTACCACAATAGAAACTACAGTCTGTGAAAACAAAAATTCCTAACGAAACTTTAAAAAAAGCATATAGATTAATGTATACTGCTAAAAGTATGGCTGAACTATATGAAGCTAATAAAGAAATTACGGCTAAGTATGTTCACGCTACTTCTCGCGGTCATGAAGCAATTCAATTAGCATTAGGACTACAATTATTACCGCAAGATTTTGTAAGTCCTTATTACCGCGACGATAGTATTTTATTAGCAATAGGAATGCAACCGTTTGAGTTAATGCTTCAATTATTAGCAAAGCGTAATGACCCATTTTCAGGTGGAAGAACATATTATTCACATCCAAGTTTACGAAGAGAGGATATGCCTAAAATTCCTCATCAAAGTAGCGCAACTGGTATGCAAGCCATTCCTACAACCGGAATTGCCATGGGCTTACAATATTTAGAATTAAATCATCTACAAAAAGATTATCAAGGAAAAAATCCTGTTGCGGTTTGTTCTTTAGGTGATGCAAGTTGTACCGAAGGAGAAGTGGCTGAAGCGTTTCAAATGGCAACTTTAAAAAAATTACCGATATTATATTTAGTTCAAGATAATGAATGGGATATTTCTGCGCATGCAAAAGAAATTCGTTCACAAGATATTACAGAATACGCAAAAGGGTTTAAAGGTTTAGAAACTCGTACCATTGATGGCACTGATTTTATTACTTCTTATAATACTATTCAAGAATGCCTAGAAATTATACGTAAGGAACGTAGACCCATGTTGGTCCACGCCAAAGTTCCTTTATTAAACCATCATACATCAGGGGTTCGTAAAGAATGGTACAGAGATGATTTAGATGAGGCTGCTAAAAAAGACCCATTACCTCGTTTACGCAATCAATTAATTGTAGCAGGTATGGATGTTTCAGAAATTAAAAAAATAGAAGATGAAGTCTTAGCTCTAATCGAATCTGAATATCAAAAAGCCTTACTTGAAGAAGAACCACATCCAGAAGATTTATTTTTACATGATTTTGCTCCAACTCCAATAACGGAAGAAAAAGGAGAAAGAGCACCAAGTGGTAAAGAAAAAACAGTGATGGTTGATAGCGCATTATTTGCTATCAGAGAAATAATGGAAAAGCATCCTGAAGCATTATTATATGGTCAAGATGTCGGAAAACGTTTAGGTGGTGTTTTTAGAGAAGCTGCGACCTTAGCACAAACATTCGGTGATGAGCGCGTATTTAACACACCCATACAAGAAGCATTTATAATTGGGAGTACAGTTGGAATGAGTGCAGTTGGTTTAAAACCAATAGTGGAGGTTCAGTTTGCTGATTATATATGGCCTGGTTTAAATCAATTATTTACGGAAGTAAGTCGTTCATGTTATTTGAGTAATGGTAAATGGCCAGTGAGTTGTATCATTCGTGTTCCAATTGGAGCTTACGGAAGTGGCGGTCCATATCATTCAAGTTCTGTTGAAAGTGTACTCGCAAATATTAAAGGAATTAAAATTGCGTATCCAAGCACTGGTGCTGATTTAAAAGGATTAATGAAATCTGCTTTCTACGATCCAAATCCTGTAGTTATGCTAGAACATAAAGGCTTGTACTGGAGTAAAATAAAAGGGACTGAAGACGCCAAAACAATCGAGCCTGATGCAGATTATGTTATTCCTTTTGGAAAAGCAAGAACGGTTCAAAGTGCAAGTGAGCAAAACGTGAGTAATGGAAAATCAATTACAATTATAACCTACGGGATGGGTGTTTACTGGGCTAAAAGCGCTGCTAAAAAATTTGAAGGTCAAGTTGAAATAATTGATTTAAGAACTATTTCACCTATTGATGAAGTTGCTATCGTTGAAAGTGCTTCCAAGCATGGAAAATGTATGGTGTTAACTGAAGAGCCAGTCTTTAATGGATTTGCACAAAGTATCGCTTCAAGAATTTCTCAAAAGTGTTTTAAACATTTAGACGCTCCTGTCATTGTCATTGGTGCTGAAAATTTACCAGCTATTCCACTAAATTCTATTTTAGAAAAAACCATGTTACCAAATGCCGATAAAGTAGAAATTGCTATTCAAGATTTATTAAATTATTAATGAGAAAAACAAGTATTAATTTCTAAACTGTAATTTTCAGTTTTATAAAATGAAGTAGTTTTAATACTGTGTTTTTCGGAGATAGCTTTCAAAAAAAATATGTATTTTTATATACTTATTAGATTATATTTTGAAAAATATTAAAGACTATTTTAACGTTCTTGCCTCTAAAAAAAAATCAAGAGGTATAACCAATTATTATTGGAATGAAATAACCGATTACTGTAATTATTTTTCGCATCAAGATAGTTCGGTTTTAGAAATAGGCTGTGGAAGTGGTGATTTAATTGCAAATATCGCAGGTTGTGAAAAAACTGGTATTGATTTTAGTGAAGGGCAAATTGCTTGGGCAAAAGAAAAACACAATCATAAAAATATTGAATTTTTAGTAATGGATGCCACCAACATTACTTTATTAAAAACGTATGATTACATTATCATCAGTAATTTAATTGGTTTTGTTGATGATATTCAATTGGTGTTTGAACAAGTCAAAAAAGTATCACACCCAAATACAAAAGTGATTGTTCAGTATTATAATTCTTTGTGGGAGCCAGCCTTAAAGTTTGCTGAATTACTTGGGCTAAAAACAAAAACCCCCACTCAAAATTGGTTGAATTCTAAAGACGTTAACAATTTATTATTTGTATCTGGTTTCGATGTCTATAGAAATAGTAAGCGATTCATTTTTCCATTATATATCCCCATAATTGCCGAACTTTTTAATTTAGTTTTAGCAAAATTTCCTTTCTTTCGTTTTTTTAGTTTAAATACTTACTATTTTGCAAAACCTTTGCCATTAAGCAACGAAGAGGATTATAAAACAAAATACAGTACAACAGTTGTTATACCTGCTCGTAATGAAAGTGGTAATATTGAAAATGCAATTACGCGTTTGCCAAAATTCGGGAAGCATGTTGAAATTATTTTTATTGAAGGAAATAGTACCGATGATACCTGGGATAAAATTCAGGAAATTCAAAAAAAATATGCAGCAACACATGATATAAAAATTGGGCAGCAAAAAGGAAAAGGTAAAGCAGACGCAGTAAGAGAAGGGTATAAAATTGCAACTGGTGATATTTTAATGATCTTAGATGCTGACTTAACAGTTCCGCCTGAAGATATTCCAAAATTTTATGATGCTATAGCTGGAAGTAAAGGTGATTTTATTAATGGTACACGATTAGTTTATCCCATGGATAAAGAGGCGATGCGTTTTTTAAATTATTTAGGGAATCATTTTTTTAGCTGGGCATTTACTTGGTTACTTGAACAACGCTTTAAAGACACGCTCTGCGGAACTAAAGTGATGTTTAGAGAAGATTATATTAAGCTCACAAAAAATCGTTCTTACTTTGGTGAGTTTGATCCATTTGGTGATTTTGATTTATTATTTGGTGCACATAAATTAAATTTAAAAATTGTGGAAGTTCCAATACGTTATAGAGAACGAACATATGGTGAAACGAATATTTCTAGATTTAAGCACGGTGTAATCTTATTAAGAATGTGCGCCTTTGCAAGCAGAAAATGTAAGTTTATTTAATTTTTTAATACGATTATAAAATGAACCAACGAATTTGGATTTACACATTAAGTCAATCATTAAGCGCCGAACAACTAGTAGACTTTAAAAATAGCTGTGATGCATTTGTTAATTCATGGACAGCACATGACGTGAAGTTAGATGCTAGTTATGAATTATATAAAAATCGGCTCTTACTATTTAAAGTCAATGAAGCATCTTACAATGCAAGTGGCTGCAGTATTGATAAACAAGTACGTTTTGTAAAAGATCAAGAACAGCATTTAAATATCGAATTACTAAATAGAATGCTCGTAGCCTATGAAGAGCATGATCAATTTTACATCGTCCATCAATCAAACATAAAGCAATTACTCGCCAATGGGGAAATAACAGAAAATACGATTGTATACAATAATTCAATAACATCATCGTTACAATTAGAAAACGAATGGAAAATTATATTAAAAAAATCTTGGCTAGTCAAATATCTAACAAAGTAAGAATGAAAACTCTTTTAAAAATAACACTATTCAGCTCTTTCTGCATTACCTTTACTCATTGTAAATACGATAAATTTCGACCTCCAAAGTCTAATTTAACAGATAGGCAATTATATGATAGCTGTAAGAATAATTCCTCTTTAGTGTATTATAAAAACGATTCCGTGACCATTCATTCGGGGGATAATGGGCCTCACGGTGCATTTAAACTTAAATTTAATAAAATTGCAGCACTTGCATTAACTGATGGCGGAAAATTACCTATTGGCAATGTCTTTCCAGACGGTTCACTTATTGTTAAAGAAGTACAATCAAATGGTTTACTCGCCTTTATGTACAAGCATAAAAGCTTTTGGCTTTGGGGTGAAGCTAATGCCGATGGATCAACCGTTTTTAGTATTGATAGCGATCCTACAACTGCGTGTGTAAACTGTCACAGCCAAAATGGAGAAAGAGATTTAGCCGTTAGTTTTCATCACTATTAATAATCCAACAGATTATTTAAAACTAATAATAAAATATTCGTAATCTATTATGAACTATTTTTTTGGCATCTTATCCTTCGGTATTAAATAAACCTCTGTTAAGTCCATATAATTTAATGCGTTTTCAGGAAAATTGCGAACATTTAACTGCTCGAGCCTAAAATTTTCTTGATAAAAAATAGGAATAAATGGAGCTTCATTTAATATAATTTGCTCAGCTTGAGAAAGTAATTTATAACGTGCCTTCTTATTTGATATAGAATACGAAGCTAAAAATAACGAATCAAAACGGCTATTTTTAAATCTGAATGTATTGATATATGAATTATCTGAAAGTCTTAAAGGTAAATGCTTTCCGTAAAACAAAGTTAAAAAAGTTTCAGGTGCAGGGTAATCAGCAATCCAACTTAAAGCGAATAAGTCTACTTTTCCAGAGGCAACTTTTTCAAAATGTTCATTTAATGCCACGACATTAATATCGATATCAATATTTAAATGTTCCTTCAACATTTTTTGAATAACAGTAGCTACTAAAATATTTTTATCCCCACCACCATTATTTATTTCCAAGGTCAATTTAGGAAATCCTCTGCCATCAGGATAGCCAGCTTTTTTTAAATAAGCTTTTGCCTTGACTATATCTAATTTGTATGCTTTTAATACCGAAAAATCATATCCATCTTTTTTAAAACTTTCATTATAAGGTACCATGCCATAATCTGCTGCACTACCATCACCTTGAATAGTATAATCTGCAATTTTATGCCGATCAATCGCGTAATTAAAAGCCAACCTGACTTCTTTTTTACTAAAGATCGCACTATTACAATTAAATCCTATATAATTAGTGTAAAGTGAAGGTGAGCTTAAAATTTGAAACTCATTTTTATGCTCTTTCGCATTATCTAAATCTCCCATTAGTTCATGAGAATACTCTATCGGTAATCGATAAAGCATATCTAAATTACCTGCTTTAAATTCTAATAATTCCGATTTTTTTTCGCTTATAAAAGAATATTTTATTCCATCTAAATAAGGCAGTTTATTGCCAAATTTATCGACTAAATAATAGTCTTTATTTTTTTTCAAAATAATAGATTGACCTTCATTTAAAGATTCTAAATAAAATGGTCCTGTTCCAACAGGATGTGTTCTAAAATCAGCTTTATACCTATATACTGCTTCATGAGGATAAATCCAACAACCTGGTGTGGCTAAAATATTTAAAAAATCAGCAAATGGATTTTTCAGAGAAATAGTAAGCATCGAATCATTTAAAACCTTAACACCACTTACTCCAATTACTTTTCCTTCTTTAGATGCATTATAACTCTCATTCGCTCCTATCACCCTATCCTTAAACGTCAGTCTAAACTGAATGTTATTAGGGTCCTCCATGCATAATTTATCAAAGCAATATTTAATATCTTCAGCCTCCAGAAATCGGCCTTCTTCACCTTCAAAACAAGAATCGTTATGAAACTTAATATTTTGCCTGATATAAAAAGTCCATTCCGTTTGATTTTCATTACTTTCCCAATGACTGCTTATAGCTGGCATGATTGATAAATCTTGCTGATTAAATTTAACCAAGCCTTCATAAACTTGAGTTCCAATATGAAACCCATTTACTTCATTCATCGCAATCGGATTTAAGCTTTTAAATGTCTCCACCTCATTCAATCTCATCACACCACCAATGAACATTCTGCCCTTAACTTCTGTTGATTCATGCTCGTTTTTGTTTTCGTCGAAACATGATGTTATTACTACTAACAATAAAATAATTACGCTTAAATGCTTTTTCATACTCAAAATTGTATTTTTGTAACAAAACAAATATAGAGTATAAATCCAAAAAAAATAATATTTTTTACATTATTTTTAGAATTCCAGTTCCAATAAAACAGGACAGTGATCACTATGCATAGCATCGGCCAAAATCACAGAACGTTTTATATGCTTTTCTATGTGGTTTGAAACCAAATTATAGTCAATTCTCCATCCCAAATTTTTACTTCGCGAACCTGCCCTATAACTCCACCACGAATAATGATGAGGATCTTGATTAAAATAACGAAATGAATCTATAAATCCAGATTGAATAAACTGCTCAAACCAATCTCGCTCTTCTGGCAAGAAACCAGAAGTTTGGGCGTTTGATTTAGGATTATGAATGTCTATTGGTTTATGACAAATATTATAATCCCCTACTAAAACTAAATGAGGAATGGATGACTTCAACTGATTAATATAGTTTTGAAAGTCTGTCAACCATTGCATTTTAAACGCTTGTCTTTCGTCGCCACTACTCCCACTTGGGTGATAAGCACACAGCACAGAACAAGTTTCGAAATCAACTCTAATCATCCTTCCTTCAAAATCGTAGGCCTCCATGCCGCAACCATATTCAACGTGTAATGGCTTCAATTTAGTGAAGATCGCCACTCCACTGTACCCTTTCTTTTGTGCTGGATACCAATATAAATTGTACCCTAAGGCTTCAAACTGATTAACGTCAACTTGATCTGGAGTTGCCTTAATTTCTTGCAAACAAAGCACATCAGGATTAGACGCCTTTAACCATTCAACGAGGCCTTTATTCATGGCAGCTCTGATGCCATTTACATTGTAAGTTATAATCTTCATAAAATAATATTAATGCTTAAAAATACAATTTCTATATTTATAAAACGTTATTCAACAGGTGAGATTTTTACGTTTATATATCAGTATTTTTTGTTTTGGAATAGTCTTTCAAACTCAGGCCCAATCGAATGTAAAAATAAAAATAGGCGTCACTAAAAATGACACTATTTTCTTAGATACACTTAGCGTTATTCCTGGATCGATTCAAATTAAATCACAAAATAGCATCTTAGACACATCATACTACAAAATCAATTATCCGCAAAAAGCCGTTGTGTTTAAAAAAAAAATAAGTGATACATTACGTATTTCATTTAAAACATTCGCTTTCAACTATGAAAAACCATTTTTTCATAAAAGCACATCTTTACTGACGAAAGATTTATCACTTCCACAAAGCCCAATTTCATTAGCATTTAAAGGCAGTGAACTAATTAATGATGGATTTATTAATGATGGGTTAAATAAAAATGGTAGCATAAGTAGAGGCATCAGTTTCGGAAACAATCAAGACGTAGTAGTAAATTCGAGTTTAAATTTACAAGTGAATGGAAAGCTAACCCAGGATGTTGATTTACTTTTAGCTGCAACTGATGATAATATTCCTTTTCAAGCAGATGGCACAACAGCACAACTTCAAGAATTTGATAAAGTATTTGTTCAATTATCAAACAAAACATCAAAACTCATTGTAGGAGATTTTCAATTACAAAAACCAACGAGTTATTTCATGAATTTTTATAAACGTTCGCAAGGATTATACGTCTCAAATAATTCAAGTGACACCATAAATAATAAGATCATAACTTTTAAAACGCAAGTGAGTGGCGCAGTTAGTAAAGGCAAATTTGCGCGTAACATCATACAAGGAATAGAAAACAATCAAGGTCCGTATAGATTAAAAGGAGCCGATAACGAATTATTTATTATTACACTTTCAGGAACAGAACGTGTATATATAGATGGAAAATTATTACAACGCGGGCAGGAACATGATTACATCATTGATTATAATACATCCGAAATTACGTTTACAGCAAAACAAATCATCACAAAAGACAAACGTATCATTGTGGAAATGCAATATGCTGAAAGAAACTACGCACGTTCGCTATATTTTTTTAGCGAAGAAATTGACATGAAAAAATTAAAATTACGAATCATTTTTTTTGGCGAACAAGACAACAAAAATAAAACATTACAACAAACCCTTACTGATCAACAAAAATTAATCATGTATCAAGTTGGCGATACGTTAAATAAATCTGTTTCGAGTGGTGCTGAACTAGTTTCTTTTAATACAAATGATATTTTTTACTGGAAAAAAGACAGCATTGTTGGCATCACCTACAAAGGCATTTATGTTTATTCTAGCAATTCAGATAGTGCAAAATATAGAGTAAAATTTAGTTACGTTGGAGAAAATGCAGGAAATTACATTCAAGTATTAAGTGCGGCAAATGGAAAAGTTTACAAATGGATTGCCCCAATTTCAGGCATACCACAAGGTAATTATGAACCCGTTATTCCTTTAGTTACACCCAAACAAAAACAAATGTTTACTATTGGAGGAAATTACAACATTGATGCTAATCATAATTTAGACGTAGAAGGCGTTTATACTAAAAATGACCTCAATACGTATAGTAGTTTTGATTCTAATGATGATAATGGGCTTGGATTTAAATTAATTAGTAATAATCAACATGTACTAAAATTTGATACAACAAAAAAAATAAAATCAACCGCTATCTATAATTTTGGATATGAATATGTTCAACGCTCTTTTAATCCCATTGAAAGATTCAGAACAGTTGAATTTGAAAGAGACTGGAATAGACCTATAACTGCGCCAATAAATGCAGATCAGCATGTAGGTCATGCACAAATAGGACTCCAGAAAAACAACCAAGCTAAATTTTTGTATGGTATTTCATTTTTTGATGAAGGAAATTTTTATAAAGGATTAAAAAACAACTTACAAAGCGTTTATAAAACAGAACATAATGCGATTGAATACAATGGTTCGTATTTAACAAGTCAATACAATTTAGAAACAAGTCAATTTTATAGACATAAAACAGCCTTATCTCATACGTTTTGGAAATTAAAAATAAATGTGCTGGATGAGTTTGAACAAAATAAATTTAAAAAAACAGGTCGCGATTCTTTAACCAGTCGAAGTTATCAATTATGGGAATGGGAAACTAACATAACAAATAAAGACACCAGCGGAAATTTATATAAACTATTTTATCGCGAAAGAAAAGATATGCAGGCCTATTCAGCTAGTTTAAAAGACTCGACAAAAGCAATAAATACAGGGTTTTCAGCAAATGTAAATAGTATAAAAAATCATCCGTTTTCTGTTATATTAACGTATCGCGAATTAGAATTAAAAAATGCTAGAAGTCAATTTTTAAAACCTGATAATACCTTACTGAGTCGATTAGAATATGCTCCACGATTTTTTAAAAATTTCATGACAACAAGTTTGTTTTATGAAACAGGTTATGGCCTTGAAAATAAAAAAGAATATTATTATTTATTAGTTGCTGCTGGACAAGGAACATATGCTTGGAAAGATTATAACGACAATGGCATAAAAGAAATTAATGAATTTGAAATTGCCCAATTTAGTGACCAGGCTTTATACATCAAAATATATACACCCACAAATCAATACGTAAAAGTGTTACATGATCAATTTAGCTTTTCGTTAAATTTACGGCCAAGTGTTTTTTTGAAAGACAGTACTTCAAAACCGTTAAAATTCATTAGTCATTTTGCATCTCAAAGTGTATACCGCATAGATAAAAAAACAAATGAGAATAGAAAATTATTTTCCTTTAATCCAATAACCATTAATTTAAATGATACGTTGATTACAGCGTTAAATTCATCATTACGACAAAGTGTTTTTTTTAATCAAAGCGCTGCCGTGTTCGGAATGGATTACACCTATCAAAATAATTTAAGCAAGCAACTTAATATAAATGGTTACGAAACAAGAGGAAATACTAATCACGAATTTAGGATTCGATTAAATTTTACGCGGGCTTGGAGTATTACAAATAATATTGTTTTCGGAATCAAACAAAATAATTCTGAATTTTTAACTTCAAGAAATTATAAATTACAATACTATGATATCGAACAAAAATTAAATTACCAGCCAAATACAACTTTTAAATTAAGTTTGAGTTACAACTATAACACCAAGCAAAATATTATGAAAGAAGGTTTTCAAAAAGCAGAAATAAATAATTTTGGTTTTGAATTTAAATTCAATCAATTAGAAAAAGGAAGTTTAACTGGAAAAATAAATGTCATACAAATTACTTACAATGATAACGAAAACACTGCCATTGCTTACGAAATGCTTAATGCGTTAAAAACTGGCAATAATTATACCTGGAATATCAGCTACCAACAAAATCTAAATAAAAATATTCAAATCACAATTAACTACGATGGTCGCAAATCATTAAATAGTAATGTAATCAATATTGGTGGCGCGCAAATAAGAGCATTCTTTTAATTAAATTCTTTTTTTTCTAATGACTCTAAGGCTAGTTGCGCAGCTTTTTGTTCAGCTACTTTTTTAGATTTATGCTCAAACACACTTAATTCCTTACCGTCTGCATTCAATTGAATAACATACGTCTTTTCTTTCCCACTAAAATCATGGCTGATAACAATATATTCAAACTGTTTTTTTTGACGTTGCATTAAAATTTGAAACTTTGATTTATAATCCGTATCGTTTTCAAGTAACGAATTTAAATCTAAGTGAGTTTTGATAATCGTGTTGACAATAAATTTTCTTGTGTTCTTAAATCCTTTATCTAAAAAAATAGCCCCAATTAAAGCTTCGAATACATCTCCATAAGCAGAAGAGCTAAGTTTTTCTTTCTTAGTTAATTTAGATTGAAGTAATGCATCTAAGCCAAACTTTTTTGACAACGTAAAAAGGTGTTGCCCGTTCACAATTCTACTTCTTATTTGAGTTAAAAAACCTTCATCTTTTTTAGGAAATAATTGAAAAAGATACTCAGCAACGACTGCACCCAAAATAGCGTCACCTAAAAACTCTAAGCGTTCGTTACTTTGTTGATGCTCTGAAATTTCGTTAGAAAAACTACTATGCCTAAACGCTTGTTTGTATAAAGCTAAATTAGTAGGTGAAAAGCCTAAAATATTATTTAATTTTTGTTTAAATACTTTATCTTCTCTTGATAATGAAGTTAAAGCAAACGACAAGATTTTCAAAATAAAATTAACCGTTGTATTTTTTTACAACAACCGCTGCATTATGACCACCAAAACCAAACGTGTTACTGATAGCAATATTGATCGTACGTTTTTGAGCTTTGTTAAATGTCAAATTTAACTTAGGGTCAATTTCAGGATCATCGTGAACGTGATTAATTGTTGGGGGAACAATATCGTTTTTAACAGCCAAAACTGTTGCAATAGCCTCAACTGAACCAGCAGCTCCAAGTAAATGACCTGTCATTGATTTTGTTGAACTAATGTTCATTTTGTAGGCTTGCTCGCCAAATACATTTGTAATGGCTTTTAACTCAGCGCCATCTCCAAGTGGAGTACTCGTACCATGTGTATTAATATAATCTACTTCATTTGGAGAAATATTTGCATCTCTTAATGCTCTTTCCATTACTAAAGTTGCTCCTAATCCTTCAGGATGTGGGGCTGTGATATGATAAGCATCGCCACTCATTCCACCACCGATTACCTCAGCGTAAATTTTTGCGCCACGAGCCAAAGCGTGTTCTAATTCTTCTAAGACAAGTGCCGCACCTCCCTCTCCTAATACAAAACCATCACGGGTTTTATCATAAGGTCGAGAAGCTGTTTCAGGGCTTTCATTATTTAAACTCATAGCTTGGCAAGCATTAAATCCGCCAATACCACTTTCATTAATAGCAGCTTCTGATCCACCTGTTACAATTGCATTTGCTCTACCTAATCTTATGTAAGTAAATGCATCTATTAAAGCTGTAGTAGAAGAAGCGCATGCAGAAACCGTTGTAAAATTAGGACCTCTAAATCCAAAACGGATAGAGATATGTCCTGAACAGATATCAGCAATCATTTTAGGTATAAAAAATGGGTTAAATCGTGGTGTTCCATCTCCTTTAGCGAAATTAAACGCTTCAGCTTGAAATGTATCCAAACCACCAATCCCAGAACCCCAAATAACGCCAATCTCGTTTTTATCAATTCCTTCTGCGTCAATTCCTGAATCGGCAACAGCTTGAACAGATGCTGCGATACCATAATGAGAAAAAGCATCAAGACGTTGAGCTTCCTTTCTATCAAAGTAATCTTCAACTTTAAAGCCCTTTACCTCACAGGCAAATTTTGTTTTAAATTTTGACGCATCAAATCGCGTAATAGTTGCAGCACCGCTAACTCCGTTTATTAAATTGTTCCAATAATCGTTTACAGTGCTCCCTAATGGGGTAACAGCACCAAGTCCCGTAACTACTACGCGCTTAAATTGCATAAAATAATAAGTTTAAAGTAAATTTTTAGTTTTTTGCATTTGCTTCAATATAAGTGATAGCATCACCTACAGTTGCAATTTTTTCAGCTTGCTCGTCTGGAATAGCAATATTGAATTCCTTTTCGAATTCCATAATTAATTCTACAGTATCCAAAGAGTCTGCACCAAGGTCGTTAGTAAAACTTGCTGTTGGAGTTACTTCTTTTTCTTCTACACCTAATTTATCTACGATAATAGATTTTACTTTTGTTGAAATGTCTGACATTGTCTTATAGTTTTAAATTTGAGACAAAGATAATTGTATGAAACAAATATCAAAAAAAAATTATTTTTATTAAGCTATTGATTATTAACACATTAAGATAATTAAGGAAATTCATGTCTATTTTAAATGTTAAAATTAGCCTTGATTTATGACTTAAATCAATTCAAGACAAATTATTTAGAAATGGTTTCTAAACAGGCTTATGATGATTTCTTCTATGATGTCTGCGATTAAATCGTTGCTTAACCGCAGGATCTACGTTTTTTTGGTGCTTTTTATTATAACGCTCTATAAGTGTTACAACAACATACCCAAAAATACCTACGCCTAAAATAGAAGCAATAATAATGAACCCTACGCTATTATCCTTAGCTTTTTCTTCTGGCGTTGGCGCAACATTTTGAGCAAATGATAACAAACTCATCAATACATAAATAGATGTAATTGCTAATTTATTAGCTTTAAAGAATCCGAATAACGTTTTCATAACTTTTTAATTAAATTTGGTTAATACTAATATTTACTTAAACACTATATTACAAATGAATTTTCAACGAATCAATTCAAAAAAAGTTGGATAATTAAAAAAAACTGCCTACATTTACAATCTCAAATAGAAAAAACAGGTAAGGGACGAATTAAAGTCCCTTTTTTATTTTGGTAAAATGATAAATAAACAAACGATTATACGTCTTATTGAGTCTCATTTTGAAGGCTCTGACAAATTTATTGTTGAAGTTAAAGTGTTAACAGGAAATAAAATTGAAGTCTATATTGACGCTCCAAATCACATTGTAATTGCAGATTGTGTGGAGTTAAGTAGATTTATCGAAGGCAATTTAGACAGAGAAAAAGAAGATTTTGAATTGCAAGTTTCATCACCAGGAGCTACAGAATCTTTCAAAGTTATTGAACAATATAGAAAATATAAAGACACTAAAGTTAAAGTAGTAACGAAAGAAGGTCAAAAACATGAAGGTATTTTAAAAGAAGCAAATGATGACACATTTGTAATTGAAGAAACGCGAAGAGAGAAAAAAACTTTAGGCAAAGGGAATCAAACGGTTATAGAAAATATAACCATCGCATATAATAACGTAAAAGAAACCAAATCAGTATTACCATTTTAACAAAAAAACAAAACAATGGAAAGTGTAAATTTAATTGAATCGTTCTCATTATTTAAAGAAGACAAAAACATTGATCGTGCTACATTAATGAGCATTATTGAGGATGTATTTAGAGCCATGTTGATAAAAAAATATGGAACAGATAAAAATTTTGATATTATTGTAAATCCTGATAAAGGAGATATTGAAATTTATAAAAACAGAACAATTGTTGATGATGAATTTGCTGAAGATAGTTTTGATTATGATGAAAATAAGCACATCAGCTTAACTGACGCTCACAAAATTGAACCTGATTTTGAAATTGGGGAAGAAGTTACGGAACTTGTAAAATTAGATGAAATCGGACGTCGTAATGTATTATCAGTTCGTCAAAACTTAGTTCAAAAAATTCTTGAATTAGAAAAAACAAACATATTCAATAAATACAAAGAGCGTATCGGTGATATTATCAATGCAGAGGTATATCAAGTTTGGAAAAAAGAAATTATGCTTTTGGATGATGAAGGAAACGAATTATTGCTCCCAAAAACAGAACAAATTCCATCTGACTTCTTTAAAAAAGGAGATTCGGTAAAAGCGGTTGTGTATAAAGTAGAACTTAAAAACGGCACACCTTCTGTAATTATGTCGCGTACAGCTCCATCGTTCTTAGAACGTTTATTTGAAATGGAAGTTCCAGAAGTATTTGATGGCTTAATAACCATCAAGAAAATTGTTCGTGAACCAGGCGAAAGAGCTAAAGTGGCTGTAGAATCTTATGACGATCGCATCGATCCTGTTGGAGCATGTGTTGGGATGAAAGGTTCTCGTATACATGGAATTGTTCGTGAATTAAAAAATGAAAACATCGATGTTATTAATTACACAACAAATATTCCATTGTTAATTCAGCGTTCATTAAGCCCCGCAAAAGTAACGTCAGTTAAATTAAATGAGGAAACTATGCGTGCTGAAGTGTTTTTAAAACCTGATCAAATTTCTTTAGCAATTGGTAAAGGAGGATTTAATATAAAATTAGCTGGAAAATTAACTGGCTATGAAATTGATGTTTATAGAGATAGTGAGGAAACAACTGTTGATATTGATGATGTGGATTTAATTGAGTTTTCTGACGAGATTGAAGAAAGTGTTATCGCTAAATTACAATCTGTTGGATGTGACACAGCTAAATCAGTTTTAGAGTTAGATGCAGATGAATTAGCAAGACGAACAGGGTTAACCATTGAAGTCATTGAAGATGTTAAGCAGGTTTTACAATCAGAATTCGAAGATTAATAATATGCCTGTGATTGCATTATAGTTAGCATTCTATTATAAAATAAAAAGGCAGATTTGAAATTTAAAACGACAAGGAAATAAAATAATATGTCAGAAGCAAAACAAATGCGACTTAGTAAAGTAGCTAAAGAATTTAATTTATCACTAGGTAAAATAACTGAATTCTTGGCTTCAAAAGGTCGTCCGGTAGAAAATAATCCCAATGCAAAAATTGGCGATGAAGAATATTCTTTGTTATCAAAAGAATTTTCAGGAGATAAATCTGCCAAAGAAGAAGCTCAACACATTGGCTCCACCAGCTTAAAAATGAAGCGCGAATCTATCGTGCTTGAAGATCCGAAAGTAATTAGAGCGCGTGAAGAAGAGCAAAAACAAAAAGCAATTGCTAATGCTGCCGCTCTAAAAATTGAAGAAGAAAAAGCGGAGGCTGAAATTAAAGCGGCTGCTAAAAAAGCGCTAGAAATTCATATTACGCCGTTAGAAGAAACTCCTGAAATTAAAGAAAACACTTCTTTAGTAAATGGTCCTAAAGTATTAGGGACTGTAGATTTGTCAACTATTAATAGTAAAACAAAGCCAGACAAAAAATCAAAAAAAGAAAAGGAAAGTGAAGTAAAATCCGAACCGAAAAAAAATACTTCAAAAGACAAAAAAGAAGTGGTTGAAGAACCTGCCATCATTGAACAACCTGTTGCGGAGGAAGAAAAAATAACTCCTTCTGAAGAAGCAAAAGAAGTTTTTCATGAAACCGTTTACCAAAAACTAGAAGGTCCAAAAATAATGGGTAAAATAGAATTGCCAGTTATTAAAGTACCACAAAAAACAACTGCACCTGTTAATTCTGCCATTGATAAGAAAAAACGTAAACGCATCCGTAAAGGAGGCATGAGCGCTGAAGAAATCAAAAAAGTTGGGACTGAACAAGCTCAAATTGCAAAAGATAGAGCAAAAGAAAAATATGGTGACCCTAAAGCAAAACGTGCTCCCACAAATCGTGAAGCTCGTCCAGCTTTAACAGATGTAGAAATTCAAGCACAAATAAAGGAAACATTAGCAAGACTCAGCAATAAAGGTTCTAAATCAAAAACGTCTAAATACCGTCGTGATAAACGCGATGATGTGAAAGAAAAATTAGCTGATGAATTAGAGGCTTCTGATTTAGAAAAGAAAACGTTGAAAGTAACAGAATTTGTTTCGGCTAACCAATTAGCTCAAATGATGAATATATCGGTTACACAAATTATTTCTACTTGCATGAGCTTAGGGATGTTCGTTTCTATCAACCAACGTTTAGATGCTGAAACTTTAGCGATTGTTGCTGAAGAATTTGGTTTCAAAACTGAGTTTGTGAGTGTTGAAGTTCAAGAGGCCATTGAAGAACAAGAAACTGAAGACCCAAATGACTTAATCGAACGTCCTCCTATTGTTACAATTATGGGGCACGTTGATCACGGTAAAACATCGTTATTAGATTACATAAGAAAATCAAATGTAATTGCAGGCGAAGCTGGAGGAATTACTCAACATATTGGTAGTTACAATGTAAAAATGGATAGTGGGAAATCAATTACATTTTTAGATACACCCGGACACGAAGCATTTACCGCCATGCGTGCACGTGGTGCTAAAGTAACGGATGTTGTTATTATTGTGATTGCAGCTGACGATAGCGTGATGCCACAAACAAAAGAAGCAATCAATCACGCACAAGCAGCTGGATCACCAATGATTATTGCTATTAATAAAATTGATAAGCCTGGCGCTAATCCTGATAAAATACGTGAAGCTTTATCGGCGATGAATATCTTAGTTGAAGAATGGGGTGGAAAAGTTCAATGTCAAGAAATCTCAGCAAAAATGGGAAAAAACATAGAACTGTTATTAGAGAAAGTTGTATTGGAAGCTGAGATTTTAGAATTAAAAGCAAATCCAAAAGCAAAAGCTTCTGGCTCAGTTATTGAAGCGAAATTGGATAAAGGACGTGGACATGTTGTAGATATTATTGTTCAAAAAGGAACCATGCGTGTTGGCGATATCGTTGTAGCAGGTTGTCATAGTGGTAGAGTAAAAGCAATGACTAACGAGCATGGCGTTAATGTAAAAGAAGCAGGGCCATCAATGCCAGTGCAATTATTAGGATTGAACGGTGCACCAACCGCTGGAGATAAATTTAATGTCATGAGCGATGAGCGTGAAGCTCGAGAACTAGCCAATAAGCGTTTACAATTACAACGCGAACAGGGTATTCGTACACAAAAACACATCACACTTGATGAAATTGGTAGACGATTAGCAATTGGTGATTTTAAAGAATTAAACGTGATTGTAAAAGGTGATGTAGATGGTTCAATCGAAGCGTTATCAGACTCATTATTAAAATTATCAACTGAAAAAATTCAAGTTAATATTATTCATAAATCAGTTGGGGCTATTAGCGAAACAGATGTTATGTTGGCAAGTGCTTCAAATGCTATTATTGTTGGCTTCCAAGTTAGACCATCTGTTCCAGCTCGTAAATTAGCTGAAGTGGAAGAAATCGATATTCGATTATATTCTATTATTTACGATGCAATTAACGAAGTAAAAGCAGCTATGGAAGGAATGCTTGCTCCTGAATTTGAAGAAAAAACAGTTTGTAACATTATCATACGCGAAGTATTTAACATTACTAAAGTTGGAACCATTGCTGGTTGTTACGTATTAGATGGTAAAGTCATGCGTAATACTAAAATCAGAGTGATTCGTGATGGCATCGTTTTATTTACAGGAGGTTTAGGTTCTTTAAAACGCTTTAAAGATGATGTAAAAGAAGTAACGGCAAATTACGAATGTGGTTTAAATATTGATGGATTTAATGATATCAAAGTGGATGATATTATTGAAGGCTACGATTTAGTTGAAATAAAAGCTAAGCTGTAATTAGTTTTTTAGTGTTGAATGTTTAGTTTTTAATAAAATGGCTATATATTTAAAACTAATAACTAAAAATTAAGCACTATTAAAAACGGGGGATTAGCTCATTTGGCTAGAGCGCTTCGCTGGCAGTGAAGAGGTGATCGGTTCGAATCCGATATTCTCCACGCGTAAAAAAAGGTGTAGTTTTACTACACCTTTTTTTATGCTAATTAATTTAACTAATTTTCAAATACTTCGAAATATTTTTTTTGTGAGCCATTCCAATTTTAATAGAACAGTCAAACTTCATATTAATGGTATTTGTTTTTAAACAAACCGTATCTACATAATGCATATTAACAATGTATGCTTTGTGAACGCGTTCAAACTCAATAGGCAATGCTTGTTGAATATCCTGCATTTTTTTGCAACTTTTTATTAACGCTCCTTCACTTCTATAAATCAAGGATGAATTACCAATTTCTTTGATGTGAGTTATTTCATCGATGTTGATTTTTTCCCAAACTAAGTCTTTTACTTCTACAAATATTGATCTACTCTGTCGCATCTTTTTTTATCATGAAAAAATTAAAATCCTATTGATTAATTACACCTTTATTACTTACTTGAGCCCTGATAACGTTGAAACTGGCCCTTCTGTTTTTTTGATGATCGTCCTCAGAACATGTATCAGTGCTCTTTATATCGCAAGGACAATTTGTTGTTAACTGATTTTCACCAACGTATTTTATTTTGAGCTGCTTTTCACTAACACCTTTTGACTTCAAATAATTAGCTGTCGCAATAGCTCTACGTTTAGACAACATCATATTGTAGGTTATAGATCCGCGGCAATCGGTATGGGCAACAATTTCAATTCCAGGGCTTGTAACTAACCTAGCTTGAAAAAGAGACGTGAATGGCGAGCCAATGGTTCCTGTTTGAGACATTACAACCTTTGAAAAAATCAAAAGGCTAAAAAACAATGCTTTTATTTTCATAATCATCTAATAAATAAATTCGATTTTGTACTAATTTGGTATTAAAGCACAAAATTAACGACTTAAAGAATGAATATGATTAGGCGTTTAACAGGTGAGTATTTTGATTTAATAAGTGAGTAATATTTTAAATATAATATTTAAATAATCATTAAAATAGCTTAAAAATACAGTAATTCTACAAAATTAAAGTCTAATTTGGCTTTAAGATGAAACTATTATATAAATAGACTAATTAATTTATTTAATAGATTAATAGATTTAATGCGAAATAAAACTAAAACTAAAATCCAAAATTGTTAGGATTTAATGTACATGAAATCAACCCCTATTCGTATGTTTCATTAATTTATTTAAGGCTGAGATTTTACGTTGAGAAACAGGGATTTTATCTCCATTTACTAAGGTGATTTCTCCACTTCTATTTTTTTCAACTTTGACAATAGATTTCAACCTAACAATAAATGAATGATGGCATCTGAAAAAATGATTACCTAAGGCCGTTTCATATTCCCCTAAATTTTTGGTTGAAGTAATAGTTCCTTTTGAGGTAAAAAGTGTGGTATAAACTCCATCTGCTTGCAAATAGAATATTTCATCCGGTTTAATTAATAAAGTCCTATTTAAAGAAACAATTTTTACTTTTTCAGACTTTTCAATCTCTTTTTTGTTTGAAATGCGATTTATCGCTTTATTGACACCATTGACAAATTCTTCATCATCTATTGGTTTTAAAATATAATCAACGGCTTCTTTTTTTAAAGCTTGCAAAGAAAAATGATTATAGGCGGTTATAAAAACGAGTTCAAAATTTCTATAGGTCACTTGCTCTAAAACATCAAAGCCAGTTCCTCCGATAATTTCCACATCCAAAAAGAGAAGATCTGGCTTATGCGTTTCAATAGACAAAACAGCAGATTCAACGGATTTTACACATTCTAAAATACGAATATTTGGAAATTTTTCTTCCACTAATTGTTTTAAATAGTTTTGGCTATTTATTTCATCTTCAATAATTAACGCAATTATCATAACATGATTGGGAGTTTAATAATAACTAATGTACCACATTCTTTGTCAATAATTTCAAAACTTACATTCACATCAAAGCGTTCGTTTAAAAGAACTATTTTTTTCTGGATTAAATTAATCCCCTTTGATTGATGATTTTTTGGTTTATTCTTAGCTGCTAAAACTCTTCCAATACCGTCATCATCAACGGTAACAATCAATTCGTTTTCCACTTGTTTAAAGCTCAAACAAATTTTATGATTTTCATCAGAAGGAATAATGCCATGTTTGATGGAATTTTCAATTAATGGCTGTAGTATGTATGTTGGGAATAAACAACTTATTAATTCCGTTGGTAGAATAACTTCGAAAATAAATTTATCTGCAAAACGCATGCGTTCTATTTCAACATAAGAAGTTAGTAATCTCACTTCGCTATCAATATCTATGTAATCATTATTTGAATAATCCATAAATTTTCTTAATAACCTTGAAAGGTGATTGAGATAAACTTGGGCCGATTTATTTTCGTTTATTTTTAAATAATAGGAAATGCTATTCATTGCATTAAATATAAAATGAGGATTCATTTGAGATTGAATTTCATTTAACTCGAGCTGGGCTATTTCTTTATTTAATGTTTCTTTTTGCAACCGATTGTTCTTAATTTTATTAATAACAAAATACATTATAAGTATAAAGGATAAGACTACTAGTATTTGAAACCAACGTGTTTCATAGAAATACGGTAATACTTCGAATGTAAATGTTGTTTCAATTGGAGATTCCATATTTTGACCATCAATGGCTCGCACCACAAATTTATAATCATCGGGCGGTAACATTCTAAAATTAAACACATTTTCTTTCGTTGGTAAAGACCAATTTTCGGTACCATTTTTTAGTAATTTATACTGATAGAAAATGTTATGCTTTGTCTCAACAATAGAACATGCTACTTTTATGATTATTGAATTTTCCTTTCTCTGAAAGGTTTTAATAT
>CANLAV010000028.1 GCA_947487905.1 Bacteroidota bacterium | reverse complement strand
CCATTTTTCTCTAAAATAATGGTGTCGGCATAAGGTTTATGTAAATCAAAACTGTCATAATTTTCTTTAGAAAAATTTCCTACTTCAAATTTAGCCAACGGATTTTCAGTCATGAAGCCTTTTGATACAGCATTCTCAATTTCTGTTTTTAACTCTTCTGCACTACCAATTACAATTTGTTGTGTTTTATCTTCGCTTGTCCAAATAGGAATTGGGATGCCCCAAAAACGAGAGCGCGATAAATTCCAATCATTTAAATTTTCTAACCAGTTACCAAAACGACCTGTTCCAGTGGCTTCTGGCTTCCAGTTAATAGTTTTGTTTAATTCAATCATTCTGTCTTTAGCAGCTGTTGATTTAATAAACCAAGAATCTAACGGATAATATAAAACTGGCTTGTCTGTTCTCCAACAATGTGGATAGCTGTGTTCGTAGGTTTCTTTTTTAAATAATTTTCCTTCTTCTTGTAATTTTAAAACAATGCGTTCGTCAACACTTAAGTAGGTTTTCAGTTCTTTTATTTTCCCAGTTGATTCTAATATTTGTTTTTGTTTTTCGAACTCAACTTGTTTTTCTGCCTCTGTATGATAAGCTTCTTTCACGTATTCTTCTCCATAAAGAAAAACACCATCTTGTATTTCAGGAACAAATCGCCCACGTTTATCCACTAAGGTTAATGAGTCAATTCCGTTTTGTTTAGCAACTCTAAAGTCGTCTGCACCAAAGCTTGGTGCTATGTGCACAATACCTGTTCCATCCGTTGTTGTAACAAAATCGCCAATAATAACTTCAAATGCTTTTCCTTCTGGTTTTACAAATGGTAATAATTGTTCGTATTTGATGCCTGCTAAATCAGAACCTTTGCAATGACCAATAATTTTAAAAGGAATATTTTTATCACCAACTGTATAATCTTCAAATATTAAGTCAGTATGTTTTTCTGAAAAATATTTATTTACTAAATCTTTCGCTAAAACAACTATTTGTTTTGTGCCATTAAATGGATTAAACGATTCAACAAAAACATAATCAATATCTTTTCCAACTGCTAATGCAGTATTAGAAGGTAAAGTCCAAGGTGTTGTCGTCCATGCTAAAATGTATAAAGGGCAGTTATCTACCAGCAATTTCAACTTTGCAGATTGCTCTTTACTAATTGCAAATTGTACAGTTGCCGTTCTATCTTTCACGTCTTTGTAACATCCCGGTTGGTTTAATTCGTGGGAAGATAAGCCTGTGCCAGCTGCTGGCGAATAAGGTTGGATGGTAAATCCTTTATACAATAAATCTTTTTTCGATAAATTTTGTAATAACCACCAAACACTTTCAATGTATTTATTATCATACGTAATGTAAGGGTCGCTCATGTCTACCCAATAACCCATCATGTTTGTCAAGTTTTCCCAAGCATCCGTGTATTTCATCACTTCCTTACGGCAAGCTTTGTTGTAATCTTCTACCGAAATGTATTTGGCAGAATTTTTATTTCCAATATCCTCTTTAGTAATTCCTAATGTTTTTTCAACACCTAGCTCAATTGGCAAACCATGCGTATCCCAGCCAGCTTTACGTTTTACCTGAAAGCCTTGTAACGTTTTGTAACGACAAAAAATATCTTTAATTGTTCTGCCCATCACGTGATGGATGCCAGGTAAACCATTCGCACTTGGTGGACCTTCATAAAAAACCCATGGTTTTTTTCCTTCACGAGTGGAGATAGATTTTTCAAACGTGTTTTTTTCTTTCCACGTTTGTAATATATCTTTTGTGATTTGAGATAAATTAAGTTGATTGTATGTAGGATATTTTTTCATAATTCAATTTATTTTAATAGCATATCATTATCATGAAATGCTTGTTTTCCCTTGTTGTGTAATCACAAAAAAGGAGAACGAATTTAATAAAAAAATTTGAAATAAATTATGCTTGTTTTTTTACAACATAAGCGCTTACAAAAATACTGATTTCATAAAGTAAGTACATGGGTACAGCCACAATTAATTGAGATGTTACATCGGGAGAGGGCGTTATAATTGCCGCAACAATTAAAATAACCACAACGGCATATTTACGATAATTTCTCATAAAAGTTGGGGTTAGTAATCCAATTTTTGAAAGCAGATAAACTATAATTGGTAATTCAAACACAAGCCCTGAAACTAATGTCATGGTTGAAATTAGAGAAATATAATCGTCGAGGGTGTTTTGAGTATGAACAAAATTACCATCGGATAAGCTATAATTAATGAGAAAGTTATAGGACATTGGAAATAGCACAAAGTAGCCAAACATAATTCCAATTAAAAAAAGAATAGAGGCAACAATAACAAATAATTTAGCTGGAGCAGATTCGGTATCTTTTAACGCTGGTTTAATAAATTTCCAAAGTTCGTAAATGATATATGGAAATGCTAAGATAATACCACCCAATGTGGCAATCCACATGTGAGTAAAAAATTGTTCGGAAGCTGCTAATGTTTGCAATTGCATAGGCTTAATGGTCATGCACATAACATCGCCAGCACCTAATTGATGTCCAAGAGCACAAAGCGCTTTATACGAAAAGAAATCAGGTTTTAATGGTCCAAAAATAACCGTGTCAAATAAAAAATTATTATAACAAAAGAGTGTAACACCAATCACAACGATAGCAATTGCGCTTCGCATCAAGTGCCAACGCAAAGCATCTAAATGCTGCATAAACGACATTTGGGTCGATGTTTCTTCTTGATTATTATTTGCCATAATGGTGAGCAAATTTAAACATTATTATGAATGGCGCAGAGATAAAATAACCCATCATTAAAGTATAGATTTTAAAATGTTTCCAAATTTAAAAATATCTTCAAAGGAGTTATACATAGGAACGGGAGCACAACGAATTACATTTGGTTCACGCCAATCTGGAATAACACCGTTTTCTATGAGTTTATTGTAGAGGGCTTTTCCGTAACCATGCGCAACAATGCTTAATTGACAACCTCTGTTTTCTTTAGGAGTTATAATTTCCAAACAATTATTTTTTTCTTTATTAACTTCCGTTACTATAAATTCTAAATACGCCGTTAATGCTTTGCTTTTTTTGTTCAACTTTTCCATTCCAACTTCATCAAATATATCTAAAGAGGCTTTGTAGGCAGCCATAGATAATATGGGCGCATTACTCATTTGCCAACGCTCTACAGATTCAATAGGTTTAAATTCTTTGTCCATTTTAAAGCGCGTTTCTTTATCGTGACCCCACCAACCTGCAAACAATGGCATATCGGTATTTTTGTGATGACGCTCATGAACAAAGGCTCCTGCAACACTTCCAGGGCCTGCATTTAAATATTTGTAAGAACACCAAGCGGCAAAATCAACATTCCAATGATGAAGTTCCAACTTTAAGTTTCCAGCGGCATGTGCTAAATCAAAACCGACAATGGCACCCGCTTTATGTCCGGCTTCAACAATTGTTTTCATATCAAAAACTTGTCCACTAAAATAATTAACACCACCAATCATGATTAATGCTAATGAGTCTTTATGTTTTTCAATGGCTTTGTAAATATCTTCATGTCTAATTTCGTATTCGCCTTCGCGTGGAGCAATTTCAACAATAGCATCACTTGGCATGTAACCATGAAATTTAACTTGTGATTGTAAAGCGTATTGATCACTAGGAAACGCTTTCGCCTCGCAAATTATTTTATAACGCTGTTTTGTTGGACGATAAAATGACACCATTAATAAATGTAAATTCACCGTGAGTTGGTTCATCATCACCACTTCGGTTGGCAACGCACCAAAAATTTTAGCTGTTTTATCAGTTAGTATTTCATGGTAACTCAACCAAGGGTTTTTAGCTAAAAAATGACCTTCTACACCAAATGTGGCCCAATCATTTAATTCTTGTTGGATATAGTCTTTGGTAGTTTTTGGTTGTAAGCCTAATGAATTACCAGTAAAATAAACCATATCAGAACCATTGTGCTGTGGCATGTAAAATTTATTTCTATAAGATTTTAAAGAATCATTTGCATCAAGTTGTTTTGCAAACGCTAAGCTGTTTATATAAGTTGTCATCATTAATGTCTATTGGTTTGTAAAATTAACAAAAAACAAAAACGTCTTAACAAAATAAAAACTTTATCTTTAAAAAGTGTCTTTTCATTCAAACATAGGGTTAATAAAAAAGCTGACTTTACACAAGTTGGTTAATGGTTTTTATGTTTGGTTTAGTTATTACATTTCTAAATATTCAAAGCGAAATTTTAATAAAGGACTTCCGATTAGTTTGGCTATTGAACCAACCACAAGTTGTAATTTGCGCTGTCCAGAATGTCCGAGCGGATTGAGGGAATTTACCCGGCCAATTGGTATGTTGGAGCCTACATTTTTAAAAAAAACCATTGATGATGTTTACAAAGAACTTATTTATCTGACTTTTTATTTTCAAGGAGAACCCTATTTGAACCCTCATTTTATAGATATGGTTACATATGCTTCAACTAAAAAAATTTATACATCCACATCAACGAATGCTCATTATCTAACGCCCGAAATGGCTTTGAAAACAGTTCAAAGCAAACTAGATAAACTAATTATTTCAATTGATGGAACAACTCAAGAAACCTATGAGCAATACCGTATAGGAGGAACATTAAGTAAAGTTATTGAAGGCACCAGAAACATCGTGTCAGCAAAAAAAGAGTTGCAGAGTAAAACACCACATATTGTATTTCAGTTTTTAGTGGTGAAACCAAATGAACATCAACTAAATGATGTAAAAAAGTTAGCTAAAGAGTTAGGTGTTGACGAAGTGGTTTTTAAAACAGCCCAAATGTATAATTTTAAAAATGGCAATACTTTGATACCTGATAATATCAAATACAGTAGGTATAAAAAAAATAGCGATGGAACGTATGCGATTAAAAACAAATTATTAAATCAATGTTGGCGAATGTGGAGTAGTTGCGTGATTACATGGGATGGATTAGTTGTGCCTTGCTGTTTTGATAAAGATGCAAAGCATCAATTAGGTGATTTAAAACAACAACAGTTTAAAGACGTTTGGGTTTCTCAACCATATCAAATTTTCAGAAAGTCCATTTTAAAGTCGCGACAAGAAATAGACATTTGTAAAAACTGCAGCGAGGGAACTGCTGTTTGGACATCTTAATTTGGTTAAAAAATAGTTACCTTTACCTAAGCATCTTAATAAGATGTTATTTTAAAAAATGGCAAAATCAAAAAAACAACCAAAACGTTATTTGTTCGAAGACGTATTAACGTTTTTAAAATATAATTCTGAAAAGTCTTTTAACTATAAACAGCTTGGAGCTGCTATGGAAATTGATAATGAGAGCGATCGTTTCACATTATTAGAAACATTGGAAGAATTAAAGCACCAAGGTTTTGTAGTAGAAAAAGAAATAGGAAAGTATCAGTTTAAAGAAACTAAAACATACGAAACAGGAACGATTGATTTTACAACATCTGGCGCTTCTTATGTTATCGTTTCTGCCGATTCACCAGATGTTTATATTCCTTTTAGAAGAAGTAAAGATGCTCTAAATGGAGATTTAGTTAAAATAAGTTTAACTTCTAAAAGTAAGTCAAAACCCGAAGGCGAAGTTGTCGAAGTAATTAAACGTAAGAAAACTAAGTTTGTTGGAACCATTCAAATCAATCAAAAATTTGCTTTTGTTGTTCCAGATTATAATAAAATACACGTTGATTTTTTTATACCATTACAAGATATTCTGAACGCACAAAATGGGCAAAAAGTTGTTGTAGAATTAGTTGATTGGAAAAAAGGATCTGATAATCCAAATGGAAAAATAATTGAAGTGCTTGGTAATGCGGGCGATCATGAAACAGAAATTCATGCGATTATGGCAGAGTTTGGACTACCTATGGTTTTTGATCCAAAAGTTGAAGCTGAAGCAAAAGATTTAAATACGGAAATTTATCCTGAAGAAATTGCGAAACGCCGGGATTTTAGACACATTACAACGTTTACGATTGACCCAGCAGACGCAAAAGATTTTGACGACGCTTTATCATTACAATTATTAGATAATGGAAATTGGGAAGTGGGCGTTCATATTGCCGATGTGACTCATTATTTAAAACCAAAAACAATTTTAGATGATGAAGCCGTAAATCGTGCTACATCGGTATATTTAGTGGATCGTTGTGTGCCTATGTTGCCCGAAGTGTTGAGTAATTTTGCCTGCTCACTTCGTCCACATGAAGAAAAATATTGCTTCAGTGCGGTTTTTGAATTAGATGAATTTGCTCAAATTCAAAATCAATGGTTTGGAAAAACAGTTATTTATAGCGACCACCGATTTAGTTACGAAGAAGTACAAACCATTATTGAAACTGGTGTTGGCGATTATAAAGATGAAATCCATACACTGGATAAATTAGCGAAAATATTGCGCTCCGAGCGTACAGCAAAAGGCTCAATCTTTTTTGATAAAGCTGAAGTGAAGTTTCAACTCGATGAAAACGGCCTTCCTACAGGGGTTTACTTTAAAACGCAAAAAGACGCACATAAATTAATTGAAGACTTTATGTTATTGGCGAATAAAAAAGTAGCCGAATTTTTAGGAAAACCACAATCAAAAGAAGACGCTAAAACAAATCATCAAAAAGATAAAAGCAATGCTAACTCCGTTGTGTATCGTGTACATGATGTGCCTAAAGATGAAAAATTACAAGAGTTAAATAATTTTGTTGAACGCTTTGGGTATTCAGTGGCAGTTGGCAACCGACAAAAGACAGCACAATCTATCAATAAATTATTGGTTGATGTAAAAGATAAAAAAGAACAAAGCATGATTGAGTTGTTGGCGGTAAGAAGTATGCCAAAGGCGATATATACAACCAAAAACTCTGGCCACTATGGTTTAGGATTTGATTACTACACACACTTCACGTCGCCAATTCGTCGGTATCCGGATGTGTTAGTGCATCGTTTATTAGAGGCGAAATTGAATCACAAACTGTATTTGAAAGCTGACGAATTAGAACAATTGTGTAAACATTCTTCTGAAATGGAAAAGTTGGCTGCTGAAGCAGAACGCGCTTCTATTAAATACAAACAAGTTGAATTTTTATCTGATAAAATCGGGATTGCTTTTGATGGTATTATCAGTGGAGTTACAGAGTTTGGTATTTTTGTTGAGATTACAGAAAACAAATGTGAAGGTAGAATTTCGTTAAGAGATATGAAGGACGATAATTATTCGTTTGATGCTGATAATTACCGTGTTGTTGGAAGAAATACTGGTAATATTTATGCTTTGGGAGATAAGGTTGTGATAAAAGTTCGACGTGCTGATTTAGTTAAAAAACAATTAGATTTTGAGTTTGTAAGCCACACCAACTCAAAACCAATCATTATTCGTAACGAGAAGAGATACAAAAAGCGTAAGTAATTTCCTTATCGTCCATTAGAATTATAAAACTAAAATTATAACGCAATAAATTAAGTCAAACCCCTATCTTTGCACTTTAATTTAGTATTATGCAAAATTCGGAATCGGTTAAATTATTTGACAAAGCAAAACAGTTTTTTCCTGGTGGTGTAAACTCTCCTGTACGCGCTTTTAGAAGTGTGGGAGGAACACCTGTTTTTATTGATAAAGGAAAAGGTTCTCATGTTTGGGATGCCGACGGAAATGAATACATTGATTACTGCGCAAGCTGGGGGCCATTAATTTTAGGCCATGCAAATGATAAGGTTTTAAATTCAGTTGAAAAAACGATGCGTAACGGCACTTCTTTTGGTGCACCAACTCGTTTAGAAAATGAATTGGCAGAACTTATTTTAACCTTCAATTCATACATAGAAAAGATACGTTTCGTGAGTAGCGGTACAGAGGCTGTTATGAGTGCGATCCGTTTGGCAAGAGGATATACAGGACGAACTAAAATTTTAAAATTTGAAGGTTGTTATCATGGGCATTCCGATTCTTTATTAGTAAAAGCTGGCTCAGGATTAGTAACCTTCGGAAACACTTCATCTGCGGGCGTTCCTGAAAGCGTAGTGAACGATACCATTGTTGTGTCGTTAAATAATAAAGAAGCAGTTGAAGAAGCTTTTAAACAGTTTCCGGATCAGATTGCATGTATCATTATCGAACCAATTCCAGCAAACAACGGATTATTATTACAAGACAAAGCATACTTACAATTTTTAAGAGACATCTGTACAAAAAATAAAACCTTGTTGATTTTTGATGAGGTGATTAGTGGCTTTAGAGTTTGTTTTTGTGGAGCAGCAGGATATTATAATATTAAGCCTGATATTATTACCTATGGTAAAATTATTGGCGGAGGATTTCCTGTTGGCGCTTATGGCGCAAGTAAAGAAATCATGTCGAGCATTTCTCCCGAAGGAAATGTTTACCAAGCTGGTACATTAAGTGGTAATCCTGTTGCCATGGCAGCTGGTATTGCCCAATTAACAGAATGTTTAAAGCCAAATTTTTACTCAGATTTAGAGCATAAAACGCAAGTGTTAATCAAAGGCTTAACGGAAAACACCAAACATAATTTTAAAATATTTACAGTTGGTTCCATTTTTTGGTTAGCGTTTACCGACAAAGAACACATCAAATGCGCTGAAGAAATTGATGCTGATAGCATGAAACATTTTAAAATTTTATATCATGCACTGTTAGAAAACGGCGTTTACTCTGGTCCAAGTGGTTATGAAGTTGGTTTTATGAGCGAAGCACATACCATGGAAGACATTGAAAAAACTATTGTTGCATTTGATAAAGCATTTGCAAAATTGTAAGAAGGATAAATTTATTTTTTAGGTTTAAGAAAGAAGATGGAATATAATTTTAAAGATATAGAAGCAAATTGGCAAAAATTTTGGGCCGACAATAAAACATTTGCAGCCAAAGATGATTCAGCGAAAGAAAAATATTATGTGTTAGATATGTTTCCTTATCCATCTGGTGCAGGTTTACATGTTGGGCATCCATTAGGTTATATTGCTTCGGATATTGTAGCGCGATTTAAAAGACATAAAGGATTCAATGTGTTGCATCCAATGGGGTACGATAGTTTTGGTTTACCTGCCGAGCAATATGCCATTCAAACAGGACAACATCCAAAAATTACAACAGAAAATAATATTGCTGTTTACCGAAAACAATTAGATAAAATTGGATTTTCATTTGATTGGGATAGAGAAGTAAGAACATCTAATCCTGACTATTATAAATGGACGCAATGGATTTTTATTCAATTATTTAATTCGTGGTATAATAAAAATACTAACAAAGCAGAACCTATTTCAAATTTAATTTCTGCATTTGAAGCTCATGGAAATGCCAATATACAGGCACATTGCGATGATGATGTAAAATCATTTACAGCCGAACAATGGAAAGCGTTTACAGAAAAAGAACAGTCTGATGTTGTAATGGCCTACCGAATGGCTTATTTAGGAGAAGCTTATGTAAACTGGTGTCCGCAATTAGGAACTGTGTTAGCAAATGATGAAATAAAAGATGGACTTAGCGAGCGTGGCGGTTATCCTGTTGAGCGAAAACTAATGAAGCAATGGAGCATGCGTATTACGGCATATGCTCAGCGATTGTTGGATGGCTTAGATACATTGGATTGGACGGATAGTTTGAAAGAAGCACAACGAAATTGGATTGGAAAAAGTGAAGGCACATCGTTAAAATTCAAAATTGTTCGTCACCCTGAACTCGTTTCAGGGTCTCAAGAGATGCTGAAACAAGTTCAGCATGACATTGAAGTGTTTACTACACGACCAGATACTATTTTTGGTGTTTCGTTTGTAACCCTCGCACCTGAGCACGAATTAGTGAATCGCTTAACAACACCCGAAAATAAATTAGCGGTTGATGCTTATGTGACTCAAGCAAAAAACAGAAGTGAGCGTGAACGTCAAGCAGACATTAATAAAATTACAGGAGTGCCAACGGGTTCATTCGTTGAACATCCTTTTTCAGGTAAGCAAATTCCTATTTGGATTGGTGACTATGTTTTAGCTGGTTATGGCACTGGAGCTGTAATGGCAGTTCCTGCGCATGATAGCAGAGATTATAGTTTTGCCAAACAGTTTGGACTACCAATTTTAGAAGTAGTGGCCGGAGGTGATTTAGAAAAAGAATCATACGATGCGAAAGAAGGAACATTAATCAACTCTGACTTCTTAAATGGTTTAGATGTCAAAGCTGCCATGAAGAAAGCCATTTCCCAAATCGAAGCAAATGGATTAGGAAAAGGTAAAGTGAATTTTCGCTTGCGTGATGCGGTGTTTGGCCGTCAACGGTATTGGGGAGAACCAATTCCTATTTATTACAAAAATGATATTCCTTATGCATTAAGTGATAGTGAGTTACCGTTAGTTTTGCCAGAAGTTGATAAATATTTACCAACAGAAGACGGAGAACCACCATTAGCGCGCGCAAAAGATTGGAAGTATCAAAATGAGTTTGATTACGAACATTCTACAATGCCTGGTTGGGCTGGAAGTTCTTGGTATTTTTTACGATACATGGATCCTCATAACGGTTTAGCGTTTGCGGATAAAAAATTGGCCGACTATTGGAAACAAGTGGATTTATATATTGGTGGTAGCGAACATGCTACAGGCCATTTATTGTATGTGCGTTTTTGGACAAAAATTTTAAACGACCTTGGACACATTGCCATTAATGAACCAGCGAAGAAGTTGATTAATCAAGGAATGATACAGGGTAGAAGTAATTTTGTTTATAGGCTTAGTCCCGCAATGTTTGTTTGGGGCCAAAATGATGAAAATGAAAAAGTTAATTTACCAGTGATTTTTCTTTCAAAAAATATAAATGATAAATTAAAAAAGAAAGAATTAACACAGTTTGAATTAGACAACATCAAGGAAAAAGCAATTACAAATTTTAAAACATTAAACCCAAATTTTGAGTTTTTAAACTTTGAAGAAAATATCTATACATCAGCGATTCATGTTGATGTAAATATTGTTTCCAATGATATATTAGATGAAGAAGCTTTTATTTCCTCTAGAGAAGAATATAAAAATGCCGTCTTTATAAAAGAGGACGATGATAATTACATCTGCGGACACGAAGTAGAAAAAATGTCTAAGTCAAAATACAATGTAGTAACACCAGACGACATTGCTGAAAAATTCGGTTCCGATACTTTACGTTTATACGAAATGTTTTTAGGTCCCTTGGAGCAAAGTAAACCATGGAATACCAATGGAATTACAGGCGTACATGGTTTCTTAAAAAAACTATGGCGCTTGTTTTATCAAAACGATGCTTTTACAATTACTCATGATGAACCAACAAAAGCAGAATTAAAAACGTTGCATAAAACCATCAAAAAAATTACAGAAGATATTGAACGGTTTTCATTTAATACCTCTGTCAGTAATTTCATGATTTGTGTAAACGAACTAACAGATTTAAAATGCAATAAAAAAGAAATTCTTGAACCATTATTAATTTGTTTATCTCCATACGCACCGCATATCACTGAAGAACTATGGAAACAATTAGGACATACTGAAAGCATTGCTTTTGCTCAATTTCCTTTAGTTAACGAAGCTTTTTTAATTGATGATAGCATTAATTATCCTGTATCTGTAAATGGAAAATTAAAGTTTACTTTGGAGTTGCCAGCAACATTAACGAAAGAAGAAGTAGAGGTTGAGGTGATGAAAAACGAGCAAACGATTAAATTGTTAGCTGGTCAGCAACCTAAGAAAGTGATTGTAGTGCATAAAAAAATAGTGAACATGGTAGTTTAGTTTTTAAAACAAACTCACCTGATTGTTTTCTGTTAGAGCTTCCTTGTAGGCAGCTAATGTTCTTAGTCTCGCTTTTGCATGGTCTACCATTGGTAGTGGATAGTTTGACGTGCCAAATTCTGGAACCCATTTTTTAATGTATTCGTATTTTGGATCAAACTTTTTTATTTGTTCACTTGGATTAAAAATTCTGAAGTAAGGCGCCGCATCGCAACCGCTACCAGCAGCCCATTGCCAACCACCATTGTTTGCACTTAAATCAAAGTCAATTAGTTTTTGAGCAAAGTAAGCTTCGCCCCAACGCCAATCAATCAGTAAATCTTTTACTAAAAAACTCGCCACAATCATTCGCACACGGTTATGCATAAAACCCGTTTCATTTAATTCACGCATACCAGCATCTACAATTGGAAATCCAGTTTTTCCTTCGCACCATATTTTAAATTCAGCTTCATTATTTCTCCAACTGAGTTTATCATATTGAGGTTTAAAAGAGTTTTTGGCAGCGTGTGGAAAGTGATGCAAAATCATCATATAAAAATCGCGCCAGATTAATTCATTAAGCCATGTTTCGTTAAGAGCTAATGCTTGTTTAGCTAAATTTCTAATACTGACTGTTCCAAATCGTAAATGAACACTTAATAAACTCGTACCACGAATGGCCGGAAAATTGCGTTGTTCAGTATAATTTGAAACTATAGATTTAGGAATGATTTTGGACGGTGTTTGTAAATCGGAGGGTTCAAATCCTATGTGACGAAGACTTGGAATTTGAAAAGAACTTGTTTTGAAAAAGTTAGAGAAATATTTTTGAGTTGGATAAGCTTTTACATCGTAGTCAGTTAATTTTGCTTTCCATTTGCGACTATAAGGCGTAAAAATGGTATAAGGCTTACCATCATCTTTTGTTATTTCGCTTTTTTCAAATATGCATTGGTCTTTAAACGTTTTTAAAAAAATATGATTGGTTTCTAAAAAATGTTTTATGTGAGAGTCACGCTCCAGGGCGTAAGGTTCGTAATCATGATTCGTATAAACACTTTGTATAGAATAAGTTTTTATTAATTCTTTAAAAACAAATTCGGGAGTTGAATAAAAAACCTGAATAGATGATTTAAATTCTATGAGCTCTGAATGAATAGCTTGAATGGCGTTATGAATAAATTCAACGCGCCTGTCTTTCTTATCTTCAAGTTTATCTAAAATCGAGGTATCAAAAATAAAAATAGGCAATACTGGAATGCCTTTTTTTAATGCACGATATAACCCGGCATTGTCATTTAATCTCAAGTCTCTTCTAAACCAAAAAATGTTTATGTTTTCCATATTAATTTAAACAATTCATCGGATTTAAAGTTTATAAAATGTCTAAAAAATCACGTAAATTCAACACGAATAAAACTAAACAATTTTTTTATGGAATTACACCAATTTCAACAACATATTTTGCAAGGTATACCAGCAATTTTGCCAGAAGTAAAACCTTACGAGCAAGAAATTAATCATGCTCCAAAGCGAAAAGACATTTTAAATAACGAAGAAAAAAAGTTGGCTCTTGAAAATGCTTTACGTTATTTTAATGCCGACCAACACGCTGTTTTAATTTCTGAATTTTTAAATGAATTAAATACATATGGAAGAATTTATATGTATCGTTTTCGTCCTGATTATAAAATTTATGCACGACCTATTTTAGAGTATCCTCATAAAAGTTTGCAGGCTGCGGCTATCATGCATATGTTGAGTAATAATTTAGATTACGCTGTAGCACAACATCCCCATGAATTAATAACGTATGGAGGGAATGGTGCTGTGTTTCAAAATTGGGCACAGTATTTATTAACGATGCAGTATTTAGCAACAATGACCGATGAACAAACACTCGTTTTATATAGTGGCCATGCTATGGGATTATTTCCGTCGCATAAAGATGCACCAAGAGTTGTTGTTACAAACGGAATGATGATTCCAAATTATAGTAAACCCGATGACTTAGAAAAGTTTAATGCATTAGGCGTAACTCAGTATGGACAAATGACAGCAGGTTCGTTTATGTATATTGGTCCACAAGGTATTGTGCACGGAACATGCATTACGGTGATGAACGCGGCACGAAAAATTTGTCGCACAGAAGAAGAACGACAAGGAAAATTATTTGTTACCTGTGGCTTAGGAGGTATGAGTGGCGCACAACCTAAAGCAGCAAAAATTGCAGGCTTAGTTTCTATTACAGCAGAATTAAATCCTAAGGCCGTAAACACACGTTATTCGCAAGGTTGGGTTGATGAAGTGTTTGAAAATTTAGATTTGTTGATTGCGCGCATAAAAATTGCACAAGAACATAAAGAAGCTGTTTCACTCGCCTACCAAGGTAATATAGTTGATTTATGGGAGCGTTTAGTAATTGACAACATTAAAGTTGATATTGGATCTGATCAATCATCACTTCACAATCCATGGGCTGGAGGCTATTATCCATCAGGCTTTAGCTTAGAAGAAAGTAATCAAATGATGGCTGAAAATCCTGTTAAATTTAAAGAGGAAGTTCAAAAAACGTTGGTACGTCATGCTAATGCTATTAACACGTTGAATAAAAAAGGAATGTACTTTTTTGATTATGGAAATGCATTTTTATTAGAAGCAGGCAGAGCAGGCGCAGACATTTACCAAAGTTTACCTGCACTAAAAGGTGGACACGTAGGCGCAACATTTAAATATAAAAGTTACGTGCAAGATATTTTAGGGCCAATGTGTTTTGATTATGGTTTTGGTCCATTCCGTTGGGTTTGCGCAAGTGCCAACGAAAATGATTTACGTAAAACAGATGAGATTGCTTTATCTGTTTTACAAGAAATTTATAAAACAGCACCAGATGAAATTAAGCAGCAACTAAATGATAATATTATTTGGATTAGAGACGCTATGAAAAATAATTTAGTGGTTGGCTCTCAAGCCCGCATTTTATATGCAGATAGCGAAGGTCGTGTAAAAATTGCAGAAGCTATTAATAAGGCTATTGCTAATAAAGAAATTTCGGCGCCTGTTGTTTTAGGAAGAGATCATCACGATGTGAGTGGAACAGATTCTCCATATAGAGAAACATCAAACATATATGATGGGTCTAAGTTTACGGCAGACATGGCTGTACAAAATTTTGTTGGAGATAGTTTTAGAGGAGCAACTTGGATTAGCTTACATAACGGTGGTGGTGTTGGTTGGGGCGAAGTCATGAACGGAGGATTTGGTTTAGTGCTTGATGGAAGTGCGGATGCTGATAGACGATTAAAATCAATGTTATTCTGGGATGTAAATAATGGTATTGCTCGCAGAAGTTGGGCACGAAACAAAGAAGCAATTTTTGCTATTAAACGAGAAATGGCTCGCACACCAAATTTAAAAGTAACCTTGGCGAATTTAGTAGATGAAAATTTATTAAAAGGATTATTTTAAAATCATACGTAATTAAAAATCTTGACGCAGAACGATGTTTACAATAGATACACACACACATATTATTCCAAAGTACATTCCTGATTTTACAAAAAAATTTGGATATGGAAATTTTATTAAATTAGACCACCACGAACAGGGTAAGGCATGGATGATGCAAGGCGACAAACGGTTTAGGCAGATAGAAGAAAATTGTTGGGACGCGGAAGTTCGCATCAAACATATGGCAGAGCATCATGCTGATATGCAAGTGATTTGTACAATACCCGTTATGTTCAGTTATGATGCAAAACCTAATGATTGTTTAGAGATTTCACAATTTTTAAACGATGATATTGCAACTACTGTTAATGCGTACCCTGATAAATTTATAGGTTTAGCAACGGTGCCAATGCAAGATACATCATTAGCTGTTCAAGAATTAGAACGCTGTATGAGTAATGGTTTTAAAGGCGTTCAGATTGGAAGTAACGTCAACAACATAAATTTAGGAGAAGCACAGTTTCATGATTTTTGGGCAGCTTGCGAAAAATTAGATGCTGCAATTTTAGTTCATCCATGGCAAATGATGGGACAAGAACATATGACAAGGTATTGGTTGCCTTGGTTAGTTGGAATGCCCGCAGAAATTAGTCGTGCCATTTGTTCAATGATATTTGGTGGAATATTTGAAAAATTTCCAAAACTAAAAGTGTGTTTCGCACATGGCGGAGGCTCGTTTTTACCTACTATCAGCCGTATTGAGCACGGTTGGGATTGCAGACCTGATTTAGTTGCCATAGATAACGAGTTTAATCCAAAAAAATATTTAGGAAAATTTTGGGTTGACTCTCATGTATGTGATCATAAAATGTTGCAATACATTATTGATTTAGTTGGTGCCGATAAAGTTGTACAAGGTTCGGATTACCCATTCCCACTGGGCGAAGCGGTGCCAGGCGATTTAGTTCGTTCGTCACCTTTATCAGAAAAAGACAAACAAATTATTATGGGCAGCGCAGCAAAATCTTGGTTGTCGCTATAAATCATGATTCAATTTTCATAATTATTATATTCTTATTATTCAATGATGCAACATTTTACCGACATACAATTAAAAAATTTAACTTCAGCCGAAGGCAAATCGTTACAAAAAGTAGTGATTTATTTTTGGGTGAATCGTTTCAATCCCGACGCACATGTTGATTTAATAGACAATGTAGAATTGTTTTTCACAGACTCTACAAGCCTAGTTATTACTTGCAATGAAGACAGTACGGGAATTGAAGCATTATTAAATTTTGATTTAGCAGAAGAGCAAAAACAATTAAAAGAAGAGTTTGGCGGGAAAATAAAAATTATACCAATTGATGCATCAACCACAAAAATGTGGACCGATGTTATTGGCGAAACGGTTGAATCTGTTGATTTAACAAAGGACGGAGACAATTATTTAAACGATGCCATTATAGTAAATTTTGGATTAAAAGAAAAAAGAACAATTGGCATAAGTCCAAGCGATGGACTAATTATTGATTATTGGGAAGATTAATTTTAAGACAACTTCTAGCCATGCCATTTAAAAATCAAAATCTTTAAATTTTCAAATGTAGGTGTATAAATAAATAAGTTTTAAGTAAATATATTTCCTTATGTTTAATACTAAATATTTTAAAGAATTATATAATGAAAAAATCCATACAACTTTTTGTAACATGTATTATTGTTTTTACTCTAGCAAATTGTAGAAAAGATAAGTCCACTACTCCAGAACCTGAGCCATTGCCAGTTTTACCGGGAACGGGAAATTTAAATGTTTATTTTGAAGGAATGGTTGGAGCTATGCCCTTGGTTTTTTCTACTCAGACATACACCAATCAAGTTGGTAATACGTATAAAATTAATATGGCAAAATATTATGTCAGTAATATTAAATTAACTAAAACTGATAACAGTGTGGTTACTGTAACAAACACTTATTTTTTAATTGATTTGTCTGATTCATTAAAAAGCATGGCAAAGCTTTCTGGTATTCCTTATGGAAATTATAAATCAATAGAGTTTATGATTGGGGTTGATAGTTTGCGAAATGTATCTGGCGCTCAAACAGGAGGTTTAGACCCATCTTTAGGAATGTTTTGGACTTGGAGCACAGGGTATATTATGGCAAAGATAGAAGGAACTTCTCCTCAATCGCTCGATTTAGGCAATGTAATTGAATTTCACATTGGCGGATTTAGTGGAGTAAACAATGTTTTGAGAACAACCACGGTTTCTTTTGGACTTGATACAGCAAAAGTTTCGGCAACGGTCTCTCCGCTAATTTATATGTCTAGTGATTTGGCCGAGTGGTTTGCGTCACCTAATGTGATCGATTTTTCATTAATTAATGTTATAACTATACCAGGAGCAATAGCAAGCAGTATTGCAACAAATTACATGGATATGTTTAGCGTTAGTCGTGTTCAAAACTAATTGACTCTCATTATCTCATTAATGATGAAATAGTTGATAAAATTATATGTAATTTTTCCTTTAGAAATTTAAGAATAAATCAATGGAATGTTTTTATTTTGTTGTAGAGTTGTATAGATAATCTAATTGGACATTGGTTTGACATGTATCATGATAAATCAGTTATAGTTTGCAGGTAATTTATAGTTCGCGAAAATAGATTTGAAAATCAATTGAAAAATACGGGCAGATTAATCTTTGGTATTAATTATAATTTTGAAAGCAAGCGAACGAAGAATTATAGGTTATAGCCCGAATGCATGGCAGGGCAAAGGTTTCGGAGTTATTTTGACGTTAAGTGTAACTCCAAAAAACATATACCAATCTTTTGTATTTGGATTGCCCCTTTGTTCGTTGATGTTGCTGCCAGCGTTTTTAGATCGGTCTGAAAGTAAACTTGCTAATTGTTTATCAAATGGTTTTTCAACTGTATTTGGATAAGTTCCGCTTACATCGTCTAAATAGTCGGTGAACAGTTTTCTTGGCCCCCATTCTAATCCAATACCAACGGTTTTCGCAACATTTAATTTTATGCCAACACCAAAGGGAATGCCAACTTGAATGAGTTTGTATTTCTGCGTTTGGGCTTCTGTTTTTAAGGGTTGTAAATCAAACCAATTATTATTGTATTGCGCTTTTGGTTTAAAAGAAAAAACGTTTAATCCTAAAAATAAAAAAGAGGTAAATTTAAATTTGTCATTACTAATTCTGTATTCTAAAAAATTAAATTCAGCTATGGTATGAAGGTCAATGATGAAAGATTTAAAATTCAAGTTTCTTTGAAGCTGATCAGCATTGTCGCTTTGTGAATCATCGGCCAGCACTTCTCCATAGGTAATTCCACCTCTAAAGGCGTATCTGTAATTGGGAATAAATCTATAAAATCCACCAACGGATGGTCTCGTAGCATTAAAATGTTTGGTTGGATTTAAGTCACCAATATAATAGGAGCCACCAACAAAAATGCCCACTTCATGTTGTCTGAAATTTCTTTTTTTAGTTTGGGCTTTTGTGACACTAACTAAAAAAGTTGAGATAACGAATATGTAAATAAATTTCATTTAGCTTAATAACGAATGGTATTTAATTTAAGTATGAATCATAAAGTTATTATTTTTATTTTTAATTACAACTCCATCGATTTTATTTATAAAACAAGGTGAAAGTAGTTACAAATCTTATAATTTTTATCGATATTTACTTGATGCGAAAATTTCAATTGATAATCGGTTTTGTGCTTAGCCTTCATGTAAATGCTCATGCCCAGGATTCTATTATGTATTCAAAAGATGTTCGATTGTATGAAGGTATTTATATAAATTATGAAGATTTGAGGTTTAACTGGCCTATTGATAAAGAAAAAATTATTACAAATGTGCCAAAAGAACAACTAGATTTTTTTAGCAAATTAGTTGAATCAGATATTATCGAATATAAAGAAAGAGATGGCTCTGTTATTAAAATAAAAACAGAAAAAATTTGGGGATACTGCCAAAACAATGTCATTTTTATAAATCAAGAAAGTAGTTTTTTTCGAATTCCAGTTTTCGGCGCAATCAGCAGCTTTATAGGCGTTGTTGCAGTTATCAATCATTCGCCTGGGTTTGATCCTTTTATGAATACGCCGAGTAATAGTACAGCCCACAGTATTAAAGAATTTCGGCCCTTTCTTTTCGATTTTTACTCTGGCGACATAACGGAATTCAGTCTGGAAAAGTTAGAAGACTATTTGATTAGAGATGCATCTTTAATAAATGAGTTTCGACAATTAAGAAAAAAAAAGAAAAAAGAGCATGCAGCAAAATACATGAGGCTGTATAATGAGCGGCATCCTGTTTTTTTTCCCAAAGGATAGGCTTTTAATTTTATCATCATTCAAATTATTTCAATTACCTTAGCAAAAAATTTTAAAGATTATGTCAGAAGTAGGAAGACAAATTATTTACAGCATGGTGAATGTATCTAAAATACATCCACCGCAAAAACAGGTGTTAAAAGACATTTATATATCGTTTTATTATGGTGCTAAAATCGGTGTTTTAGGTTTAAATGGTTCGGGTAAATCGTCATTATTAAAAATAATGGCTGGTTTAGATAAAGATTATTTAGGAGAAATCCATCAGTCTCCCGGTTACACCATTGGTTTGCTGGAACAAGAACCACAGCTAGATGAAAATAAAACGGTTATTGAAGTTGTTCGTGAAGGAGCGCAAAAACACGTTGATATTTTAAATGAATTCGAAGAAGTAAACAATAAGTTTATGGACGAAGAAATTTTAAATGATCCAGATAAAATGGATAAGCTAATTAATCGTCAAGCGCAATTACAAGATTTAATAGATCAACATGATTTATGGAATTTAGATATGCGTTTAGAACGAGCTATGGACGCCTTGCGCTGTGCAGAAAGCGACACGCTAATTAAGGTTTTATCTGGTGGAGAGAGAAGACGTGTTGCTTTATGTCGTTTACTTTTACAAGAACCAGATATTTTATTATTAGATGAGCCAACTAACCATTTAGATGCTGAAAGTGTTGATTGGTTGGAAATCCATTTACAAAACTATAAAGGTACTGTTATAGCTGTGACTCACGATAGATACTTTTTAGATAATGTTGCTGGTTGGATTTTGGAATTAGATAGAGGAGAAGGTATTCCTTGGAAAGGAAATTATTCATCTTGGTTAGAGCAAAAAGGAAATCGTTTAAAACAAGAAGAGAAAACAGAAAGCAAACGTCAAAAAACGTTGGCCCGTGAGTTAGATTGGGTTCGTCAAGGTGTTAAAGGTAGAGGCGTGAAACAAAAAGCACGTTTAAATAACTATGATAAAATGATGAACGAGGATATTAAGGATAAAGAGGAACGCTTGGAAATTTTTATTCCTAACGGTCCGCGCCTTGGTAACGAAGTTATCGAATCTATGGGTGTTTCTAAAGGATTTGGAGATAGATTATTATATGAAGGATTGAATTTTAAATTACCACCTGCCGGAATTGTTGGGATTATTGGGCCGAACGGTGCTGGTAAAACAACGCTATTTCGTATGATCATGGGTGAAGAGAAACCAAATGGTGGCGAATTTAAAGTAGGACCAACTGTAAAAATTTCATACGTCGATCAAAATCACGCCGAGTTAGAACCAAATAAAACAGTATATGATGTATTAAGTGGAGGATTAGATAATATTACTTTAGGTGGCAAACCAATGAATGCAAGAGCTTATATTTCTCGTTTTAATTTTGCTGGCAGCGATCAAGGAAAAAAAGTTAGTGTATTATCAGGTGGTGAACGTAATCGTTTACATTTAGCCATGGCATTAAAAAATGAAGGTAATGTATTATTGCTCGATGAGCCCACAAATGATTTAGATGTAAACACATTGCGAGCTTTAGAAGAAGGTTTAGAAAATTTTGCTGGTTGTGCTGTTATTATTAGTCACGATAGATGGTTTTTAGACCGAGTGTGTACCCACATTTTAGCATTCGAAGGAGATAGTTCTGTATATTGGTTTGAAGGCGGTTACAGTGAATACGAGGAAAATCGTAAAAAACGTTTAGGTAACGTAGAGCCTAAAAGGCCTAGGTATAAAAAGTTAGTTGTATAAATAAAAAAGTCCTATCTTAAATAGGGCTTTTTTATTTTTCAAAGGCTTGCATTTTTTTGGATTCAAATACGGTAATTGTTTCTAAGTCTAATTCTTGTTTAGTAATCTGGTAATTATAGGCAGGACTTATGAATATATTTTTACGGCAAAACTCTTCTCCATTTAATTGGTACGAAAAAACATAATGATTATTGGGCTTTAGTGCCGTGACAAAGGCTCCATTTTTTTTTGGTCGGTAGGTGCCAACCATTTTTCCGTCATCACGGTTTCTAACAATAATAACAATATTGTTAGGTAATTTACCGTCTTTTTCTGAATTGACAAGCCCTTTACATAATGCGAGTGGTTCGTCATGAAGCGTTGATACAATCATTTTATAAATATCTTTTTTTTCTAACTCATTGTTTTTTGATGAAGAAAAGTAAATGGTTTTACCATCTGCTGAACTTACAAAAAACACATCGTCATCTGTTGTATTAATAGGAAAGCCCATATTTTCAGCAGGAGAAAATGTTTTATTGTCATTAATTATTGAAAAGAAAATATCAAATCCACCCATAGTTTGATGTCCTTGCGAATTAAAAACAAAAGTGCGGCCGTCAGGATGCATGTATGGCCCTCCTTCATCGAATTCTGTATTAATTGTTGGACCTAAGTTTAACGCTTTACTCCACTTCCCGTTTGGTAATTTAATACAGCGGTAAATATCTCGCCCACCATATCCACCAGCTCTATCTGACACAAAATAAAAAGCGTCTCCTGCCTGATTTAAATAGCCTTGGCCCTCCCAATTGTCAGTATTAATATCCGAACCAAATTCTTGTAAAGATCCCCAAGTCAGTCCATCCCACATGTTGTAATACAAGTTTCCGTCTTTTTCACTGAGTGCTTTTAACTGAATGCTAGTTTGTTGAGTTTGATTTAAAGAAGAGTCTGTTTTTGTTAATGGCGTTTGAGTTGTTCCCGCTGATATCCATTTTCCATATAAATCTTTATAAGAAACAAATACGGTTTCGCTATCCTTAGTTGTATATAAATCTTGAGGGTTAAGAGATATATTTTTGGTAATGGTATAAATAATGGTTTTATCTTCCATATCTATAATTGGACTATAGTTTTCATAGTCTTTTGATGTACTATCCACTATTTTTTCTAGGCTTAAAGATAGAGGTACGGTTGTTTT
>CANLAV010000027.1 GCA_947487905.1 Bacteroidota bacterium | reverse complement strand
TCTTATAGCCAATTTTATCTATAGGATCGCCCGTTGCACGAGAAGTGAAAAAATATATCAAAGACCCAACTGCATAAGCCATGTAAAAAGATAAATCAACCAATTGAGATTGAAACTGAGTTAGTAAAAATTTTTCTTTAAACAAAGGAATTAAAATACCATTGCTCGCTCCTACGAAGCCCCAAAAGAAGAAAACGGTAATTAACGTGACAAAAGAAGAGTTTGTTTTTTGCATATAACCAATTTTGATAATTATTTAAAGTAAGTAAATTAAGAACCAATTTATTTAAAATCAGAAAGGCATTTATTAACAAGTCGCTATTTACTACTTTAATTTTAAAATTTAATTAGAGCATACAATTACATTATTTTTAAGCATGCAATTACTTACACCAACTCAATTTACAGACTACGAACTTATTGATTGTGGCGATTTTGAAAAACTAGAACGCTTTGGAAAATACATTACCATTCGCCCCGAACCTCAAGCGGTATGGAAAAAAATATACTCTGAAGCGGAATGGGAAAAACAAGCTCATGTGAAATTTATCCCCAAAAGTAGTAGCAGTGGCGATTGGAAAATGCTTAAAAAAATGCCAGAGCAATGGACCATTAATTATAGTTTGGGTGATAAAAAAAACAGTAACGACATCACCTTTCGATTAGGATTAACAGGCTTTAAACACGTAGGTATTTTTCCTGAACAAGCCTGTAATTGGGATGTGATATTCCATTTTTTAAAAGATTTAGAAAAACCAAAATTCTTAAATTTATTTGCCTATACGGGTGGTGCTTCATTAGCTGCCAGAGCTGCTGGAGCCGACGTGACGCATGTTGACAGTATCAAACAGGTTGTAAATTGGGCCAACGAAAATATGCAAAAATCAAACCTCGATAATATTCGATGGTTGATTGATGATGCGCTTAAGTTTGTGAAAAAAGAACAACGCAGAGGTAATTTTTACCAAGGTATTATTTTAGATCCTCCAGCTTTTGGACATGGGCCAAACGGTGAAAAATGGAAGCTAGAAGATAATATTTTAGAAATGATGGATAGCGTGTTACAAATCCTAGATCCAAAACACCATTTATTAATATTGAATGCCTACTCATTAGGATTTTCGGCCTTAGTACCGCACAATTTATTAAATCCATTTGCGCAAAAAAATAAATCAGACCTTAGTATTGGCGAATTATACTTGCAAGCAAAAAGTGGCGTTCAACTACCATTGGGCGTTTGGGGAAGATTAGAAAAAAAATAAACGGTTTTTATACAGAAATTTTACCGTTTATATAGTAGCATTAAGAAATGTTGCGTTTCACAATTTAATAGTTTAGTTTAGTGTCAAAAATAATAGTTAAGCACTAATCAAAATTAACATCAAACATGAAACATTTTTTATACTTTTTGCTATTTACCTTTACAATTAACACCTTACACGCCCAGCATGCCTGTGCAAATCACAAAGCAAAATATTTTAATAAAGCCTTTGCAAAACAATCTGCCTTACCTATTGGCTATGTGCCACCAGAAAATAAATACGATTTAAAATTTTATCACCTCAACCTTAATGTGGAACGCAACACCCGCTACGTGAGCGGTAATGTAGTGAGTAAAGCAAAAGTAGTAGTAGCGAGTTTAGATTCCTTTGCTTTTGTGTTACATCAAAATCACACCATCGATTCAGTTTATGTTAATGGAGCTAAACGCGTATTTGTTCGTCAGGATAGTTTAGTAAAAGCTACAGCAGGAACACCCATTCCATTAAATACCATTTTCGAAGCTACCGTCTATTACAAAGGCACCTGTCCATCAGGTGGTGGAGCAGCTATTGGCGACGGTTATAACTTAGGAACATCACCATCATGGGGAAATCAGGTGACATGGAGTTTAAGTGAAAGTTTGGTTGCTTACCAATGGTTTCCTTGCAAGCAAGACCTTACGGATAAAATTGATTCATCTTGGGTGTATGCAACCACAGATAGTGCTAATATGGTTGGATCAAATGGCTTACTAAAAAATGTAGTGAGCTTAGGAAATAAAAAACGTTACGAATGGAAATCACGTTACGCTATTGATTACTATTTAATATCGGTTTCAACAGCCAAATACAGAGCCTACAATTTATATGCAAAGCCACAATACTTAGCGCCCGATTCTATTTTTATTCAAAACTTTGTATATGATAACGCTATTAATAACCCAAGTTGGAATACACAGAAAACAGCTTTAAATAAAATAAAACAAACACTCGAATTACAATCCAAGTTATTTGGTATGTATCCATTTTATAAAGAAAAATATGGCCATTGCATGGCGCCATTAGGTGGTGGTATGGAACATCAAACGATGACTACCCTCGGTTTTTTTGAATTTGAATTAGATGCACATGAACTAGGACATCAATGGTGGGGAAATAATGTAACCTGCAAAGCGTGGAAAGATATTTTCATTAATGAAGGTTGGGCTAGTTATTGCGAATACCTCAGCCATCAATATTTACCAACGATTTCAGGAACAACAGCATCAAGTAAAATGACGAGTGTGCATAACAGTGTGATGATGCAACCTGGTGGAAGTTGTTATTTTACAAATGCTGACACGATGGACGCTAGTGTTATTTTTGATTCTCGATTAACTTATGATAAAGGTAGCGCGCTAGTGCACATGCTACGTTACACCATTAATAATGATTCCACGTTTTTCAATGCCTCTAGAGGATTTCAAAATGCTTATAAATTTAATGTGGCGAGTGTGATTGATTTTAAAAATTACATGCAAACCTATACAGGCATTAATTTAACGCAGTTTTTTAATCAATGGTTTTATGGGCAAGGTTATCCAACCTTTGATGTGAAATGGAACCAAACGGGTGGAAACTTTATTTTACAATCCATACAAACACAATCCATGCCAAGCTCCGTGCCATTATTTATAACCGATATGGATTACCGCGTTTCGAGAACTGCAAAGCCCGATACCGTTATACGACTCAACCATGGGAACTTAACAGAAAATTACATCATTCCTTTATCAGGAACAGTAACAGCCATTGCGGTTGACCCATCTAATTGGATATTAAATAAAACCATTGGGCCTGTAAAAGATCCTTCACTCAATACAAGTATTGGCATAGAAGAATTAGACCTCGCCACTGTATTTGTTGGACCTAACCCTACGTCTGATGTTTTAAATGTGTACTTATACAACAACGAAAAAGCAACTGTAGAAATATTAGACCTCAACGGAAAATTAATAAGCACACAAAACATGGATAAAGAAGCTCAAATGGATGTATCGAAATACAGCAATGGTATTTATAACGTCATCATCAAAAACAACCAAGGTGAGATTATTAAAACTAGTAAGGTTGTAAAGAATTAGTGAATTAATTTGATTTCGCTTTTTGAAATATAGCTTCACTAAAATATGCTATTATAAGTAAATGAAATTTATTATCTTAAATTGAGAAATAAAATTCATTCTTTAAAAAAACACAATGTTCAAATCTCTTAGTTAAAATTGGGATTACTTACCCAACATTTTAGCAACGTACTTTCCTACAATATCAAATTCTAAATTAACGGTATCACCTATTTTCAACGTTTTAAAAATGGTGTTTTCATAGGTGTAAGGAATGATGCAAACAGAAAAAGAATGTTCTTGAGAATTTACAACCGTTAAACTCGTGCCATTGATGGTTACAGAGCCTTTTTCTACCGTTACATTATGCGATGTATTGTGATAAGAAATGGTGTAAGTCCAACTGCCATCATTATCTATAAAAGACGTTACCGTTCCTGTTTCATCCACATGCCCTTGCACAATATGCCCATCAAATCGACCATTTGCAGCCATGCAACGTTCCAAGTTCACGAAATCGCCCACATGAAGATTTCCTAAATTTGTTTTTTGTAACGTTTCATCAATAGCTGTTACCGTATAGTGTTCGTTGTGTATTTTCACAACGGTTAAACAAACACCATTGTGTGCCACACTTTGGTCAACTTTTAATTCGGGCGTAATGGAAGAACTGAATGTGAAGTGAACATTTGATTGTTCTCTCTCTATGTGTTCAACTTTGGCTAAGGTTTCTATAATTCCTGTAAACATAACGTAAAAGTAAATAATTTTTAGAGTTATATAGCTCACAATAAAAAAATAAACTTGTACCTTAGTGTTGCAAAATGAAAAAAATAATTATTCTTAGTTTATTTATCTTACAATCATTACATGGTTTGAGCAGTTACATCTTAATACCCATGGATGAAACTCAAAAAAATCATTTAAAGGCTTATGGCATTGCCTACTGGTCGATAAAAGGCGAGCTTCAAATACAGTGGTTGGTAAACTACAGAGGTGGCAGTTTTTTGATTCCCAATGCAAAGCCTGTAACGACAGAGTGTACAGTAAGAGGGGTTAGCTTTGAAATTATTTCGGATGCACAAGGGCATAGTATCTTAGAAGATATTGCCAATCCAGAAGTGAACCAAGATGTGGTGAAACTAGAAAAAGCTCCACGTGTGGCAGTGTATTCGCCAAAAACAAAACAGCCTTGGGACGATGCCGTAACTCTCGTTTTAAAGTATGCTGAAATTCCATACGAAGTGGTTTACGATGAAGAAATTCTCAGTGATCAATTAAAGGATTATGATTGGTTGCATTTACATCACGAAGACTTCACGGGCCAATATGGTCGTTTTTATGCCTCTTACAAACAAGCGGCATGGTATCAATTACAAGTGAAAGATGATGAAGCGATGGCAAAAAAATTAGGGTTCACAAAAGTTTCTCAATTAAAATTAGCGGTTGCAAAAAAAATAAATGACTTTGTATTTATTGGAGGTTTTATGTTTGCTATGTGTAGTGCAACAGATAGTTACGATATTGCGTTAGCCGCAGAAGGCGTTGATATTTGTGAAACGATGTTTGATCATGATGCTGCTGACCCAGCCATGAATAAAAAAATAGATTACGACAAAGGCTATGCATTTGAAAAATACCAACTCAGTACTAACCCATTTGAATATGAATTTTCAACGATTGACGCCACAAATACCCGCAACCAATATGGTGTGACGAAAGAAAATGATGTGTTTACCTTGTTTGAATTTTCGGCCAAATGGGATCCTGTTCCAACCATGCTCTGTCAAAATCATGTACAAACTATCAAAGGATTTTATGGACAAACAACCGCTTACACAAAAACATACATTAAAAAAAATGTATTGGTGTTAGGCGAATCCAAAGCGTTTAATGAAGCGCGGTATATACATGGCACGCATGGTAAAGGCACATGGACATTTTATGGCGGACACGATCCGGAAGATTACCAGCATAAAGTGGAAGATCCTCCAACCGATTTAAGCTTGCATCCTAATTCGCCAGGTTATCGGTTGATCTTAAATAATATTTTGTTTCCTGCAGCGAAAAAGAAAAAACAAAAAACCTAATCAGCTTACTTTACTTCAAACAAATTATTCTCTTTTAAATACAACGCCTTTGTCATGTATTTTTGCATCAAATCAATATCATGCGATGATACAATAATTAGCTTTTTCTCTTCAAGACTCAATACTTTCAAGTCTTCAAATAACTTATGCTTTGATGTGTAATCTAAAAAAGCAGTAGGTTCATCTAATAAAATAATGGGAGTTTCTTGCGCTAATGATTTTGCAATCATCACTTTCTGTCTCTGTCCATCACTCAACTCCTCCATCAATGTATCTTTTAATGAGGCAAGTCCTAAACGTTCTAAGCTTCTTTCGATGACCGCGATGTCATCTGGCATAAGCTTCCCAAACATTGATAAATAAGGCGTTCTGCCTAATGCTACCACATCATAAACCGTTAAATTAAATCCGCCTATTTTTTCTGTGGTAACAATGGAGATTAGTGTTGCTTTCTTTTCGAACGATAAAGATTCTAAGTTTTCACCTTGAATTAAAACAGATCCATGTAAAGGTTTTAAATAGCCCGTGAGCGTTTTAAGTAGTGTAGATTTACCCACGCCATTATCACCTATTAATCCAATCAGAGAACCAGATTGAAAAGAGGCATTCAATCCTTGAAACACAGATGTTTGTTTACGTTTGCAACGATAGCCAATTTCTAATTGTTTAATTTCTATCATTGCGCATTAAATTTAGATTTAAACAATAAATACATCACTACTGGCGAACCTATAAGCGTTGTAACCGTATTAATTGGTAGCATCATATGTGCGCTCAATAGTTGACAAATAAGATCAGCAAACACCATCACGCAAGCTCCTAGTAATAAACAGAACGTAATTTGATGGGTATGGTGCGAGGTTTTAAATAACAACCTGGATGCAATGGGAACAGAAATGCCTATAAAAGCAATTGGTCCACAAAATGCGGTAATAACACCCACCAGAATAGCCGTAATTAAAATGACTTTTATTCGAAGCATAGAAATATTGATTCCTAAATTCGCCGCATAATTCTCATTTAGTAAAATGGCGTTTAACGATTTAACCATTAAGTATGCTACAAAAATGGAACTAACATAAATCGGAACTATGATAACCATGTCGCTCAATGTGGTTGAACTTACACTTCCCATACCCCAAATAACAAATGTTTTCAAAGCATTACTACTACTCATAAACTCAACAAGCGACTGCAATGCGCCTAAAATTTGTGACAGCATAATGCCTACCAATAAAACGGTAACACTACTTTTATTTTTCTTAGATATCATTAAAATAATGAGCGTAACTAAAAATGCTCCCACCATAGAGAAAAGGGTAATCATACTTTTACCAAAAAAATATAATCCAGAAATTTGAATAGAGGTTAGCAACATGGTAGCGATTGCTACAAATAAACTTGCACCACTGCTTACCCCTAATGCATAAGGGCCTGCTAATGGATTGCGAAATAAGGTTTGCATTAATAATCCACACAATGCTAAAGCTGAACCTGCTAAAACACAGGTTAACACTTTAGGTAAGCGTATGGTATATAAAATAGTATCAAGAAGCTGACTATTATTAAGAATAGAAAACACATTAACACTTCCAATCATTAAATCGGCTATCATCAATAAGCCAAGAATAACAATCAGTAAACTAACGTAGAATATGAATTGGTTTTTTTTCACAACATGCCTTAGTTTAATTTTTTATAATATTTAAAATGATGGTTTGGTAATAATTTGGGATACAAAATATAAATCACATCCGCTAATACTTCGTCAGGATTTGCAATTCCTGTTTCCCAATAATCACTATAACCTTTGTTATTCTGATTATAATTATTGTTGTACAATTCATTCTTTTGATAGGCGTTAAATAAGGCATACCGATTATCGTACTCAAGCAACTCACGTTTTGTATTGAGGTTATAGAGATTCAACCAAACATCGCAATCTTTAGCAGCATGATAAACATATTCAAATGATTTTGGTGAACTACCCGTTTCATTTTTGTTTCCTAGAAAATAATTTGCACCTGCGTCTTTCAATAAATGAGCCATATAACTGTTTGCCGCTGGTACATACCAAGCGTCGCCATATTTAATCTCTGTTAACACGGTACGTCTATTAGCAATATCTTTAGTGAGGTGTTTCAAATCGTTGTATTTTTTCTCAGTTGATGCAAATAAAGAATCCGCCAGGCTATGGTTATCTACAAAATAACCAAAAAACTTAATCCATTCTGCTCTAGCTAAAGGTGTTTCTTCCAAATGATCTAAACTAATTGCAATAGGAATTCCTGCTTGCAGTAATTTTTTATCGACATCTTCTGAAGGATTTCCCATACCAAATGTCATAAACAAATCAGGATTCAAAGCTAATGTATTTTCGATATCTACTTGCAAACCCTTTGCTAATTGAATGATGAATTTGTTTTTCACGCCTTCTTGAATAAAAGAATTCGTATAATAATCTACATTATCAATTGCTACAATGGTTTGTTGTGCTTTTAACTTCATTAACATGGCCGCATAAATAGAACTCATACAAGCTACTTTTTTTACCGGCACTTTAATATAGTAAGCATCTTTGTCTGCAAGAGGCTTCTCGTTTTTGTAGAGAATAAATGTTGCCGTGACACTGTTGTTTGTTTTATTTCCAAGCAATTGAAGGGTTACAAAATGACTATTTTCTTTGACTTTAAATCGTTTCGCGTAACCTAACTTCACATCTTTAGAAATCGCTTGGCTATTTTTAGTTTCACTGGTATTACATGAAACTAAAAAACAAAGCGTAACGATATATACTGTCCATTTTAAAATCATTTTTGAAATTCAACTTTAAAAATGCTTCCTGATGGTTGATTAGGCAAAACAGCAATTGATGCCTGATGTATATCACAAATGGTTTTTACAAGAAACAATCCTATGCCTGTACCCTTTGTTTTTCTGGTGTCTTCGTTACCACTTCTGTAAAAATTTTCAAATATTTTTTCTTTTTCTGTTTCGTTAATTCCAATACCAGAATCAGAAATTTCTAATACGAATTTTTGGTCTTCCTTTTTTAAAGTGACTAAAACATCGACGTTATCAAATGAATACTTTACTGCGTTTTCAATGAGATTAACAATAACCGATTGAATTAATTCTTTATCAGCATACAAAACACAATTTGCCTCACAATACATTTTTAAAGAGTGATTATGTATTAATGCTGAAAAATACCGTCTGCCAATGGTTTCAATCAATGCACTCAAATTAAAATTTTCTTTATGAAGAATATTTGTTTTATTATTTAATTGATTTGCCGTTAACACATTTTCAACCAACTTATTTAAACGCTCCGTTTCATCTAAGGCATGGTTTAAAATTTCAACTTGTTTGCCTCTATCTAATTCATGCTTCAATAAAGTTTGTATTTGAAGCTTTGAAGCAGCTATCGGTGTTTTTAATTCATGAGAAACACTGAGTATAAAGTTCTTTTGTTGTTCATTTAAATCAATTTCTTTTTTGATGGACCTTCTCACTTTCATAATGCCAAATAATAAAATGAGCATAAAAACGGTGCCTTCTCCCACAATCATATACACGCGCTTTAATTTTTTTGATTCTAATTCTTGAATATCATTTAAAATCGAATCGTAATTGGTGCTAGATAAGGCTACTAAATTTTGTTTTTCTTTGATAATTTCATTGGACTGTTTTACTAATAAAACTTCCCACCACAAAAACTGAAAAACTATATAGCTTACAAAAATTGAAAATATGAGTACGGTTCGTTTTTGCACGTAAAATTATTTATTAAAAATCTGAAGGAATCCTTTTAAATAACGTTGCTTTATCCCTTTTACCCTAATTTCATTGACTTGACAGACATAAAAATAAGTTCCATCCACGCATAATTGTTTTGTTTTAACGATGGTTCCATCCCACATGATCTTTGGATCAGTCGTTTCAAAAACTAAAACGCCCCAACGGTTATAAACTTTCAAATCAATATCTTTTATAAATTTATTTTTAATTGGTTTAAAAAAGTCATTGACGCCATCACTGTTTAAGGTAATGACATTTGGTAATTCGTATTCAGGGCAATTATCAACACACATTTTTGCGCTTTGTAAACTTTCATTGCCAAAAGAATCTACGGCTGTTATGGCATAGCATCCAGCAATAGAAGTTAGATTATCAAATGCTATTATCGTATCTGATACAATTTTGATGGAATCTTTTAATATCAATGCCGACTCATCCGTTTCTGCGATGTAAATGTTATACTTAACAACATCGTCAGCACAACTATTATTTGGATTGTTCCATTGTAATACCAAACTTGGTAATTGACAATCAGAAATAATATCTAGTTTTGGCGCACAAGGAGGAACAAGGTCGATTGGTTTTGCACAAGCTTCTTGCGAAAAATTGATCAAAGGTCTTAGAATACTCGGATCAGAATACTGTCCCATTGCTTCCACTTTATAACAATACGTGGCACCATTTACTAAATTTAAATCTGTATACGTTAATGCCGTTGTGCTATCGCGTAAAACAAATACTGAGCTAGAAGGAATTTTTCTCCAAATTCGAAATTTATAATTAACCCATGGCACTTGCTGCGTCCAATTTAATTTCATTTGATTGTCGCCAGGCAATAAGGTTAAAAACACAGAAGAAGCTCGTTGAGCAGAGCCAATGAAAATAGCATTCGCATAAAAATCTATTTTGTAGGTGTGCGCTATATCAGAGGTGTTTATTCCACTATGTGTATACGATGTATCTGATAACTGATTAATGGCTGCAAAATATGGCTTTGTAACTGAATAAATAGTTGTGTAAGTACTAGTTGCAAATCCATTGTAATAAGACAACTTCATTTGATACGGTCCAGGCAGAGCAATCGTATCAAGTGCCGTACTTGAATTGAGTAACGGCTTTATCCATCTTACAAAAACAGAGCCGGTGCTCGTAGAAGTTGAAGTAACGTCTACATTAATCAATACGGGTACATCTCTTTTTAATTGGGTACATACTTGATTAGACGCATAACTTTCAGCGTTATCAGTAAATACAGCTATTACAAGGTAACTGTAATTTGTGCCTTGAGATAATCCATTTCCAAAATTTGTGTCTAATAGCGTTGTATCATTTAAACTTGATGTGCATCCAACTAAAACAAATCCAGTATATGCAGGCACGCCTGTTTCACACGTTGCATGAATCCAAGGCGTACAATCCGCCTTACGATACACACAATACTTTTCAATTTTATTTCCAGTAGCTTGACGACACGTTGGTTTTCTCCATTTTAAACTTATATAACTTCCAATTGGCACAGCCGTTAAACTCAATGGTGGCGGAGCAACCACAGTAACGTTAAAAGTTTTAAAGTCAACTAAATTAATATTTGGATCACTATCAATGGCTTTAACCGTAACAGGATAAGGCGCTTTACGAATATGCGCACAAACGGTTGACCAATTAAAAATTCCACTCACCGGACTAAAACCAGGAGATGAGGCAAAGGTTGCTATTGGAGAACTAACTCCAAAAGGACCGCCATTGGCACTGAGCGTTAAAAAATCACCATCTGGGTCAGTTGCTCTGATTATTTTTGTTAAGACACTGCCTGCTAAAACACAGGTATCAGTTGGCGGCGTAATCACTGGATTATTATTATTACAAGTGCCCACATCAACCTGCAAATCACGCAAAACATAACCAACTAAAACTCTATTGCCATCTAACGTTTTACGCCATTCTTTAATGATTATAGCCAAATTATATTCCCCTTGTAATTGTGGAACACACCAAGTTAATGTGCCTGTAATAGGATTAATGGAATATATTCCAGGACCACCTGTTGCCGGATAGGTATAACCCACAATTGGTGTTCCACCAGAGCCTCTGCAATTTGTTAATTCATAAGACAAACTATCTCCATCAATATCATAAGCTCCAGGATTATGATAGAAGCAATGTCCTACACAGCCTTTATCAATGGGTGGAAATGACAATACAGGAGAATTATTTGCACCGCTAAACGTAGAAATAACTAAATAAGATTCTATGTAAAAAACTTGATTAACAGAATTTGGAAGATTGATAACGCCAGCATTTCTATTTGGATCTTCCATCCATATTAAATAATTTCCTGGTCCACTATAAGTATGATTGGTCACGTATTCATTTAACTTAATGGTTCCACCAGGCAAGGGAACGCCATCCCTTGCAGGAAAAGAACATAATCCACTTCCACCATTACTACGCAAAACAACAGCAGTAGAACCATCACCAAAATGTAAGGTATCTTCGCAACGATCTGCTAAACCCGTACTTCCAATATTGGTATAGGTTGTTATTTTTATTTGATACGTATAACCATACAGCCACTTATAGGTAATTTCTCCAGCCCTATTGTGTGTTGCCTTTGCTTGTTTCACAAAAACAAACAGCGTAAGGATTATAACTATAAATTTTAAAGGACGCATAGGAATCAGTACTTATTGCTTAATAATTTTTTTAGTTATGTTAGTGTTGTTATTTCCTGTTATTTTTAAAAAATATATACCAGTATTTACATCTCTTAAACTAAACTGAAATGTATTTTGGTTTAATTTTATCCAATCTCTCATCAATACAGTAACCAATTTTCCTTGAGCATCAAACAATTCAAAAGTCATGTACTCAGGTTTGGTAATGGTGAAATCCACACTAAATAGGTCTTGCGCTGGATTTGGAAAAAGTAAAACGGATGGTTGGTTTTTTACTGATTCGTTAACACCTAAAACTTGATTCGCATCTAAACCAATCTGAGCGATCCAAGCTGCGTGCACATATTTATAAACTGTATTATACTGATAGCTGTAATAACCACTTATCCAAACTTGGCCAGGTTTGTTATAACGACGCTGTGAACCACTGTAATCTCCCCATCTTTCTAGGTTAGAAGATAATAAATCAATCGTTTTTAATCCGTTCTTTATTCTCAAAATAGGTGAAAAATTTCCAAGCGCATCGGCTCTCATAGCCGAGCAACCTGCAAATACTTTTGGAGAACTATGATTGAAATTGATAATGGCTGTGTTATCTGTGGCACTATTACCAGCGTAGGAAATATTAGGATAACCAAAATCCATCGTATCATTTGCAATAATATAACCTTTTGCAATAGGGCTAGCGCTTTGGGGATTAGTCACAACGCCATAATAAGCAGTAACTTGGTTGTTAGCTGGATTTTTTGTGTTGTGAACATATTGAATCATATTATTCTCGTAAAAAGCGCCTAAGGTTCTCGCATCATTACACGCTAAAGACTGCGTAGAAATTGCTGTTCCAAGTGTGTTTGGTTGCCTACCTGCGGGTGGAAAATAATAGGGCTGATTACTCACTAATGCTTTAACTGTTACTGTATTTGTTGGTGCACCAATTGTATCTGTGACGTTTACTAAAAAAACAGTGTCATTCATTGACGCAAAATTTCGATTCGAAATAAAATACATATTAGGTTTATACAATTTACTTCCGCCTTTAGCAGGACATAAATTTCTAATTGACTTTGAACCATATTTAATATTGTAATGCATAAAGGCACCTAAAGGCAATCCAGCGTAACCACTATCTTTTTTTATTTGCCAAATAACGGTTTCAACAAAGCCAGTTTGCCATGAACTATCATTACGCAATAAATTAATACTTAAAAACAGTTCCTTCTCTGTCATTGCCAGCATGGGGTAATCACTCCAAAGGTTATTATTTAATGGATTTCCAGGCAATGTATATAAATTCCAAGCTCCGTTTGGATTATTGGTTTGTGAAAACCCGAAAATCAATTTACTCGTTGTATCCACAAAGCCTGTAAAACACATGAAAATAAAGCGGTCTGACTTTGGATCATATAAAACCTTTGGATCAGATTCTTGGTGTTTACTATTGACTGGTGCGGTAAAAGCGGCTAACGATTTAATAGGAGAAGCAACACCGGTATTGATGTTCTTAATATAAATATTTGTATTGACAACCGACATAACAAATCCCGAATCAGAAATAGCCACATCATTATCATTTGGTGTGCTTGAACCCCACGGATTTCCCATAGCGCTATAACCTAAAGCTAAATTTGGCAAAACAGTTGTTTGTTGACTTGCATTAGCTTGACTTTTATTTTCTGGATAATGATAATGAACCATTTTTTCGGAACCTGGTTTTGGCATTTCTTTGACAAGCATAACAGGCGCAAAATCTTGAGTAATATCCTCAAAATTAATGATGGCTTGCTTATTAAAAACAAACTGTTTTCTTGAACTGGTAGATTGAGCGATTGTCATTAAAAAGCAAAGGCCAAAACATAAAGTATAAAGTTGTTTATTCATTCTATTATCTTACATTAAATTTACTTTAAAAGTAAAGAAAATAAAACAGAAAAAAGAAAACATTTTTTTGCCTAAAATCCTAAAAAAATAAAAGGTTAGGCCACTTTTATGCTACTAAAAATATTTTTAAATTATTTTATCAAATTGTGACTTTGCGTTTAGAATAGTTGTAATTTTACTGTCCTAAACAAAAACAACTATTTAATGAGCTCTTCTAATCATGGCCACGTAAGTAAAGTTACAATGGCAGGTCTTATTGTTACTCTCGGAATTATTTATGGCGACATTGGAACTTCACCACTTTATGTAATGAGCGCCATCATTGGTAAAAGCGTGATTGATATAGATATCGTTAAAGGTGGTATTTCTTGTATTTTTTGGACACTAACACTACAAACTACAGTTAAATATGTTATTCTAACTCTACAAGCAGATAATAAAGGAGAAGGCGGTATTTTTTCGTTATATACATTGGTTAAACGAACAAAATTTAAATGGTTGTTGGTTCCAGCAATTATTGGGGGAAGCGCTTTATTAGCAGATGGCATTATTACGCCTCCCATTTCAGTTTCATCAGCGATCGAAGGATTAAAAGTATATAACCCTGAATTAAATACAGTGCCAATTGTTATTGGTATTTTGTGTGGCTTATTTTTTATTCAACAATTTGGAACGAGTTTTATTGGTAAATTTTTTGGTCCTATGATGATGGTTTGGTTTTTGATGTTAGGTGTTTTAGGGATATATCAAATGAGCAGTAATTGGGGCATTTTAGCCTCTTTAAATCCCTATTACGCATATCATTTACTTCAAATTCATCCATCAGGTTATTTAATATTGGGTGCTGTTTTTTTATGTACAACAGGTGCCGAAGCGTTATATTCAGATTTAGGACACTGTGGTAAACAAAATATTCGTATTTCTTGGATATTTGTAAAAACAACTTTGGTGTTAAATTATTTCGGTCAAGGCGCTTGGCTTATTGCACATCAAGGTCAACATCTAGATTCATTTAAATCTAGTAATCCTTTTTATGCGATTATGCCTGAAGGTTTTTTACCTTATGGGATTGTTATCGCTACAATGGCTGCTGTTATTGCATCTCAAGCATTAATAAGTGGCTCATTTAGTTTAATTAACGAAGCCATGCGATTAAATTTATGGCCTAAAGTACGCGTAAAATATCCTTCTGTATTAAAAGGTCAATTATATATTCCATCAATCAATTGGCTACTACTTGCTGGATGTATTGGTGTAGTTTTATACTTTAGAAAAGAAGAAAATATGCAGGCAGCATATGGTTTAGCTATAGTATTATGTATGTTGATGACAACAACCTTACTTAATTTTTATATGCACATGAAACGTATGAATCCATTTTTAATTTACTTCGTTATTGCTGTATACATAGTTATTGAGTTTGCATTTATGGCTGCAAACCTTAGTAAGTTCTCTCATGGTGGATGGATTACGCTTTTAATATCAAGTGTTTTAATGGCAGTAATGGCCATTTGGTATTTAGCAAAAAAAATCAGAAACCGATATACTGACATCGTAAAATTATCTGATCATCAGCAAAAATTAGTTGACTTAAGTAATGATGATTCCATTCCAAAATATGCGACACATTTGGTGTATATGACAAGTGCAAATAATCCAGAAGAAATAGAGTCAAAAGTAATTTATTCTATTCTACAAAAACGCCCTAAACGTGCTGATATCTATTGGTTCGTGCATGTTGATGTCATGGACGAACCTTATCGCATGGATTATAAAGTAACTCATGTTGCAGCAGACGATATCATTCGCGTAGATTTTAGATTAGGCTTCAGAGTTGCGCCAAAAGTAAATTTAATGTTTAGAAAAGTAGTTGAAGATTTAGTAAAAAATAAAGAGGTTGATATTACAAGTCGATACGAATCTTTAAATAAAAATAATATAATAGGCGACTTTAAATTTGTTGTTCTTGAGAAATTCTTGTCTTATGAAAACGAATTACCATTGTTTGAAAAAATGATTTTGAACGCCTACTTCTTCTTGAAACGATTTAGTTTAAGTGAAGCAAAAGCATTTGGATTAGACAGTAGTTCTGTGAAAATTGAGAAATTCCCTATGGTTATTAGTCCAGCAAAAGAATGTAATTTACACCGAATACTCTAACTTAATGATATAATTTGTGATTGTAATAGCGAATATTTATATTCGTATATCAAATTATTAAAAATATGTTTCAAAAATCAAACAAAAACAATTCGACTGAATCTGTTTCTATTAATTTAATAGGAAATGGAACTGTTATAACTGGAGATATTAAATCAAGTGGGGATATTCGAATTGACGGAATATTAAACGGGAACATTACCATCAATGGTAAACTAGTTATTGGTTCTACAGGTAAAATTGAAGGAAATATCATCTGTCAAAATGCAGATATTTCTGGAGAAATAAAAGGAAAAATTAATGTAAGCGAATTACTTATTTTAAAATCAAGCGCTAAACTTGTCGGCGATATTATTACAGGTAAAATTTCAATAGAACCAAACGCAACATTTACAGGCTCTTGTAATATGGGTGCGGTAGTAAAAAACATTTCTCATGCCAACGAAGCAACCACTGAAACAACAACAAAAACCGCTTAATGCTTACGCAAAATATAGTAGCCTTGGTATTCAAATGGGTTTGATAATTGGAGGTGGCTCTTATGGTGGATTTAAATTAGACGAACATTATGCAAATAAAACACCTGTTTTTACAATCATACTGAGTCTTTTATCCATCGCACTTTCTATGTACATTCTATTAAAGGATTTTATAAAACCGACTAAAAAATGAATCAAAAAAAATACTATATACAATTATTCATTATTTGTATCGGGACGTTATTTTTATCGCATGAGTTAGCCAAAATAAATACGCCTTATTTTTTTAGTTCGCATTATTGGATTCCGACCTTATTCTTCTTATCAACCACATTCTTAATTAATAAACTTTTAACTAATGGCGATAAAGCCTCTAAAGAATTTGTATTTAAAACTTTAGCCATGAGTATGGCTCGATTATTAGGTTGCATGATATTTGTATTTATTTATTCTTTAGTAAATAAATCCGGCGCATTGGCATTTACGTGCCACTTTATGATTGCTTACCTTGTTTTTACTGTTTTCGAATTGTCTTTTTTATTAAAATACATTAAGCAACCTTCGAACTAAATTTATACTCATTAAAAAATATAATTATGATAAAAAAAATATTAATTGTTTCATCAATAAGTTTGTCCATTGCATGTTATGCGCAGACTAAAACCAACACAAAAGGAAGTGAGTATCAATTTACAATTGTAAAAAACTTGGATGCCACAGATGTACAAAATCAAAATCAAACTAGCACTTGCTGGTCATTTTCTAGTTTGTCTTTTTTTGAAAGCGAACTCATGAGAATGGGAAAAGGAAAAGAGTTTAATTTATCTGAAATGTTTGTAGTAAGAAAAACCTATCCACTTAAAGCAGATAATTATGTAAGAATGCATGGTTTCAATAACATGGCTGAAGGTGGCGGATTTCCTGATGTTTTGAATGTTATTCGTAAATATGGTATGGTACCCGAAGAAGTATACACAGGTAAAAAAAATAGTAAAGATCCGCACAATCATTCATTATTAGAATCTAATTTAAAAGCTGTTTTAAAGTCAACAATTGATGAAAAAAATCCAAAAATTGATTTTGAAGCTATGCACCAAATTGCTGAAAATACCTGTGATACCTATTTAGGTAAAACACCAGATAAATTTAATTTTAAAGGAAAAGAGTATACTCCGAAATCCTACTCAGAAGCACTTGGCATTAATCCCGACGACTATGTTATTTTAACTTCTTTTTCTCATCATCCTTTTTATTCAAAATTTGTTTTAGAAATTCCAGACAATTGGAATTGGGAATTAGTTAATAATGTTCCTTTAAACGATTTACAAGAAACCATGCAATATGCTATAAATAATGGTTATTCCATTGCTTGGGGCGCAGATGTTAGCGAGAAAGGATTCCGCTTTAAAGATGGCTTAGCGCTTGTTCCTCAAACACCATTTCAAGAAATGACCGAAGAGCAAAAATTAGACATGGTGAAAAAACCTCAACCTCAACTTTCAATCACACAAGAATTACGTCAACAAGCGTTTAACAATTACGAAACACAAGATGATCATGGCATGCATATTGTAGGTATGGCAAAAGACCAAGTAAATACACCTTACTATATTGTCAAAAATTCTTGGGGAAAAGATAGAAATGAATGTGATGGTTATTTTTATGCATCCGAAAGTTACGTACTTTATAAAACAACTAGTATCATGATTCATAAGAAAGCGTTGCCTCCAACCATTGCGAAAAAATTAGGCGTTACACAATAAGGTTAAACACATACTTCGAACAATTTCATCATTATTAAATATTATCAACTATGGAAGATCACACAAACTCTGAAAACCGAAAGCCTAAATTATTATGGTTATTTATTGGCTTATTAACTATCACAAATTGCATAACACTATGGCTTTATTTACAAGAAAAGACAAGTGTTAAAGAAACAATAGTATTAAAAGAAGAAGTGATTGTGGAACGTGATAATGTGAAAAATGATTTACTACAACTTCAAAAAGATTTTAGCTCACTAGAAACAAATGACGAAGTTTTAAAAACAGAAATTGAAGCTAAAAAAGCGGAAATAGCCACTTTATTAATCGATGCCGAGAAACACAAAGGAGATGCGCGAATTATTTCGAAATTAAGAAAAGAATCAGAAACACTTCGTCAAATTATGCGTGGCTATGTGCGTACAATCGATTCTTTAGGAACATTAAATAAAAATTTAATCGTAGAAAAAAATAGCGTGCTTAGAGACTTAGCATCAGAGAAAGGTAAAACCACCAACCTTAATAAAGAGAAAGAAGACTTAAATGCAACTATTCAAAAAGGTTCTATTTTGTCTTGCTTTAATGTTTCTGCAAAAGGTGTTAAATTTAAAAGTGGTGGTAAAAAAGAAATACAAACATCTAAAGCATCTAAAACTGAAAAAATAAAAGTGGCATTTTCTTTAGGAGAAAATAAAATTGCAAAAAGTGGCGAAAAAACGGTGTTTGTTCGTGTGATAACTCCCGATGGAAAAGAAATGGCTAAAAGCTATGATGATAATTACCGATTTAAATTTAATAAGTCGAGTGGTTATTTTGCCGGAAAAGAAACACTTAACTATTCTAATTCAGAAATTAGTGGCGTGACTTACTGTGAAGGACAAGGAGAATTAGTGCCAGGCAATTACATCATAGAAATTACCTGTGATGGCGTTGTCATAGCAAACACAACGTTACGCTTAGATTAAACATCAAAGATTGATATAAAAAAATAGCTCAGAATTTTCTGGGCTTTTTTTATACACACAAAAAATAAAGATTTGCTAAAAAAAATAACCCAAAGGCAATAAGTAATCCATTTACAGTTAGATGTTTATTAACGGCATAAATAAACAATCCTAATAGAAGAACCATTATGCATAAACTAAAGGAAGGATAGGTATAAATATTCCAAAATAACCGATCATCGTTGCTGAACTTTACTTTTAAAATTTTTCCGAAAACAACATCTTTCCCTATCGAAATAGATTGCTCTGTAAGTGGTTCGGTGAAAAATAAATTCGTTTTAATGGTGAAATTACCTTCCTCTAGAGTTTCAAGATTAACCTCAACAATTGAACGTTGGCCGTTGTCCTTGTTAAAAGCTCCTGAACGAGAAACAGAAACATGCTTGATGGTATCATTTTGCCAAGCACAACCAAATAAAACACTAAAAATATAATAGGCTAGTAGTGCGCTTAAAATCACATTTGAAACATTAAAGGTCTTAAAAAAAATAGATTGTTTAAAGTTTTCTATTTTTTCTGTTTGCTTTAACTGTTTCAATTTAATTAAATAATGCAATTCTTCAGGAGAAAGAGGAATACGTTGTTTGCGTTTTGGTTGTTCCTCAGCCATTACTAATTAAAGATTTATTTTTTTATCTAATAAATAATTATTTCTATCGCTCGAATTACGTAAAATTAATTCGCCAATAAAACCGGCTAAAAATAACATTGTTCCTAAAACCATACTCACTAATGAAATATAAAAAGAAGGTCGATCTGTTAACAAGCGAGCGCGAGAATGAGTGATAAACACATGATAAAACTTATCACATCCTAAATATAGTGCCGTGCATAAACCAACTGCAAACATGATTGTTCCAATTAATCCAAAAAAGTGCATAGGCCTTTTTCCGAATTTTGATAAAAACGTAATCGTTAATAAATCAAGAAATCCATTGATAAAACGTTCCCAGCCAAATTTACTAACGCCATATTTTCGAGCTTGATGTTGAACTACTTTTTCACCAATGTTATAAAACCCTGCGTTTTTAGCTAAAACAGGAATGAAACGATGCATTTCACCATACACTTCAATACTCTTTACAACATCTTTTCGATAAGCTTTTAATCCACAATTCATATCGTGTAATTTAATACCAGATATTTTTCGGTTGGTCCAGTTATATAATTTGGAAGGAATATTTTTTGTAACAGCATTATCAAAACGTTTTTGCTTCCATCCACTTACCAAATCAAAATTTTGTTCAGTCACCATTTTATATAACTCTGGTATTTCATCGGGTGAGTCTTGTAAATCAGCATCCATAGTTATAACTACATCACCTTGCGCGGCTTCAAAGCCTACAAACAAGCCAGGAGATTTTCCGTAATTTCTTCTAAACTTAATCGCCTTTACTTCGGAGTTTTGACGTGCAAGCGTTTCAATCACATTCCATGAATTGTCTTTACTTCCATCATCCACAAAAATAACTTCATAAGATAATTTATGTTGATCCATTACGGTTTTAATCCAACTATGTAATTCAGGTAATGACTCAGCTTCGTTATATAGAGGAATGACAATTGAAATATTCATAAATTAAATTTAATTGGTGTGTAATAATATACAACATACAAATTTTGCGAAAATTATGCGAATAACGAAATATTTTTCTATTTTTGCAGCGGGTAAGTCTTTCACGACCAGCTCCTGTCAAATCCCCCAGGATGGGAACATAGCAAGGGTAGATGGTTGTAGCGGTGCGATGAAAGTAGCTTACCCATTTTTTGCGCCCTCATTTTTAGTAAAACATCGCTAAAACTATCTTGAAATAAACATTATCTTTGCCATCATATGGTAACCTACAACCCAAAAGATTGGTTTAAACTCATTATTCAGTTTCATAAAAGTGATACGTTTCGACAATTATTTTTTTCGTTGGTATCGATTGCTATATACGCTGGTTTTATTGTTTATTTTGAACTTCATTTTTTTCATATTAACATAAAAAACCCTACAGTGATGCATTCCATTTTAGGTTTTATATTATCTATGTTGCTTGTTTTTAGAACAAACTCAGCGTATGACAGATGGTGGGAAGGAAGAAAATTATGGGGAAGTTTAGTTAATAATTCAAGAAATTTATCTTTAAAATTAGCTACCATTATTAATCATAAAAGCGATAGAGAAGATTTTAAAATTTTAATTACAAATTATATTTTCTCGGTAAAAAATCATTTAAGAGATAAATACATACAATCAGAATTTTATGAAACAAAATCGATGTCATTATCTGAATTTGCTGACGCCCAACACAAACCCAATTTGATTGCCAAACACCTTTATAAAAAGATATTTATACTGCATCAAAACAAGGATTTAACGGCCGAACACCTCATTATTTTAAATGATGAATTAAGATCCTTTACAGATAATTGTGGCGCATGCGAGCGCATTAAATTCACTCCAATCCCCTATTCGTATAATATTTTTTTAAAGAAAATGATTTTTTTGTATTGCATGTCATTACCTATATTTTTTGGATATGAATTTGGCTATCTTACCATTGTTATCACTGTAATAGTATTATATGTGTTTGCAAGTATAGAATTGATTGCTGAAGAGATTGAAGACCCTTTTGGTGAAGATGAAAATGATTTACCCTTAGACGATTTGTGTAAGCGTATAAAAACTAATTTAACGGAAATATTTAAGTAAGATGTACCAAAACGATTTGATTTTAAGAGCAGCCAAAGGCGAACAAGTAGAAAGAGTTCCAGTATGGTTAATGCGTCAAGCTGGAAGAATTTTACCAGAATATAAAGCCGTTAGAGCTAAGGCAAAAAACTTTATTGAGTTTGTGAAAAACCCTGAAATGGCGGCTGAAGTTACGATTCAACCAGTTGATATTTTGGGTGTTGATGCTGCGATTATTTTTTCGGATATTTTAGTGATACCAGAGGCGATGGGTTTACCTTATCAAATGATTGAAGCTAAAGGTCCATTTTTTGAAAAAACAATTAAAACACAATCAGACATTGATGCCCTTCACATAGCTGATGGCAATGATTTAGGATACGTTATGAAAGCCATTGAACTGGCAAAAAAAGGACTAAACAATAGAGTGCCACTGATTGGATTTGCTGGCGCTCCTTGGACGATCATGGCGTATATGGTTGAAGGAAGCGGAAGTAAAACATTTAGTCAAGCTAAAAAATTAATGTATCAAGAACCTGCATTAGCGCATCAATTACTTGAAAAAATTACACAAAGCACCATCCATTATTTAAAAGCACAAATAGCTGCTGGAGCCGATATGATTCAAATTTTTGATAGTTGGGCAGGTGTTTTAGGAAACGATCAATACACTGCATTTTCATTACAATACATCTCTAAAATTTGTGATGCGATTTCTCCAATTGTTCCTGTTACCATATTTGCAAAAGATGCACACTTTGCATTAGCCAATATGTCAAAATTACATTGCAATACGATTGGATTAGATTGGACTATTAATCCACAAGATGCTAGAATCATTGTCGGAAGCGGTAAAACATTACAAGGTAATGCGGATCCTTGTTTGCTATATGCCG
>CANLAV010000026.1 GCA_947487905.1 Bacteroidota bacterium | reverse complement strand
TTACATTAATATGTTTAGGTGAAGTAGCAACGTTAACAGCAGGTGGCGCAACAACGTATATTTGGAATACAGGAGCAACAACTGCAACGACTGCAACAACACCGACAACCACTACAATTTATAACGTGAGTGGAACGGATGTAAATGGTTGTGTGAATACAGCAAACGTAACGGTGAATGTGAATGACTGCGTTGGTATCCAACAATTGAGTTCAGCTAAATTAAATGTGAGTGTGTATCCAAATCCAACAACTGGATTAATAACATTAGATTTAAATGCAACGACGCAAGTAACGATTACCAATGCGTTAGGTCAAGTTGTATATGCTGAAACAGTATTAGCAGGAAAACAAACGATTGATCTAAAAAACCAACACAATGGTTTATATTTTATGAACTTAAATCAACATGGTAAAAACCAAACCATCAAAGTGATTAAGAACTAAGATTAATAACTAATTGAAAACAAAAAAGCAGAAGAGAAATCTTCTGCTTTTTTTATGGATGTTTTCGTATTTAAAATTAACACCTAAATGATTAAGAATAGACTAATTTAAAAAGTAATAGTTATCAATACGTTAGGCCTTAATAATAGCCAGATTCTAATAAACATGAATTAGCATCGGAATTTTCAATCAAGTTTTTGAGATTCATCATGTAAAGCAAAAAAGCAGAAGTCTAACTTCTGCTTTTTAGTGTACCCTACGTGTTAGATGTATCGAACTTTATTGATGATTTTCAAACAATTAAAGTATTGATGAACTCCCAAAGTTGGAAAAAGGTTACGTTATAAGGGATAATTAGAACTTTCAGTTATTATTTTTAAAATTGCTTTAATTGGAGTTTGTGTAATCAAACACCAATATTTAGCATTGTCCAATGAATAACCGTGGAGCAAAATGAACGATATGAATGATTTGCAATCCGATGTGCGGCGAGCCTCCTGCGAGCGGAGAGAGGGTGTGCAGCACGGGAGCGCGAAGAGGAACGATGAGCGCGGGTGCAAACTATGTGGCAAGTGTGGCAAACTAATAAATTAATTTGCCTTAATTTATGCCACACGATAGAAACACAAGGGTATTTTTTGTTGCAATTATTTATTGCAATAAAAAACAAAAATACCCGAAGCCCGAACGACGATGCAGGCGAGCTGAAAAGTTGGTAGCTGGCATTGTGAAAAACGGCTGAAATGAATGAAGAGAAACGGTAGCCCATTTTATATGGGCAGAACGTGAAACGAAATGAATGAAGTGGTTTTGAGCAATGAGGAAGCTACCGTGACGAAAGCACGTGCAACGAGCAAAAAACGTGACAAACCCAAAGCCTGTAAGGCAAAATAGCTTATGCTTAAAGCCTTGAAAAGACTTAGCTAAAGCATGTGCTATTTTGGTTTGGCGCGATTTATTGCTTGCACCTGCTGAGGAACACCTATTTACCATATTTTAAAACTAATATTTCTCTAGTCCTTGCTAATACTTTGGAACTAGAGCGAGCTTCTATAAAAATCAAATAAATTGAAGATGCTAATGGAAAAAAATAAAAAAATAAAATTTTAATAATGATCGAATTAAATATTAAAGTCTGACTATCAAGGACAATAAGTCCTATTGCCATTGGCACTAATCCTAGTCCAAAAGATAATTCAAATTTCATACGAAGTAATATGTTTCTTAAATATCGATGACCTGTTGGTTCATTTCCAGCATAATTTAAACATAGAAATTCTTTCCATATATCCATATAATTTGGAAATTCAATACCATTTTTTTTATCATAAAAATGAACTTCAATTATACTACCTAGGTTTTCTAAAATTATTCCAACTATTAAACTCAAAATTGAAAGTATAGTTATCAATAATGTCAGATTTTTAAACAAAAAGTCTCTTTCAAAGTGATGACTATTTAGGAATATAATTGCCCAAGGAAAAAAGGCCGCAAGCCCAGGAATAATTAACTGTATTAATACCCTGTCAAAATCTAAATTTAATGAACTTATTTTCTCCATGTTTTTTATTATTTAGGAATTTATATTACTTAAAAATGTAAAAGAATAATTTGATAATATGTTTTGTTATTTAATTTAAAAGTAAATCAATAATATTTCTATGTTTTTCCTTTATAGGGGCCTATGCTTTTACCAATTTAACTTTCACAAAGAACTGTAGATCAATAATTTCGTTTACCTCTAAACCTAAAATAGTAATTGCATTTTTTTTCTCTGGTAACAGCAACTTTATCAGGTTTACTGAAATTACTTTGATCTAAATGAATATATAATAAGACACTTGGGTTAGGTATTGGTATATTATGTTTTGAGTAAACAGTAACTTCCACTTCTGTTTATTGTATGAACTGAATATAGATAGTACTAAAATTTTAATTATAAGTTTTGATTTCAAATAGTTAAATTTTAATTATTTTTATATGAGGAAAGTGTTCTCAATAAAAATTATTTTTTGTTCACTTTCCAATTAGTTTAGCGTTTTATAATTTTGATAGTATTAAAATTAAATTCATCTTTTAAAGTTAAAAAATACATACCTTCGGAAAGATTAGATAAATTTATTTGCGAGGAAAAAGGAGTAGTTAAAATTATTTGACCTAAATAGTTTTTTATTTCCATAGTGGCATTATTAAATTGATGATATTTATCAATGATATTTAAAACAGTGGTTGTTGGATTTGGAAATACTGAAATATTATTAATGGATAATTTATTTTCTTCAATGCCAACAACTGCTGTACAATTTAAAGCACTTGAGTATTGATATAATGCAAACGTATTGTCTGAGTAACATCTGAAATTGGCAAATACTTTGTTACCTGAAACATCAGGTATCATAGGTGTTGTTTCAATTTCTGCTGGGTTTAAAAACTGTTTAACACTTCCTATTTTCTCATAAATGGTATCTAAATAATTAGTAACTGTTGCTGTTGCATAACCACCATGCTGATAACTTAATACTAATTTTTTTAGACTCATACTATTTATAATTACATGACCCGTATCTATTACAGTGACGTATCTTCGCGTAATATCACTACTAGTAGATCCAATACGAACCCTTAACCATTTATCTCCAATATTGGCATTAAAATTAAATAAAGTGTCAATATTGCCAGTAAATAATGTTATTAGCTTACTATTTTCGTTTAATAGAATTGAGTAATTTGTAAACATGCCAAATGTATAAGCATAATATGGGGTTACTTTTAATTTTTTATACGTTACACTTCCTATTAAACTGTCATTTACATATTTCAATTTTAAGTAACCATGGGAAACAGGCGGCCCATAATTGACATAGCCATAATGCCATTCTGCGCCAAGATTAGACCATATTTGAGCACTACAAAATAAAGTTTGAATAATAAATAGTGAAGTGATTATTTTCTTTTTCATACTTATTAATTCTGAATTATCAATTTACTAGTAAATATCACTTTCTCTTGAGTTACAATTGATGAAATATAAAATCCTTTTGAAAGACTAGAAACATCTACTATTGTCTTGGAATAATTTATAGATTGCTTTAAAATAATTTTTCCCATAGAATCATAAATAACAAAAGATAAACTATTTTCTAATAAGTTAGATGGTACATTCAAATTTAAAATGCTTTGGGCTGGATTAGGAAAAAAATAGATTTTTTGATCACTATTGTTATTTGAAGAGACATTTAGAACATAATTTGAATTAAAAAAACCATTAGAATCAGCTTTTACAAACCAATTTTCTTGCTCATATCTACTTACTACGGTTCCACTGTAAATAGCAACTTGGGTTGAACCAGCGCAATAATATCCATTATTGGAGGAAACAATATCATATAAATAATTTCTTTGAGAAATAGAGTCTGAAAAAGTCTCTTGATAATTAAGACTATCGCCATTTTGATTTACTAATAATGCTGTTCCAATATAAGTGCCGGATGGCTTAGATGCATAGGCAGTTCCCATATTTCCTGTAGCTAAAAGCTTCTTACTTTTGGTTTCAATTATACTATATAATTGAATGTAAGGACTAATTTTGCCATATTTTTTTTGCCAAATAGTTGCCCCTGTATTTATATTCAATTTATTTATACATTGTCTATTTTGATTGGTACCCCATGGCGGGCTATTTTGACTTACACAGTATCCTTGTGTAATTACTAAATTACTATCACTTAAAATAATTACATCGCCTAATTCATCCAAGAATGGGGAATACAAAATCCGTTGCCACTTTACATTGAATAAACTATCATATTTTGTGACTTTAATGTCTGAGTAACCCCATATAGGATAATCTAATAAATTTTCTACAGCAATAAAACATTTATCTTTAGTTTTAATTAATTTAAAGAAATAACCAATTTGACCAGGAATTTGAAAGGTTTTACGCCACAATTCTTGTCCATTAAAATCAACTTTCATTACAAAACAATCGCCGTATAAATCAAATTCGGCGCTTTGTCCATACAATAAAATGCCGTCAGAAATCATTACCATTCCATTAAATATAATAGCAGAATCATTTGTGTTTTTATAAGATTTATGCCAAAGCGTATCCAAGTTTTTATCAAATTTACAAAGAATTCCATTTAACTTCTTTACACCAAAATAATCTTGGTTAATTAATCCTGAAACATAAATTGAGCTATCTATATTGTTTACTTCAATATTATTACCAATGGTAGATAATAAAGCTTTATTAGGAAAACCTAAAGTTTTTTGAGAAATTACATTTAATAAAGTATCATATTTAGTAAGCGTTATTGTAAATTCGATTCCTGGCCATGCTGCTGTGCTAACTCCATAATAATTGGATTTAAACTTAATGATTTTAGGCGTATAATCTTGCATGCCAGAAATGCCATGAGTAATATTTACATATGAAGGTGGCACTTGAGATTTAGTAATAAAACTAAAACACATTAAGATTATTATATAAAAATAGTTTTTTTTCACTTTAAAGTAAGTCAGAATTATATTGTTTCCAAAAAAAAGATTATTCAATAATTAATTTTTGTTTATCAGTTATTTCGCCATTAATAAATACACATACTAAATACATGCCTGAATCTAATCCTTTTGTTTGAATTAAATGAGTAGTCCCTTCGGAATCTAATTTTTGTGTTATTACTAATTTACCCATAATATCGAAAATTAAAACTTCAGAATTTGAAATACTATTGTTATTGCTTAAATATAGATCAGCATTAACATAACTTGGATTAGGATATAGTTTGAATACAGCAGATTTAGATGTGTTTAATAACTTTTCACTATTGGAATTATTTAACCTTGAGCCACTTGTTTCATTGTTTAAACTAATAAATTCAAAACGTTGATTGTTAAATATAAATTTCAATAATGCACTAGCATTGGCTATACCATTGCTGCACTCGTCTGTTTGACAATAAACCATTTGTTCAATAATATCTTTAGTTATAGTATCAGTTTTAATAGCAAAAATACTGTTAGCCTGTTGCTTTAAAAATATTAATATTTCTTGCAATTTACAAAAATCATCTAAGACACCTCCCATATTGTTTTTTATACTTGCCAACAATACTGTTGCATCAGTAAATTTATCAAGTGCTATATAAGTTGATAAAAGTTTAGATTCTGCATCATAACGGTTATCAGTTTTCATTAAATCAATAATTGTAGCTTGGTCTATTCCATTTATTGTATCATTAAGTAAAACGCGGATTACTTCATCAATAATATATCCTTTTTGTTGATTTAAATCTGCAATTTCACCATATAGTTTTTGCATTGGACTAATTATTGAAGTTGATTGTTGTTCAATTACATCGTTTAAAATATCATTTGGTAAATTTTTGTCTAAAACAACTTGCCAAACCATTGCATTTACAGGCTTGTTTTTATCGTGTATTTTTTTTAGTTGTTCCATCGTTGTCGTATTTTTATTAAAATATGCAGATAACACTTCGTCGCTTAAGTATGGACTATTTAGTTCCAATAAATTTTCAAGACTATCTGGATGCATTGAATTAATCGAATTAAGCAAGTATTGAGTATTACCACCATCTAATTTAGTATTAAGGATTGAAATAGATGCTGTATTTGCAGTAATAATTGATTTTGCAAAGGGTGCTGTTCTTGGGCCTGCAATTTCCATTGTGATACTAAATAAACTTGCCGGGCACATATTTGCATAATTCAATGGTTGTAAAATCATATTTGGAGATAAGGTTGGAGAAAAAAACAAAGGTTCAGTTTTATTAGATGGATCCATATTAAAATAATAATTAAAAGAACCTACAGGATTGCTTGAAGGTATTAAAGTAGAATATGCATCGTAAAAATCATTTGAATTTCTAGTAAAATAATTATTTGCCCCCTTTGATGGAGAACCTTGCATCGCATCAATTTTCCCATTAGTAAATAATATTTTGCCCATTAAAATATCTGTTGCATTGAGGCCTGCCGATCCTTGTCCATAACTATTGCATTTCAACTTTAAACCATTGCCTGTTCCTGGGCCTTGATTATCACCGTAAATTGTAGTACCATTTGCCATCATGTTCATACTATTGCGATAAATTGTGTTATTATAGCCATTAGAACCATTTACTACGATACCAGTAGCTTTACTTTGACCATAAAGTGTTGTTTGGGTAGTGAAAATTGAATTGTTTGAAATATCATAAGCAGAAGAGTTTTCAGAATAAATGCCATATGGTAAAAAAGGGATGGAATATAAACCATCACCAACATTAATTCTATTGTTAGTAATACTCGCATAGTAAGTACCGCCCATATAAACCCCTCTATTACATGCAATAAAATCATTATCATTTACTCTTATGTTATTAAATGGTGAAGTGTTTTGTGTATAAATCCCATATTGAAGATTACTAAATGTAGACGGGTTATTTGTACTCCATGCAGCACATTGACCTAAAAGTGAATTAAAAATGGTACAACCTGTTTTATACCTATCCACGATAAAACTAGCATCATAACTAACGATACCGTTACCTCTTTTGTCTAATGATGGAACTGTTAATGAAGTATTGCGGAAAGTGTTACCAAGAAATTTCACTCCATCAACAGCCCATAATGTAGCAAATGCGTCTGGTGTCAATAAATTACTGTCTTTTAAATTACTAGTTGTTTCAAAAACAGAATTAAAAAAATATCCAACATTTGGAATTATATTTCCAATAATATTTTTATTGTGATAAGTATAATAAGCAACCCCTTTCCAATTATTAATAAATTTAGCATTATTGCAACGAATAATGCCACCAAAAAATCCACCCCAATCTAAATCACCATTATCAAAAAACTTGCCAGTACTTATTGCTATTACAGCATCACGTAAAGTACCTAAATTAATTACATCAACAATACCATGGTCTGGTGCAAGACCAGTTGTTAAAATATATTGTCTTTGATTAGAATTACCCCAAACTTGAATACCAGACCAGCTACTGCCCCAAGCATATACTTCACCCCCATCAATAATTAATCTTGCTCCGCGTTCAACAACAATACGCCCATTATTGGCCATTCCAACTTTACATTTTATCGTAAGAGTATTTCCTGATTTAACAATTATATCTTCATACATTTGTATGTCAAAATCCCATGTTTCATTACTGGTTATTACCCAAGGAGCAATTGTACTAGAAGTCATTTCTTTCATGAATTTTCTAATATTATTGCTTACAAGATGAGCATTTCTGCGCTTTCTAGCCATTTGTAAATAAGACATCCATCCATTTCCTCCTTGGCCACCCATAAGGTTATTACTCGAATTTGGTGAGCCTTCAGGGCAAATATTGCATGGAAAAGATCCTGATGCACACATGCTATTATTTACTGGGAATACGTCACATAAAAAATCTGATGCATTACAATCCAAAATATCAGGGCAACATCCACCTAAATAGGTATGAAGTAATCCGAAAGCATGACCAATTTCATGTCTTAAATGTGATTGTAAAAACCATGGGTCTGTTCCCGAAAATGTCTGTATATATGGCGCTCCATTGAATATACTTTGAAATCCAGTTGCACCGAGATAATAGCCACTATTAAATATAATAGGTAAACCTTCATCAGTTGCTCCTGGATGAGTTGAATTTATTAAATTAAATAATGCATTAGGATCAGTTGATAGATTCAAAGCATTATCGTAATAATAATATATGTTTGTTAGTTCGTAATTAATTTTAGAATCTTGATAGGAGCCGGTTGGACCAGTAATAAAAAGCGGATCACCTGTTGAATATGATGCATTTCTTGGGTCTACAGAGTATCGCTCTTGATAATTATGCATCCAGTTAGCACAATTCGTCAATTCAGCAATTCCACCAGTTGAAATAGGATAAGGACCAGTTCCATCCGTTTTTAAAATGACATGAAAAGTCATTTTTAATGTGATTAAAGGAGAGTTAGAATTTGGAATATATGTTGATTGTTTACTATATTTATTAATATAATCAGGCGAGCTTGCTGAACAATTTGGTGTTAATACTCTTGGTATAGGATTTACTTCTGGCAACATGCCACCACAGTTTATCGAAGTATTACTTAAATCATATGTGTAAGATGATATTGACTGGGCTCTAATATTAAAATTTAGCAAAATAAATAAAAGTGTTAGATTGAGAATTTTTTTGGTCAGACGATTCATTATTAAGTTATTGTTTTAAAAGGTGAAAAAAATGTTTTGGTTTAAATTAGTTTTCTGTTATATTTTTTTGATGTATTCTTGTTTTTCATATTTTTTCTATTGTAAAAGATTCTTTAAGTCAATTTCAATTTGACATTAAAATTTTAAATAATTTCGCCGAAGATATTGCGAAATAGTTTTACTAAATACACACGAAGTGTGTTTATAGACAACCAACGGATGTTTTTGAGATATAAACGCATGTGTTTAAATCCGTTATAAAACATTAATATATCCGTTATAAAACGGATATAAAAAAGATACATTTTACTAAACAATGGGAAATTAAACTCCAAAAAATTTAAATCAATTAAATGAAGAATTAAAAGATGATAATTTTAATTTTATTTCATTTATTACTCAATCTTAACAAGTTTATAGAATAAAATAGTTTCATTTTTTACTACGCGAAAATAATACACGCCTGATTTTATTTGAGAAATATTAAATTCTGTTTTTTGACTTTTTATAGTTTGAAATAATATTTCGTTCCCCTTTGCATCAATTAGGGTAAGGTTGTTTTTTTGAGAACTATCGAAATCATTGATGCTTACATTTACAAAGTCTTTTGATGGATTTGGATAGACGCTTATACCCTCATTCATTAATAACTTAGGGAATTCTTTTGCAGAATCTATACTATCCTTTGATCCTACCCTAAATGGAGAAAAGCTGATTTGCCTCATCGTACGATTGCCACTGCCCGAATAAGTATATTCAATTTTTGATTGAGCCAATCCCAAATTTGACACTATTATAAATAATGATATTATTTTGTTTTTTATTTTCATGTGGTTTTTAAATTTTAAAGGCATTTTTTTTTTCTCTTTATTTATTAGTTTTAAAAGCCACAATTCGGGGCTTCTTTGTTACTTCCAAAATAAAAAAGCTATTCTATTCTTTCTCTCATAAGTTATTCCTGATAGCTGTTTTACCGCTCCTTCTATATCTAATGTCATAAAACAAGTAATAATAATTTCTTCTCCTGAATTGGTAATAATACGAGCATAGCGATAGTATTCCATTGCTGAAAAAGGCACTCCTCCTTTATCAAGACTTGCTGGTTTATATACAATTACTTTTGATAGCTCACTTATTGGGTATTTACGTTCTTCTCCATTTTTTCTTACAATTATTTCATTGTAGTTAATTTCTATTTCTTCACCTACATTTCTTATGGAATACTCAATATGCATATATAATGCAGGAATAGTAAACAGTAAATGGAAAAGCCCACCAATAAGTAATATTGAGGGGTCGTAATTAAAATACCACCAAGCACCAAAAAGTATTAGTGTCATACTTAAAGTAAATTCAAAAACGATAAAATGGTTTTTAAAACTTTGTCTCAATATCATAATTACCTCCCAGGCACCCAGCCGCTTTTTAAACCGTTTTCAAGGTTGGTCATATATATAGACATTTGCGTTTGCAAATACATATAACCATCGTACGCTTTTTCTCCAGCCCAAGATGCACCACCTATAACTGCTCCACCAACTGCTCCCCAAGGTCCTCCCATGGAGGCACCAATAGCAATACTTCCACCAATAGAACCAAGTGTTCCCGCAGTCCTATATGCAAATCTACCACAACCAATCTCTCCGCTTTGCATTGAATTAAAATCAACAATTGTATTAGTGACAGCACCCACGTAACCAATTCTAACAAGAACTTTACCTGTTATTCCTAAAGCTCTGTATGTAGAACTAAAACTTCCAAATGTTCCTATTCTACTGCTTATTGATAGTGATTGTCGGTAACCTAACATTCCTATTTGACCTGCTCCAATTGCACCTTCTGCATACCCTGCGTAACCCAACCAATCATTTGTACTACTCAAACCCCCACCACTTTGAGCTTTAGACTTTTTAGGGTCATCGCCACTAGTTAAATATTCCTGAGGGTTATAACCATCATTAAAACTTGGTGTAGGATTGAGCGAGGCCTCACCATCCGTATTTAGTTCCATTAATAATTGCAAGTTTTCAAATATATCTTTGCTCTTAGTTCCCATTTTGTATGTGAAATCATGTCTAAAAGTACGGCTATAAACTAGTTTTGAATAATCTATTTTCCATGTATTAGTGTAATTATTAAAATGCCATTCGCCCATAATACCATTCATCATGGCATTGTATTTCAAACTGGTTCTAATTATTGTATACTTCAAGGCTATTTGTTTTTTTCTTTATTGGGTCTAATAGCCCGAGTTATAGGGCTTTGTCATTATTAGTAAATTACATTATAAACAATTAATTTATTCTCGTGTAAGTTTAAGACTGTTATTTGATAGTTTCTTTCGTCTTTTTTGTCTTTATATAATTTATAAAACCCTGATTGATTTTCTTTTTTGACATACCTGTAAATAAAATTGTCTGGTAAAATATCCTTTATTGGCAGTGGTTTATAGTTATTAATTTTACAATCATTTACCAGTTTTTCTTTTTCACTTTCTTGAAGTGAAAAAAGAATAAATGATTCTCCATCGCCACCAGGATTATTTGACCAATCATCCTGAAACTGTTCAACTTGCAATGATGTTGAAACTTTAAAACCTGCGATATTACTTGCAATATTGTAAGGCGTTCTTTTTAAGAAAAGGTAATATACTGTTGTGCCTAGTATAATTAGAATTATAGTAATTATTAATTTTTTTTTCATATCAGGTTATAATTATGGATAGGTTACTTTAAATGGTTTACCACCATTTAACTGCCAATTAAAATAGCGCGTCACTCCTTCGTTAAAATATGAACGAGTACCCCAAGCTTTAGGGTCTAAATCCCAAATATCATAAAAACCTACTGGCTTAAAACCATTGGTTTTATCAAAACTGAAATTCATTGTTGCTCTACCAAAAGCAAAGTCATAATCTGTTTTATAAAAATTTACTGGGATGCTATAATTTCCGTTGGCTAATCTCGTAACCTTATTCCATTGTATAGCATTATTCTGATGTGCTTGATTGAATACATCATTAAACCTCTCTTGGGTCAAATGATAGTCCGTACCTGAGTTAAATTTGTAGTAGTATTTTAATTCGTTGGCAAAGCCTCTTGGACTGCTTAGAACACCCCCCCCGCCACCTTGAGCTTTAGGTTTTATAGGGTCATCGCCACCTGCAATAGCCATTGCTGAGGCATATCCAATCCGTCCATAGTATTCATCGGTTCCTTGGTCTATTACAATATTTACCTCATTTACCGCACTTGCAGATTGTGTGGTAGTTACCCAAGTTTTCCAATGGGTAAGCCTAGTAAGTGTTAAGTCCCCACTTCTTATGGCGTTTCGTCTATCTGTATGCGCCGCAGCGTAATTTTCATAACCCGCACTTAAACCACTCAATGATCCGCCCATGGCTTTATATTGATTGTAATGATATAAATCTTCTTGTTCAGGCGAGAGTTGCCCACTTAGGGGCGTTAAAAAAAGCTGTGGATTTAAATTCAAATCAACTTCATTGCCAGTAGGGTCGGTATATTTTAATGGGTTGTTTAAAGCGTAGGTGTATTTATTGTGGTTTTGAGAATTGGTAGGGTCTTGCAATACAGGGTCGACATTAAGCATGCGAGCGTTTTGCGGGTCGTATAATCTCCCATTCATGTTAATTAAACTAAACTGGGGTAAATGCTCGTGGCCTGTAAAGCCTCTGTATAGCCAATTTGGTGGTGTAGCTATACTTGTGTAGTTCCATGTGTTTGCATTACGGCTTTGCCCCCAAGGGTCGTAGTTTTGTTCAAAAACAATGGCGCCGCTTTCATTCGTTATGGTTTTGGGTGTACCCAAATGGTCGGTATAGGCATAATACATTTTATCAGGTAGCCCTGTTTCTATTACATACATGCCAACTAAACCACTGGGTGCTGTTACATAATGTGTTTCGCGCGTGTTTGTTCCATCAGTTTCTTTTTCATAATTACCAACATAATAGCGTGTTTTTGTTGTGCCTAATACCGTATTAATATAATCAGCTTTTACACGTTCTTGATTGGCACCATAATTAAAAATTGCTTGTTCGTCTCCTTCAATAATCGTTTCAACTTTTTCAAAAGATGTGTAGTTAACATCTTGTGTAACACTACTAATTAAGGACGATGAATTTTGAACAGCAATTACCGCATTGGTTTTTGTAGTATGGTATTTATAATTTCCAATGTCAGTTTTGCTTTTAATATTACCTTGCGCATCATAGGTTAAATTAAGTGGAGCTAAACTTACCGAAGTAAAATTATCTGTTACTTGTGATTGGGTAAGCCTATCTAAGTTATCATACAAAAAATTTTCAGTTAAATTTTTCAAATTGTCTTTCAAATAATTTAAATTCCCATTTTGTAGATTAAAATTGTAAGTATGATCAAATACAGTGCCTGCACTTGTATTTTGCAATACTCCAAATGTATTATAAGTGTTATTTGTTTGTATGCCATTACCAAGCGTGTATTTAGTATAGTTGCCATAGTCTCCCATTTCATTGGCTTCCCAAAGTAGTTGGCCAGAGGTACTATTTTTTATTTTTTTGGGATAACCAATCGTATTGTATTCCATCGTTAATTTTAAACCACTAGGATATGTAAATTTAATAGGATTATTAAATAAATCAAACTCGGTTAAATGAGTAAATAGATTGCCACTAATCGTTTCATCTTTTTTATATGCTCTATTCAAGGCATCATAATACATTTTTGTTTCAGCCCCACTTGGCGCTGTTATCGTGTTTATATTACCTAAGCCTGCGCCACTTGCAATATAAGTGTAGTTATAATTACCTTCCGGCACATTGATGGTCATTGGTCTACCTAATACATCATACGAATAATTAAATGTTTTTCCATCATTGGTTCTATCAACAAGTTGTCCAAAGCCGTCATAATGATAATTTGTAAATCCATAATTCGGTTCATCTTGGGTTTCAATATTACCGCAATCATCATACGTAAAACTATTTACTATATTTCCAAGCAACTTAGTTTCTTGTAATTGTCCGTTGCTATAATAATCATAATTTAAAGTGTTACCGTTATTATCTTTTACTTGTAGAGTAAGGTCTGTAGCATCCGTAATTGATTCTTTTATTTTACCGTCAGGTGAAGTTATAACAGTTTTATAATTACCTCCTATTTGGCTATATGCAAATGATGTATTTAAATTAGTAGTTCCATCTGTAACCACGGAGTTTAATAATCTATTTAAATTATCGTAGTTAGCAGAACTTGTTAATACCAATGCAGGATTTACACAAGGTATTAAATAATTGTTTTTTGAAATTACTACTTGACCTTTGTTATTATAGGTTTTTAAATTAGAAGCATAATTAGAATTAAATCCTTGTGTTATGCTTTTTAAATGCAAGCCTGAAGCTGTAAAAAAATCTTTTTGCATTGGTGTATTAGGAGCCATACGTTGCGAAGTTATTAAGATATTAGAAGCAGGAAAGGGATCTCCCATAATATCATCAATTCCCGAATCGTACCATGTAATTAGACTCACCACAGAGTTGTTATCAGGTGTTGTTATTTTATTATTTCTTCCATATCCATCATAAGTATATATAGTTTCGAGATTTGTAATGTCGATAGTTTTTATTGGTTGCCCCCAGCGATTATCATAAATTGATTGTTGAACATAACCCATTGGATTTACAGAACTTGTTACAAATCTATGCTTACTATCATACACAAAAGAACTTGCACGAGGTGTGTTACCCGCACTTGTTGCTGTAATTGTTAGTGGTACGCCTGTGTTGCTGTTGTAGTTATATGTTATTTGACTTTCGCATGCTTTACCTTCATTGTTAATTTGATAGTTTAGTAAACCATTTGAATTGTAAAAAAATCTATTATTTTTTGTTATTATTGGTTTACCCAACCGTTGAGCTACGTGTTCTCTCGATTGTATTTTAGTAGGGTATTTGTTACCATACAAATTTGCATCGATAGTATTTGTAATTGTTTCAATTAATAAACCTCCATTTACATTCGTTTTAGCAGTTAATATATTGTTAAAAGGATCATACGTGTATTCATTAGTAGTAATTATACCTTTAATGTTATCAAATTGAGTACTATTTGAGAGTTGAGAATAATGTTGTTTTAAGTTAATACCAGATGAAGGAGTTTCAATATAGTTATATGAATACTGTGTTTCTGAAATTGGATTAACAGTATTAGAATATAAAAAAACTTTAGAGGTAATAGGTAAACGTTCAGCATAGGTTGTGTTTAAAGAATATTCAGTAGAAGTAATAGTTTGAGACAAATCATTATGAATTGTAATTTTATCAAAACCTAAAAAACCTTTGCCGTGCATATTTAGTTTTGCACCACTATAAGTGTAATTTGTAGAATAAAAATTACTATTTGCATCTTGGTTTAAAACTGAAGTCACTATACTGTATGGATTTTTAGTGTCAACAAAAGGATAACTAGATCCCGAGCCTTTAGTATAATTAGTGCCTTTGGCTAATGAGCCATAATTAAATTTAACAGTTCTGTTAAATCCATTTGTAACCCTTGTTAGCTTGTTTCGAGTATAAATATGATTATAGGGAGATTTAAAAGTATTGTATATAATCGCACGTTTTCCATTACTACTTCTATAAATAATATCAGTATAACCATCACCATCAAAATCACCAATATTAAATTCGGGTTCGTAAGTATTACTAACTGCTGGATATGGTCGCATTGCATAAGGACCAACAAATTGTGTGTAATACCCTCGATCAATTACATAAGGAAAGTTATTTACGAAAGAACCAACATAAACCTTATTTGTTATATCATGCCCATAAGTAATATACATATCTATACTAGTAGAAAATTCGGATGGATTAATTTGTCTAACTAATTTAACAATGTCAGATTTTCCGTCATTATTCATATCCGTAATTAAAATTTGCTCCGTAGTATCACGAATTGTAGGTACTATATGAGCCAATGAAGTTGACGGCGAATGTAAAAAACTAGATGGAAATGCTCCGTTGTTTTTTTGAGTACCATACCTTAAAAAAAAATTTGGACTAATCTCACCTTGATAAACCTGATCAGTTAAACCGTCTCCATTAAAATCTCCATAATATTTATTATGCCCATAACCTGACATTAAATAATCTTGGTCAATTACGCTTATACTCATTGTAGTAGAAGTTGTATTTGAAATTTTAATTTTTAAAACTTCCACTTTCCCAGTACGTTCTATTAAAAGTTCTTGACTTCCATCTCCATCATAATCAATTACCGACATAATTTTGTAATTATTAAATAAAAAGCTACTAAATAGTGTAGTGTTTGTTACAAATGAATGCACCCTCATAGATCCAGTAGAGGAACCATAATTGCCATTGGAAATGGCCTCAGGTATCTTGTCTCCATTAATATCTGCTAATATTAATTGCGCTCCAAAAGGCAAAGTAAAAGAAGTGCCAGCTACGAAGCTAGTTCCAGTAGAATAAAATGGAGTGTAAATTGTATTTATACCGCTATTTTTAAGCAACAGCATATCCGCTTTATCGTCACCATTTAAATTTCCAATTGTTTTTCCTTGGGCTTGGAGCCCCCCACCTAACGCACCAAAAAAACTATATGGAATAAAACCGCCAGTTAAATCCTCAGTTATTTTAGTATAAGTGGTGCCATCATTCAAGTTCTTGTATAATTGCCAGCCAGTGTAAACTCTCAATCCATTGCCAGGATCAATCGAACTATATAAATAAGCCATTACATCTGATAATCCATCTCCATCAAAATCAGCCACATTGTAATCTGCATTTGTAGGTAATTCAGTTGAAGAAATAATTGAATTTGTAATTGAACCAGAGCCATTACTAAAATCGTAGGAAAATTTAGTTGGGTTCAAATGACTATTATCTGCGCCGTATTCAGTAATGCTAGTTAGATGCGTTCTTGCGTCGATAAAATCATATTTAGGCACAATTTTTTTAAAACTTACTCCTTCACAAAAAAGTTCAATTTCTCTTAATATTAGTGAGGATTTTAATTTATTTCCTTTTATAAATTTTATGTTTTTATCTTGTCGCTCATCGTAATAAAATTTAATTGAATTATATGGCGTTATAGCTGCCGCAGTATTTCCTGTATATTTTACTTCCTTAATTGCAACTTCTCCATTTAAATTATAATATTCGTAAGTGTAGTAATTACCAAGCTTATCTGTAACTTTGTTTATATAATAATTTAAAGGTACATCAACTCCCAATTCGTTTTTAACCATCAATCTTGAATCAGGCGTATTGCCATATTCCATTTTTAATCCATCCTTAGTTAAAACAGAATAAGAAATAGCAATACCACCAGAAAAAATTCTAGTTACTTCGGAAAAATTATCATTATCTAACTTATAAGCTGGGGCAGAAGGAGAGTAGCCAATAATAGTGTTTTTTAAGTAATTACCATCCAAATAAACTGCATCAAAGTTGTCTAAATTTATCGGAGATGAAGATTTAATAGAAGGAGGTGAAGCGTAATTATGAAAAACATCCCTTGGCGACCTGCTTATAATAGAAATACCCGAAATGTTCCAGCCAACACCTAACAAACCTTCTGTGCTTGCACTATTGTAAGAGATGCCGAGGTTTGGTATAAAACCTGCTGTGCCAGGAGCAACAGGAATAGGAATATTATAAAAAGCTTGTCCATTATTGATAGAATAATCCCCATTAACAACACCTACAGGTAAATTTTTATCAATTACGTATTCACTACTGATGCTGTAACCACTGTATGGATTGCCGTCGGCATCAATCGGCGCAATTATATTTTTATCTAAATATAAATGTGAAATTGCACTTGGTGTAGCAATGAATTTACTACCTGGCAAACCGACAACTTTGTCTCTTGCAATATAATCTCCTGTTGGAACAGATGTTGAAATGTTTAAAATAGTTTGACTTTGCCAACAATGGATGTTGACTAAAAGCAGAAATACTAAAAAAAGTAAACGTTTGTAAATTAGCATAATTTAAAATTTAAAAATGAGTTAGTGTGATTTTTTAATTTTTTAAAATATCCACTTGTTTTTTCAATTCATCAATTTGCTTTTGCTGTTCTATTAAATACAGGGTTAATTCTTCAATTTTTTCCATTTGCTTACTTACAATGCTGCCAATACTTACTCCATCTTTTTCTATTTCATTGGCGGTAGGAATGTTTTGTAAATGGTTGTTTTGTTTTATAAAGTCTTCAATTTCAGAAAGTGATTTTAATTTATAGTTTTTTTCAAAGACATAATCAGGCCAGTTAGATCTCAATTGGACAACAACTTCTTCAGTGATTATTTTACCATTTACTGCCAATTTATAGCCAGGAGCAACATAAGAACTTCCAATAGCCGTTCTTCCATCACCATAAACAACAAACGTTTCATCACCATTTGTGTTTGTAACTGTATTATTAACGGATAAGGCTTTTATAAAATCTCGATTTACAAAAAACTGCGTATTAATCTCATTTACTGCGCCTAGGTAATTTGCTGGATAATATGATTTTTTAGTAACACGTTGAGCAACTCTACTTCCTAATGCATTGATATTGCTTACAATTGAACCATTTCTTATAGGATTACCAACTTCAAAATAATTACCAGCAGACACAAACCCTCCTCCTTTTGCTATTTCCACATCGCCATTACAAACCGAATTAATTTTTAATGATGGAACTGGTGCTACTGGCGCTTCAACTCCATTTGTATCAATCAATCTCGGATGTTCTGAAATATCATATCCATAATCGATGTAACCATTTAAACCATCATTATTAAAATCGAAAACATTAGAAAAACCGGGGTTTGTGATTAAAGCTCGAGTACTAATATTAGTCAAAGTCCCGACAAAAGGCTTAATGCAAGTTGTAGCTGGAGGTAAACTAGGACCATATGGAAACCCTATGTGAATAAATTTTGCAGTGCTAGTAGATTGTGAAACAATATTTATATCGTCAATAGCAGAGCCTAATATCAGTTTATTAGTAGCTAAAAATCCACTTATGGTTGAATTAACTGCTGATATAGAACCTGTAGTTGAAATATCATTTGCTTGTAAAGTGCCATTAAATAAACTTGTGCCATCAACCTGAAACTGTTGTTTTAAAATTACTTTACTTGTAAATTTTGTTTCACCTGTTACCGAATGAACTGTATCTGTTTTTAAAGAGGATGTTGCTTGCATTTTTTGAGAAATAACAATGCCACCACCAACATACAAATTGTTTGACACTCGCATATCGCCATAAACATCTAATGGAAATAAAGGAAAACTTGTTCCAATACCCACATTATTGGTTGTGAAAACATTTGTACCACTTTGTGCCCAAGGGCCAGAAGTTGTTGGTGTTGGAACTGCGCCCCAAGTGCCATCGCCAAATAATACTTGACTTGGAGAACCTGCTGGTAAAAAAATAATATTACCACTTGCATCAGTCTGTAATAAACGAGTGCCTGAACCAGCTAAATTATTTAAATTAAATAAACCTGTAGGTGATAATGAAGCTCTTAATATATTATTGGTTTTAAAATCGATGGGGTATGCATTGGTTGTGCCAAAAAAATCACCTGAAGATGCTGCAATACCAAGAGAAGACCATTTATTGTCAGTTTGTGAAAAGATAGTTGTTGTTAAAACTAGAAATAATACGGTTAAAGTTGATTTTATTTTCATATTAATTATTTGGAAGATTTGCTATTTATGCTAATGAATTATAATTTCTTTCTGTAGATGATTTTTATTTTGTAATTCTAATTGATTCTTTTTTAGACCTCGTGTCGTTAATACTATATTCAGCTAAGGATTTCCTTTTTGTGCCTCATTTAGAATCTCGCGAATTATTTGTCATAGTTTATTTATTGTTGTAAAAAGTCCTACCTACAAAATTAAATACGTTGAAAAAAATGTTTCAATTTTAAAAAATTAGCCTCGAAAATACTGTGAAATAATTATGCTAAATGAGTACTAAGTCTATTTACAGCTACTTAACGGATGTTTTTAAGATATAAACGCATATTTTTAAATCCGCTATAAAACCTTAATCTATCCGTTGTAAAACGGATAGATAAATGATGCATTTTACTAAACATCTGAAAATCAAACTCCAAAAACTTTAAATCAATTAAATGAAAAAATAAAATTTAAATGAATTCTTACATTTGAGAATTACTAACCAATTAAATTATAACACTATGAGTTTTACAGGCGAAGAAAATCACGACATCACATTGAATGAAGCAGCAGAGTTAACTGCTAATTATAGAAACGAGCATCCTTCTTCAATTTTAGGAGAATATTTTAGTAAAAAAGCAATTATGGATATTCTTGAACAATCCAATTGTGTAGGTATTAGAATTTATTTTGGAGAAGATAAAGCACATGTGCCTCATTTTGTAATAACAGGTGTTGATAGTGATGAAAATGATCTTTACACAGGTTTATTAGCTGAAAAAGGTTGGAAGTGCCCACCACATTGTGGGGGTATTAATCCATTAAATAGTTAATCACTTATTTTTAAAGACGGGTAATCCGTCTTTTTTTTTACATTTGAATATGGATACTACAATCTTTTACGTTATTTCATATGCTTCCTCGTTATCACATATTATACCATGTGTTTTGGCTATTTTAAATTTTAAAAGATTGCATTTATTTTCAAGAGTACTTTTTTATTATGCAATCTTTGCGCTTTTTTTTGAATTTTTGATGTGGCTAACTATGAGATTTAACATAGAAAACACAGTTATTATTAATTTATATACTCCAATTGAAATAACAATTTGGATAGTTTTTTTTTATCGATTTTTTGAAACCAATAGCGTAAAAATAAGACCTATACTCTATTTCATACCACTATTTTTTATGTTTAGTTTCATTGAATTTAAATTGGGTGATAATTTATCCCGTATTAATTATACTGAATCTTTAGGTGCCCTATTTATTTCTGCAATTGCACTACTATCGTTTAGACATTTAATATTACACGGGATATATGATAATTTAACTGACGCATCATTTTTTTATTTTAATTGTGGTGCTCTTATTTATTTTTTAGGAAATTTATGTTTTTTCGCTACGTCTAATTTGATTGACAAAACAGAAGCGCACTATTGGATGGCATTTAACATGATACATGCTTTGCTAAATATTACTTTAAATAGTTTATTATCAGTAGGGTTTTTGAAAACAAATAAATCATGAGTTTAACCCTTATAGTAGCTATTGTTTGCACTGGAATTGTGTTGCTTATTTTATCATTTATCGTGATACTTTTAGTTCATGAAAAAAAGATAAAAGAAAGAGATATGAAGATTAAAGAACAAAAAAACAATTACGAGCATCAATTATTAAATACAACCCTTGAAATTGCAGAAGAAGAAAGAATAAAAATAGCTCGAAACATTCATGATGATTTAGGTATGATGTTACATGCTATTCAAAGTCACGTAAGGGTAGCCAAAAGACACTCTTATAATCAAGAGATGGTAAATGAATCTTTAGAAATAACTGAAAGTATTGTTAAAGAAACTATTGACACTATTCGTAGTATAGCAGAAAATATTGTGCCAGGTCCACTTATTAATTTTGGCATCATAGATGGTTTAAAGTACCTCATTGATCAAATTAATAATGCGAAAATAATTGAGGCAGAATTAATGACGAATGAAATTGATGATGTGGAATTGAAAGAAAATATTAGAGTTAATCTGTATTTAGTGATAAAAGAAATCACAAATAATATCATTAAGCATGCAAAAGCTTCCCTTATTAAAATAGTAGTTTATAAAACGTCTGATAGTTTAAATATTATCATTAGTCATAATGGAGAAGGTATTTCAGATGAAGCAGTTAAAAAATTAGCTGAATCAGGAAGTGGTATTGGCCTCAGGAGTATAATGGGCAGAGCTCACATGATTAGTGCAAATATCCAATATAGAATTGTTGATTCAACTAATTCAAAAATTATTATTCAGATACCGTTAACTTAAATTTAATTATACTTATTACACATGAAAATAAAAAAAACAATAGCTATAGTTGATGATCATAGTCTTTTTCGTAAAGGTATAATGGCTTTATTGAGAGATTTTGAAGAAATAGATGTCCTATTTGAAGCAGGTAATGGAAATGAATTACTAAGTTTATTAAAAATAAAGCAACCTCAAGTAATTTTACTTGATATATCGATGCCAGGGCTTACAGGGATTGAAATTACTACAACTTTAAAACAAAAACATCCCTCAGTAAAAGTCATTATACTGTCTCAATACTTCGACAATCAAACTATTTATAAATTAATGCAAAAAGGCGCAAACGGTTTTTTACCAAAAGATGCCGATATAGAAACAATAGTTGATGCCATTTATATGGTTACAGAAAAAGGTAATTATTTTACAGAAGCTGTTTCTGAGGCATTAGCTAAAGGCGCAATTAGTAGTGAAAAAATTAAATTACCATTTAATTCACCCGCATTAACTAATCGTGAAATTGAAGTACTTCGTTTAATTTGTAAAGAAAAAACAATTAAAGATATTGGCACAATACTACATTTAAGCCCACGTACAATTGACACTTATATAGAAAAATTATATCAGAAAACAGGTGCACTTAAACGCGAAGGACTAGTGTTTTATGCTGTAGACCATGGCCTATTATAATGATGAAAGCAAGAAATAGAAGATAATATCAGTAAAGTGAAACAGCATATAAATTAAAGAAATGTAACGTGTAAGTATAATGATAAAAATCACCGGTGAAAAAAAACCTCTGCACTCAATATCGAACATTTATGTGATGGATTATATTATGTAACGGTTAAAACAAAAAATAAAACGTTCACTCAAAAAATAGTCGTTCAAAAATAAAGTAAAAACATCTATTGTTTTGAGTGTGGTTAAACTGCCTAATAATAATTATTGCATTAGCTTAAATGGTGGACATATGACAATTAATTCATTAAGGTTTTAAATATATTTTAGGAGGCGAAAAAACTGGGAATGGTTGTTTTGATTTATTGTATTTAAGTAACTTGGAATCATTAAAGTAAAGCTCAAATGGCTTTTTTTTGATATGTGGGGTGTGGTAAATCATGTAATCCTTAAAACAATATTTCCAGGGTAGATCTAGTTTTTTTATTTATATGATTTCCTTTATATCATCAAAATCATTATCAAAACCATAGTG